>NZ_KV787949.1:0-5004 GCF_001807155.1 Corynebacterium sp. HMSC05C01 | reverse complement strand
TTACGAAACGAGGTCAAAACTACGAAACGAGCGCGCTACAGACGTGTCTCAGGTCATAAAAAGGCGCGCCCCTTGCGTGTCACCGTGACGCAGCATCCCGGCCGTGTCACATAGCTACAACCCCTGCAGCGTGCCCTCAATGAGGACGGTCTATGTCGTAGACATGTGCCCGTAATGTGTGTCTGCGTCTCTCCCTTAAAAGGTTTGGGTCGAAATGCCGCAAAATTACGAAACATCCCCGAAATGTGACGTGTCTATGCAGGTCACAGCGTTATCGCGTGTTTCGTAATTTGGTTTTCCGATTTTCGTAGTTCTACGAAACCGCAGGTAGAGCGTTTCGTAATTTTTTCGTATTTTGATCGGCAAATTACGAAACGAGGTCAAAACTACGAAACGAGCACACTATAGACGTGTCACAGGTCACAAAAAGGCGCGCCCCTTGCGTGTCACCATGCCGCCACACAACAGCTGCCCCACCACAACACCCCAGCCGTGCCACGTGGCGTGTAGAAACGTGCTCGGTTCGATTCGTAAAGATTAGGTCGCAGGCTATTGTGCGCGACGCATAAGTTCCGTACGATGGCCCCCAGACCGTATGTGGCGTTTTAATTCGTTTTTGGTTTAGCCAGCCGCATACGGGGGATAACCCCGAGGATAATTCATAAAGAGACAGCCTCTCGACCGTGATAGGCGCGGTTCCTCCGACGAGATAGACCGGTCGGCAACGGCATTGCCAACCACAAAAGCGGTCAGGTAGGGAGTAAGCGCTCCCGTAAAGCGATGGGACGGCAGACCACCGTTCTAGCGAGTTGAGCACGGCACTCCAAGCCGCCTGAATAGCAAGCCGGTAAAGCACCCCGCTCCGGGACAGATCAATCTGCCCAGGAGCGTTTTTCTATGTCCGAAAAGGACACGACTACCGCCGTCGCGCCACGCTTTTACACGCTGCAGGAACTCGCCGATCTCGGCGTCGGCTCCGAGTCCACGTTGCGAAAAGCTATTAAAGAGGGCCGTCTTTCATTCCACCGTTTCGGCACCGCCTATCGGATTCGCCAAGACGATCTCGACGCCTACCTCGCGGCCGCACGCCGCCCTGCCCCGCAGCTATTCGACGGCTTCGTCGATGCCGTCGTGAATGCAGCGCCCCAACTGACAGATGAGCAGCGCCAGCAGCTCGTCACGGTGCTGGGCGGTGTGAAGCACTAATGCGGACAAACCCGCCTACGACGAGATCCCGCCGCTTAGCTCAGCTAGTCAGGCTGGGTCTTGAACTGAGTGCGAGGGCTGATGGGTGATGGCCGTGCTACTACACACGCGCGCTCCACCGTCGTGCCCCGAGTCCAAATAAACAGTTCATTCAACCAAGGAGAACAAACCATGTCTTTCAGAGACGATTACGCAGCAGCGCTGCGCGATGAGCAGCAAGCAAAAGATACCGTGAACGAGGCGCGCCGTGCACACAAAGCGACAAAGGAGCGCCTTGCGCAGTTGCGCAAGTATGCCGAAGAGTTCGAGGTGAATCTCGACGGTGACAAGTCCGCCAGCACCGAAGGGGACAGCGATACACCTGAGAACGGTGACGGCGACACGCCTGAGAGCACCGAGGGCAGTAAGCCGAAGCGGCATCTAGAAGTTGTACCCGACTAACCCTTTAGCCGTACACGCAATCACCTCATGTGTGTACGGCCACGCGGCGTGACGACGTACAGCCGTCACGTTTGATGTCGCCACACACCCCGCTCGCAAGGGCGGGGTTTTCGCGTGTGTGCGGGTGGCTGCGGCACCGCTACACGTGACACTGTCACGATGCTTGCGCCGGTATCGGCGACGGGGCATATACACGTCTGCCCCGTCGCCTGGATCATCCGCCACATGGCTGGCGGTATGTCGCGCTGCTGTTATGCGCGGTTCTGGCCGGCATAGTCTTGTGTGGACTTGAAATATGCCGAAGACGGGGCCGTGGGTGCAGCAAAGACAGCAGCGTGGACAGAGCAGATTTCAGCAGCTGTGCTGCTGAAGATGCAACCGCGACGGCAGATGGTATGCGGCGCATGCCGCATCATGCCGCGTCGGTAGAAACGTTGATGTTCATCACGGCACGCTTGCCGTGATGGAGCGTTTCGTGATGACCCAAACACGACACACAGATGCTGGCATATCCGACTGTATATCGACAAGATATATCGGATTGCCGGCAGTGTCGTGACGTAAAGCATGGGTCATCACACAAGGTGCAGCGCCAGCTGCACTATTGGGCACCTTGACCGGAGCGCAGCGGAGGGAAAGGTAGACCCAGCCAGACCGAGCGAGCGAGGTCTGAGTCTGGGGCTATGAGGGGCGGCGCGCCAGCGCCGGGCACCGGGTTATGCGAGCGCCAGCGAGTAGTAATACCCGGTGCAGTGCCTCGGCTATGCCGAGCGCCGGAGCGCAGCGGAGGCGTCGCACCCCCTTATGCCCTTTTCCCCCTTCTACCCCTATAACGACAAACATATAGGGGTTTTGACACAGAAGGGGGCTGCGACCTGCGTGTTTCGGGTCTTTATGCGGTCTTCGACCCTTACCCGAAACGGCCCGTTGATGCGCGAAGCGCACATGGTGCCTACACAAAATCTGCAGGTCGCCACGCTGTGCGCACCACATACGGCGTCAGTCGTTGTATGTCGGTCTTAAAGTAAGGGCCGATGACGGGTGGAAACGCCGCTTGCGGCGTCTTCCCGCGTCATCGCGCACGCCGTGTGCAACGTGAGCTTGCGAACGTGCCACGGCGTCGAACCGAACGGCAAGACCGACATCGTTAACGTGGTGCGCACAGCCACACCCTGCACTCTGGCACCGCCGCTAGGCGGTCATTGCAGGGTGGTGAACATCCCGCAGCGAGCCATCCGCCGCAAGGCGGTGTTGATGCTGCTGCGGGGGTCAACGACACGGGCTGAGTAACACACTCCATATCGGCCCGTGCTACAAGCACACTATCGGTGCAGACGTATCACGTTCGCGGCGGCCATATGCGCGCAAGCGCATGTAACAGACACCGCCAGCGACGTGTGTTTCGCGAGCGCCCGCTCGCAGCAGATCCAGCGGCAGCTGTTGATGCAAATGTGTAGCGCCGCGACTCGATTGGTTCATCTTTGTGGCAGCGGCTGTACGGCCCTGTGGCGGCCGTAGACGCCTCGGATGGACGGAGTGCGCGTGCAGAAGAACAGTTTCGAGACGTCGCTGTTCGTCGTGTATCTGCCGAAGTCGATGTGCAAGGAGATCCCCGACTACTACACCAGTGAGGTGGACGGGCGCGAAGTGAAACGTCCGCGCTATGCAGCCCGCGACTACGAAGAAGCAATGATGTACCCCGAAGAGTCAATGCGTTGGCTCGCCGAGAACTTCATTCCCGGCGGTATCGACGCAGTCGCTGGCGGTGATATGAACTTCGACGAATCAACGCCACACATCCAGTTCCAGGCGGATACGTTCTCACCGAAGCCCGAAGATCCCGACAAGCTCCGTTGCCGCCCCGGCATCGCGTACAACACTGACACCTCAGTGCGGTACACATCCGGCCCGAAGAAGGGCAAGCAGATCTCGGGTAACCAGAAGTTCATCGACGCGCAACGGGGCCTGCGCGAACACATGCACTCGCTGGGCTATCCGGTGGAACTGGAAGTCTCCGAGCGGCATGACGAGTCGTTGAACCTCGGACGCTACGCAGAACAACAAGACCGGGAGCGCGACCTCGCCAAGCGCGAGGATGATGTGGAAGTCAAGAAGCGATCCGTGCAGCGCGATATGGACGCAATTGATCGTGACCGCGAGCAAACAGCAAAAGAACTTGAACAGGCAAAAGCTGCCAACGAAAAAGCGCAAGGTGTGTTGCAGCACGCCGAAGAACAGGCTCGCGCTGTTGCCGAGCGTGTGCTCAACGAGGCACGTGAGAAGGCAGAGCAAGAAGCCGAGCAGATCCGCAGTGACGCGCGCGAGAAGGCCAAGCAAGAAGCCGAGCAGACCATGGGCCTTGCCGAAGCGCAAGCAGACGAGCTGCTCGAACGAGCCGAAGAGACTGCACAGGCCAAGGCGGGCGAGATTACAGCCGCAGCCCGCAGCGAAGCGGAGTCGATCACACGCCAAGCCGACGAGGCCCGTAAGCAGGCTGAGCGCGACGCTGAGACGATCCGCAGCGAAGCACGAGATGAGGCCACAAGCATCCGCGACGAGGCCACGCGCGACGCTGCAGTAACGCGCACGGATGCCCGCGATGAGGCTGATCAGATCCGCCGCAACGCGCACACGGACGCCGAAGATGAAGCAGCCATCATCATCGAAGAAGCGGTGAAGTCAGGACAGCAGTTGGAGCATCTGGACAAGAAGTTCCTGGTGCAAGAACTGCATCGCAGCCCGGAGCTGCTTGAGCGCTACACGCTGTTCAAGCAGTCGCAGACCTCAGGCAAGAAGGGCGGGGCGCAGCAACGTGCGCGCGAGCGTATCGAGAAGCGCCGCCAGCAGCAACAGCAGCGTGATCGTGACGGCGGTATGGAGCTTTAGCAGCTCACCATGCGCTCTGCACGCCCGTCTGCGGGCCGTACAGGGCGCCGTCGGCGTCGTCGGTCATCTGCGGTATGAAACCGCTGAGATTCGGCGAAAATCGAAGAAATCTCGGCTAAGCGGGGCCAAGTGTCACTACGTTGCGCAGCGAATTGGCCGGTTAAGTGGCGGAGATATTGCGCAGCGCGTCGGTGTGTACGACGGCGCATGTGCTGCACAGCAAACATGCCAGCACACAGACCTGCAGAATGTCGTTGTCATCCTGTTGCGCAGTAAAGGTGTCAATAGGATGACAAACCACTTCACTGCCCAATTCACATGTCATTAAAGTGACAGGGCATTTGATTGCGCAGTAAACGTGTCGATGAAATGGGTGCCCAATACACAGTGCAACCTACGTGTTAATGAAATGTCACAGACACTACATAGTGCAGTGAGTTGTGGCCTGTGTCAAATTTTGTGGACGGGTAA
>NZ_KV787948.1:181632-186808 GCF_001807155.1 Corynebacterium sp. HMSC05C01 | reverse complement strand
CCATGTCCAAAAAGTCATGAGACATGACACTGCTAGTACGTTTCGCGCCCAACTAGCCGATGAGCCCACTAATAAACACCATGCCCAACACGACCTGGACAAACACCACCGGCATCTTTCGATCTGCTAGCACAATCCCGAACACCACTAGCAGACCAGGAGAACACCACCCCAACGCTCATCGTCTAGCACCCCGAAACACCAGCTAGACGATCAGCCCCATAACGACAAACAACCCCAACACCACCAGGGCAAACACAGAGGCCAAAACGAGACCGTCTAGCAGCATCACAAGCCCAGCTAGACGATCAGCCCACAGACGCGGAAACGCCCGCTGGTGTCGAATCCGGCGGGCGTTTCTATGCCTGGTTTTTAGTTCTCGTTGGTCTCGCGGCGACGGCCGAGCGCCAGGTAGGCGCCACCCACCAGCATCAGCAGGACGCCGAGGGAGATCACGGCGCGCATCGGCGTACCGGTATCCGCAAGATCACCGTCGCGCTCCTTGCTGGAGGAGGTGGTGGTCTTCTTCGTGGAAGTCGAACCCTTCGCAGCAACGCGGTTGGAGTTGTTGCTTGCGTTCTTCACGGACGTGGTGCGGCCCGTGGAGCGGCTCGGGGTGGTCTTCAGCGGCAGTGGCGTCGCCGAGGACTTCGTGGTCTTCGCACCGCCACCGGCACCTGCGAGACCCGCGGCGCCGGCCATTGCGGCTGCTGGGCCGAGAACCTTGGTGGCAATCGGCTTGAACTCATCAATCGCCTTCAAAATCTGCTGCGGACGGTTCAGCGTGGTCACCTTCGGATCACGGGCGAGAACGATCTCTGCGGTCTTCGCGTTGCGCTGGACCTGGATTTCCGCATTCTTGTAGCCGTGCGGTGGTTCGATCAAGGTGAGCTTGATCAGCTTGCGATCCTTAGCGTCCTTATTCAGATCGAACACGACGTTTGCGCGTCCGTCGGCACCAGTCCTACCGGCAACGCGGCCATCAGCGCTCTTGAACTCAGCGCCTTCAACAGCCTTGTTGTCATCGGTGCGGACGAGGACCTCCATGACCCAGTCGTCCTCAGCCGCAGGCGCGGTTGGGGTCGTGGCCGAGTTGGTCGGGGTCTCGGTTGCAGGCGTGGTCGTTGTCGTGGCCGGGTTGGTCGGGGTCTCGCTGCCCGGGGTTGCGGTCGGGGTTGCAGCGCCAGTCTCCGGGTTGTCGCGGCCAGGCAGCTTGAGGCCAGCGACACCGGCGAAGTTGTCAGCTTCATCACCCTTGGTGACGACGTTAGAAACCGCGTTGTCCTTCACGTGGATAGCGGTCGCGTCGTCGTCGGCGAAGACGAACTCGCCGTCTTCGTTCTTGTAGGCGTAGTTCAGTGCCTTTACCTTCGGCAGGGTTACCTTTTCCGGCACTGTCACAGCCGTGTGGGTCGCGGCTGGGTCCTTAGCGTCGATGTCGAGGTGCCACAGGTACGCCTCGCCCTTGTCGTTGGTGGACAGGGCGACAAGCGAGGTCTCGTTCTTCTCACCGTCGGCAGCCCATGCGGCGGGCTTGCCGGCTTCCTTTACGCCGTCGATCTTCAGCGGCTTAGTGGTGAACGCGAGCGGGGTGTTCTTGGCGCCCGACTTATCGTCGGAAAGATCCAGGGTGTACACCTTGTCCTCGCCGAACAGCACAAGCGTGCCGCCTGCGGTGAAGGCAGCGGTGTCGATCTTGGTGGCGTCGTCACCCTTGAGGTCGATCTTGCCCAGATCCATCAGACCACCATCGTTGGCGTTAATGCGCAGCAGGTGGCCGGCGTCCTTGCCCTCCTCGTCCTGGGAGATGGCGTACAGCAGCTTGTTTTCAGGGTGGCGCGCAAGAGCGGTGTAGGTGCGGCCCTTGGAGTTGTACTGCGCGCCAGAGGTACCGGTGCCGTTACCGGGCGTATCCAGGAACAAGGCAGCAAATGCCTTTGCAGCGTCCGAAAGGTTCGAGTCCTTGGCTGGGGTCTGCGTGACCGGCGCGGCCGAACCCGCCACGGGGGTGGTGGTGGCCGGGGTGGTTGCTGGGGTCGTCGATACGCTGCTCGCATTGCTTGTCGACGACACCGGGTCCACCGCAGCAGACGACGTCACAGGCGCAGTCTCCTTCGCAGTAGCGCTCTCCTGCGCGTTTGCGACCGGCACGAGTGCGATCGAGCCTGCGACTGCTGCCGCGAGCGAAAGCCCGACGGCACGTTTTGCCTTGGATGTTGCTGCCATTATTACCTCTCGAGAATAGAAAAAGCGCGCGCGAGCGCCCCCAAAAACCACATATGAATGTATACGCCAACCTTGGACTTCACAATACATCCCGAACAAAAGCGAAACCCGCCTACTCGCCGAGCAATTTGCATCGGTTTCGTAGGCGGGTCAGCTTTTAGGCTTCAGCCGGTTCCGCAGGCTCCTCAGGCTTGGCGGTCTCCGTTGCCTCGGCCTTGTTGTTGGAGCTGCTGCCCTCGGTCTCTACATTCCAGCCGAACTGGCAGCTGGCGTAGTACAGACCCATGATCAGACCAGCCACAGCCAGGAGGCCAACACCGGCAACCGCAGCCGGGGCGGCCGGATTGATCTGGGACAGCTGGCGGTTGACCTGGTCGATCTGCGCCTGGAACTGGTTGAACACAGACGGGACTT
The DNA here is from genome assembly GCF_001807155.1 of Corynebacterium sp. HMSC05C01. Lineage (NCBI taxonomy): Bacteria > Bacillati > Actinomycetota > Actinomycetes > Mycobacteriales > Corynebacteriaceae > Corynebacterium > Corynebacterium sp. HMSC05C01. The sequence goes on along the minus strand of NZ_KV787948.1, from coordinate 184,168 downwards.
CAATGTTCACGTTCGGCATCACGCTGCGCACTGCCTCGTTGGCCTGTGCGGCCGCGGCGTTGAGCTCGTCTTCGAACATCACACCGATACCACCGGCGACTGCACCGAGAAGGCCGATCGGCACCAGCCACGCAACCGGGTTGGATACCGAGGATGCGGTGGCCAGGCACTTGCCCAGGGAGCTGCCGTCCTCGCCAACAATTTCGTTGTCCCTGCCGATACCGCCACCTGCAGCGATGTCGCCGTTGCCCTTCTCAAACTGCAGACCGATCACGATTTCCTTCTGGGACGGATCATCCGCAGCCGGACGCAGTTCGAACGGCTCGGAGAACTTGCCGCGAACCTTGAACGGCTTCGACTCCAGGGTCGAGCCCGCACGGGACGAGTTCTTCTCCGGATCACGCGGATCAATCAGACGCAGGTTGCCCGGGTTGTCGATCTCGAAGGTGTACTCACCCCACGGTGCAGACTCGAAGTAGACGTTGCCGTCTTCGTTGGTCTCGCCCGCGATGGACGGACCACCATCGGTCGGAACCAGCTTGACCTTCAGCCCTGCGAGGCCTTCGTTCTCGTCCTGCGTGCGGTTCTGGTTCTCATCAACCCATGCGATCAGGCGCAGGTTGTCAGCCAGCGGAGCACCCTGGTCAACGATGATGTGAGCGTTGCCCTTGAGGTTCTCGCGCGGGGAGATGATCAGCGTGGATGACGGGTCATCGCCGTAATCCGGTTCGCCCGCGAGGCCACGGCCACGAGCCGGACGCGTCGGGAGCTCGCCCCTTGCTTCCGCTTGGTTGTGGTGACGGACATTGGTTGCCAGACCTTCCGGAATCTCCGCAGTGAAGATCACACGCTGACCTGGCAGCAACGTGCCGTTGAAGCCTTCAGGCTTCTTAATCTTAAGATCCTTGACCTTCTTCAGCTGATCAGCTGGAACGTCGTTGCCATCCTTGTCCTTGGCATCGCCCTCAAAGATCGCGTCCTTAAGTTCCACGTTCACCATCGGTGCAGAACCGGTGTTCTGGATTTCGTAGGTGAACTTCAGTGCGTTGCCGACGCTCATACGAACAGGCTTGTCCGGGTTGGTAGCAAAGCGGGCGTTGACCTTCTTGTGCACCTCTGCCTTGATGAACTTGGTGTACGCCGAATCCGGTGCGGAACCTACCTTTTCACCAGTGGAGGTTTCACCGAAGGCGGTAGCGACGTTGTTGAAGTCGAACGCATCCTCCGGAGCCTTCATCTTGGCCTTAATCACCTCGGTTGCACCCGGGGCGAGCTCAGCAGTCCAGCCTTCCGGCATATTCAATTCGATGTTGCGCGACTGAAGTTCCGGATCATCGATCTCGATGTTCTTAATCGGCGTATCACCGGTGTTGGTGATGAAGAGCTCGTAGTAGAGATCCTCGCCGGGCAGGGTGGTCATGACATCGTCGACAAGATTGCCGTCCTTGTCCTTAACCTTGCCCAGGTTATCGGCGTCACGCCCCCAGACCTGCTTCTCCAGTTTCAGGGAAGCATTCTTGGTCAGCTGGATTTCCGGCAGCTTCACGTCATCACCAGGGCGGACCGGCACCTTGATCTTGTCGATCTCGCGGTCGCTACCCGGAGTCAGGATCTCGATCTCGTTGACGCCTGGCTTGATCTTGTCGATCTTGAAGGAGCCATCGTCCTCAACGCCGATGACCTTGGAGTCGCCATTCGGGTCGGTCACTACGACCTTGGTACCCGGAACAGCATTGCCGTTGCCGTCGTTGATATTGCCCTCAATGGACTGGTTTTCCGGAGCCTTGACACGGATCTCGCCAATGTCGGTCCGCTCGCCTTGCTTCACCGTGACCTTACGGTTCAGCGGCTTGCCGTTGATGTCGGTGTCCGGCCAGCCCTCCGGCAGCTCAATTTCCATGTCGAAATCGACGACGCCTTCAGGGAAGTACTGGAAATCGATCTCCGGGGTAACGAAGAAGCCGTCTCCATCAACGCTGAGCGGAATCTCGTAGTCGAAGTACTCCGGTCCCTTGGTCTCCTCAGTGCGGGGATCGACCGAGATGGTGTTCGGATCAGCGACATCCTTCTTGATGAACTTGATCTTTGCACCCTGGATCGGGTTACCGTGCTCATCGATCAACCAACCACCGACGGTGTTTTCACCGATGCGGTCAGACTTATCCTTGCGGTCACGCTCCGACTTGTCGACCTCGAACTCGATCGGCTTAGACTCGCCGTCCTTGACCTCAACGATCTTCGGACGTGGGTTGTTCATGCCCTCAGGGGTCTCTACCTCGACGATGTACTTACCGTCAGGCAGCGGCTTGTCGTCCGGACCATGGATCTCGAAGTTGCCCTCTGGATCCGTGATCTCTACGTTCTCAGCAACCTTCTCGCCATCAGGTCCGTAAACCGTGACATTCGGCTTACCCTCGCCGTCCTGCGGCAGCGGCTTGCCGTCCTTGTCCTTGACTGTGCCGGTAATGGAAGGCTTGGTCTCGGCCGGAGTGGTCTCCTCCTCGGTCGGTTCCGGCTGCGGCTGCGGTTCCGGCTG
>NZ_KV787948.1:181225-181612 GCF_001807155.1 Corynebacterium sp. HMSC05C01 | reverse complement strand
TGCGGTTCCGGCTGCGGCTGCGGTTCCGGCGGTGGCGTCGGCTTCGGAGTCGGATTGAGCGTTACATCGAAGTTGTTCGCCTTATCCTTGTCCACCTTCACCGACGTCTTCGCCTCGTCATAACCCGGCGCAGTCACAGTGACCGTGTAATCACCAGTCGGCACATCAGAGACATCAACCTTGCCATCGGTACCAGTCTCACGCTCAAAACGATTGCCCTTGCCATCATCAAGAACAACCTTCGCACCCTTAACCGGCTCATCCTTGTCATCCTTGACAACACCAGAGACCGAATCAGTCGAACGCTTCAACTCAACATCGAAATCATTCGCCTTATCCTTGTCCACCTTCACAGAGGTCTTCGCCTCGTCATAACCCGGCGCAGTC
>NZ_KV787948.1:174770-181205 GCF_001807155.1 Corynebacterium sp. HMSC05C01 | reverse complement strand
AACAACCTTCGCACCCTTAACCGGCTCATCATTGTCATCCTTGACAACACCAGAGACCGAACCCTTATCAGCAGTAATGGTGAAGGCTGCGTCCTTGTTGGTTTCCTTGGACTTGACCTCAATGTCTCTAAAGCTCGGCTCGATGGAGTGGTCCTGAGGTGCCGTTGCCGAGACCCTGTACTTACCCGGGTACAGGTTATCCAGGCTGTATCCCCCATTCGTCTTCTTCAGCGTCTGGTTGATGTTCTTCGGGCCACCCGTAACGACAACCGAAGCGGGGTCAACCGGCCCAGAGAACGATGCGGCAAGTCCGCCACGGATCAGCGGAACCGTCAGCTTAGTGGCATTGGTGCCCTTACCTGGCTCAACGTTGACGGACTCAACTTGAGACGCCTTATACGTATTCCCCGCGAGCACCTGTGCGGTGTACGAACCAGTCTCGAATTTGCCGGCGTCGAAACGGCCGTCCTTATCCGTGGTCTTTGTCGTCTTGGTGGTAGCACCCTGCTTGACGACGACCGTAGCGCCCTCTACCGGGTTACCCAGATCGTCGACAACCGTGCCGGTGACTTGGTTGAGGGAACCCACCCTCAGCGTCGTGGAGCCACCCTCGCCGACGCGCGCATTAAGTGATGCACTACCACCGGAGTACGACTCGCCTGCGGAAACACTTGCGACGTAATTGCCCGGCGTCAGCCCCGTAAACGTAGCCACACCTTGCGCATTGGTGGTTGCTGAAGTTCCGTCGCTCAGTGTGACCTTGACGCCAGGCATCGGCGTACCCGCGTCGTTAACAACGGTGACCTTACCTTCTACCTTGTCAGCGGTGACCTTGAACTTGAGGTTGGCCTCTTGATCTGGTTCAACCTGCTTCGTGGCCTCATTGCGGCCCTCGACCGAGTATCCCTTTTTCACCGGAGTGACTGTCACGGTGTATTCGCCGATCTTCAGGGGTTTCAACGAAAAGGAACCAGTCATATTCTCCAACGTGTCATTGAAGTCTGGCCCTTGCACCGTTACGTTCACTGGATTCGACGAGGAGACGTTTTCCAGATTTACCCGCAGCGATCCCTTTTTAGTCTCTAGTACGAAATCTGCACGGGTGCTCTCGCCCTTGTTTACCGGTTTCTGCACGGCGTTTGGCAGCATGTGAGATTTGCTTAAGTTGCCGCCATCGACGATAGAAACCGTTTGCGTACCGGTCTTCACATTGGAGATTGTGTAGTTACCGTTCTTGTCGGTGACTGCTTCTTGTCCACCAGCTGTCACCTTCACGCCAGCAAGCGGGCCGTCTTCGTCTTTGACGGTGCCTGTGATCGAGCCCCGGTCACGCGAAACGTTCAGCTCGACACGATTTTCTTGGTCCAGCCGCACATCAACACGATTGCCTGCAACCGGTTTCCCACCGACCTTGACAGTGCCAGAATAGTCGTCCGGTTGTACCACCGTGAACGTGTATTCGCCTGGAAGCAACTCTGTCAGCCAGAAGCTGTCATCTATATTTCGGAGGTAACCACTCACGTGTTCCCCCTGGACGTGGATTGTTACCGGTACTTCCTCATCGCTCCAGGAGAGGTCAACCTTCAAGATCGCGGCTGCGCGGATATCGAATTCAATGTTTTCTTCAAGGCCGTTTTTAACACTTGCCTGCTGCGTACCGGAATCCGGCTCGACAACCTTGTACCCGTAGGGAGTGATCACGGTGACGCTGTAGTCACCGACCGGCAGGTTTGAAACAGAAAGGTCCCGATCGATCCCGTCGAAGGTTTGGTCAATTCCTTGACCGACAACGCGAACGCTAACCGGGTTTTCACCCGAAACTCCCTTGAGCTTTACGTTGAGGGTTCCCTTTTCTACTGGTTTATCCAAAGGACGCAGGTTAAACGGCGAGGTTTGAGGCCTATCCCCCTGAGCAACGGCATCCCAAGGCGACTCCTTCGGCTTCTGGTACCCAGCAGGCGGAACAACTTCCACAATGTACTTCTGGTCTCGAGGAACGCCTCTGAATGAGAAGTACCCGTTCTCATCAGTAATCGCCGTCGTTACTTCCTCACGGTTGCTCTCTTTCAACAACCGCACAGTGATACCAGGAGCCACACCGGCACCCTCGCCGTTTACCTCATATCGGACGAATTCCGTATAGGAGGCACTCCCCAAAAGGAATTCCACATGTCCCGATGCGTTTGTAAAACCACCCGTTGCCCGAACTTTGTCGGCAGTCGTTTGTTGGTCCGCCTTAAACGAAATGGAACCACCAGCTGGCAAATTCTTAACCTGCTCTGCCAGAGTGAACACAAAACCGCGACCATCAGAATCCGGGGTTGCGGTGGCATCAACTGTGTATTCGGTAGAGGCGTAGCGGACCGTAGCCTTCACTGGGAAAGAATCCGTGCCCAGGAATCGCTCACGAGCCGACTCTTTAGGGTCGATACGGATGCGCACAGTATCAATGCCTGCCGGCGGCTTTTGGTGTGTATTCACAATTCCGTAGAAACGACTCCCCTTGGCGTAGGAGATCGCACCTGTCTTACCCGCTTCAACTTTGCCGGCCTGTGCCCCCGCAACCTGCACCTCCCCACCAACAACACTCGGCACAGTCAAGCCAGACAGCGCCAGCGACACTGCGGTCATACCTGCAATGGCGGTGCGTTTGCCGGAGAAGCCGCGACGTGAGGAACGGCGCGCGGAGAAGTTTGCATTGAAATCGAACGGAGAGGAAGCGTTGTTCAAGATTGCTCCAATGGTTGATTTTTCTATAACGGGAGAAATTCGGGCAAGAAGTACATAGAACACGAACTTCCGCGCGAGACTTCCAAATAATTTACCAACTTGGACAGGCGCTTTCAAGCGCACTCACATCTAAAGCCCCTGCTTAATCAGTGTTTATTCAGATTCAAAGGGTTTATTAATCTTTGCCGTAATTGCGTCTCAGAAAAACCGCTAGGGATACGAAAAGGGAAGGCCCCACACAAACCGTGTGGGGCCTTCCCGAAATTGGTGCGCCCGGAGGGATTCGAACCCCCAACCTTCTGATCCGTAGTCAGATGCTCTATCCGTTGAGCTACGGGCGCAGTGCCTGTTGGCAACGAAGAAGAACATTACACCCGGCAGGGCGCACCACCAAAACGGCAGTTCAGGACACCATTACAGGCCAAGGACACTCTTGGCGATGAGGAAGTAAATGACCAAACCGGTCGCGTCGCAGAAGGTAGAGATGAACGGGTTGGAGAACACCGCCGGGTCGGCGCCGACTGCGCGAGCGATGATCGGCATGATGCCGCCGACGGTCGCGGACATGGCGCACACACAAAAAAGTGTGGAACCGATCACAATGCCTATTTCTTGCCCGAAAACGGCCCACGCGATACCCAAACCGAGGATGCCAAGCACCGAACCAAGGGTCGCGCCGACGCGCAGTTCACGCCACATGACTTTAAAGATGTCGCCCTTGGTCACGTCGTGAAGCGCTAGCGCACGCGTCACCGTTGTCGCGGCCTGGTTACCGGTGTTGCCGCCGGTGCCGGTCAGCAGCGGAATAAATAGGGACAGCACGGTCACTTGGGCGAGCGTGTCCTCAAAGATGCCGAGCACCTGCACGGTCAGAATCGCGGAAACCGCCAGCACGAGCAGCCACACGATGCGGGATCGCACCAGGTTGAGCACCGGCGTGGACAGATACGGCTGCTTCAGCGACTCGGAACCACCCTGACGTGCGGAGTCCTCGCTGTCGGCGAACTCGACGATGTCCTGGGCCTCGTCGTAAGTAAAAATGCCCACAAGGTGCTGGCCGTTATCCACCACCGGGTACGCGAGGTGACCAGACGCGAGCAGGCGACGCGCCGCATACTCGGCGTCTTCGCTCTCCACGACGGTGGGGGTTTCGCGCATGATGGTGCCCACTTCGTCGTCCGCACGCGCCTTGAACAGGTCCTTCAGGCTGAGTACGCCGGTGACGTGGTGCATGTCGTCGATAACTGGCACGGTGTAGATCGTCTCCAGGTCATCAACATGCGCGCGCAGCTTATCGACGACCTCCTGCGCCGTCTCCGTCGCACCAACCGCCTCCACATTCGGCGACATGACACGGCCGACCGACCCCTTCTCGTAGGCGAGAATCAGGTCTGTGTAGGCGCGGTCGTCCTCATCCAACTCGTTGAGAACCCGCTCCGCCACCTCCGGATCCATGTGATCGAGCAGCATGACCAAGTCCTCGGTGCCGAGGGCATCGAACAGGCCAGGGATCTGATGATCACCTAAGGCTTCGACGATTTCGGCCTGGTGGGCGGGCGCGAGGGCGTCGAAAAGCACAGCGGCTCGAGGCGCTGGCAGCAGTCGCACCAGCTCCGCACCGCGTCTCGACGGCTGCCGCTCCACCAAACGGACGATGTCACGCAAGTCCATCCCCGCGAGTTTGTGCTGCATAGCAGCCAAATCGCGCGGGGATAGGCGGCGGCGCCGCAACTTCCGTTCAATATTGGCCAAATCAGCCGTTTGCATAGCTCTCACACCGCGAGCGTACCTGGCTTCATATTCACCCGAGCGGGGGCTATTCCCAGATAGCTATTCCGCATTTATTACGCATGTGTAAAACTTTACGAACGTTTTGCGATACATCTCGCGGAAACACCCAGGAATCGGCGTTATCGCCCAGACCCAAGGAGCCCCCATGGCAAAAACTGTACGTTCCCGACGCGTATCCATCGCGGCGGGCGCGCTCTCCCTGGCGCTGGTGGCGCCATTCGTATCCCCCGTCAGCATCACCCCGGTGGCGGCAGCTGTCGACGCCAGCGCGTTCGACACCACCTACACCACCACCAACTTCTGGGATGTCGACGAAGCAGTCGTAGAAGGGCTTGTGCTTGAGCCCGGCGACAAGGTCGAAGCAACGGCACTCCTTCTCGCCCGCAATAAATGGCGCTTCCGCACCAGCGGCTGCAACCTGATTCTCATCCGTCCAGAGGCTGCGATCTCCTTCGGGAAGGGCAACCAGAACATTGCGGTCAAGGTAACCAAGGCCGACGGCTCTTCCTTCGACACCACGCTGAAGGTCAACGTCGTGGATAAGAAGGCCGAGGGAAACACGTTCACCGAGCCTGCCGACGCCTGCCCGACCCCAGAGGAGCCAACGCCTGAGGCTCCTACCTCGGAGGAGCCGACACCTGAGGCCCCAACCTCGGAGGAGCCCGCTCCGACCACGACCGCTCCTGCAGAAGAGCCCACCTCTGAGCCGGCTCCGACGACGGCTACCCCGCCGGCGGAGGAGTCGTCGACAAGCAATGCCCCGAAGACAACCGCAAACGCCTTCAACGGTCGCTTCAACACCGCCAACTTCTGGAACAAGAAGGAAGCAGTGGTCGAAGGCCTGAAACTGCAGCCGGGTGACACCGTCGCACCGACGACGAACACGATCTTCAACTGGAACTTCCGTAACGACAACGGCACCCTCACCGTGATTCGCCCGCAGTCCGCGACTGCTTTTGGTACCGGCAACAAGGACATCGCCGTGAAGGTGACCCCCGCCGAGGGCGAGGCGTTCACGACCACGCTGCGTCTGAACGTTATCGACGAGCGCCCCGTCGGCGATTGGGAAAAGGAACTGGAGAAGACCTACCCGGTCGACTTTGAGAAGTCCACCTCCGCCAAGACGCTGGATGCGCTCAAGCTGCCGAAGGGCGTGACCCTGAGCAAGGGTGGCGTGAGCCTGCCGACCGGCTGGAGCGTCACCACCGACGCCGACGGCGTCCGCATCACCCCGCCGACCACCTTCACGGAAGGCGACATTGAACTGCCTGTCTCCGTCGAGCAGGTCCACGACGACGGCACGAAGGACACGTTCAAGGCAACGCTGAAGATTGCTGCGAAGAACCCGTCCAAGACCCCGGCTGAAGTAGCAGGTACCGCAGCAGACATTCTCGGCCCGCTGCTCGGAAGCATCATCGGCGGTGCGACCGGTGGCACCGGCCTGGGCAGCCTGATTGGCAACCTGATCGGTGGCGGCAAGGGCGAAGGCTCCGAAGGCGGCAGCGGCGGTAACGGCAGCGGCGCCGGCGGCCTCCTCGGCAACCTTCTCGGCGGTCTGCTCGGTGGCGGTAAGGACGGCAAGAGCCCGCTGGAGGGCATCGTCAAGGTTGAGGTGCAGCCGAGCGGCATCATCGTCACCGGCAACGCCAACCCGACCGTGGAGATCCGTGACAACGGCTCCAACAATGGTTCCGGCAACTCGGTCGTCGTGACGAACAATGCGAACCCGACGGTGGACATTCGCGACAACGGCTCCAACAACTCCGTGGTTGTTACCGATAATGCGAACCCGCGCGACAACTTCAACAACAACGGCAACCCGTCCGTTGTCATTACGGATAACCTGAACCCGGTTATCACGGGCAACATGAACGACAACGGGTCCAACAACGGCTCGAACAACTCCGTTGTGGT
>NZ_KV787948.1:145546-174750 GCF_001807155.1 Corynebacterium sp. HMSC05C01 | reverse complement strand
GAACAACTCCGTTGTGGTCACCAACAACGCCAACCCGGTCATCACCAACAACGCCAACAACAACGGCTCGAACAACTCCGTTGTGGTCACCAACAACGCGAACCCTGTTGTCACCGGCAACGCCAACAACAACGGTTCTGGTAACTCGGTCGTCGTCACGGACAATGCAAACCCGCGCGACAACCTGAACAACAACGGTTCCAACAACTCGGTCGTGGCGACCAACAACGCCAACCCGACCGTTGTCATCACCGGCAACATGAACAACAACGGCTCGAACAACTCCGTTGTGGTCACGAACAACGCCAACCCGGACATCCGCGACAACGCCAACGGTGGTCTGTTCGGCAGCTCGGGTGGCTCCTCGAAGAAGGGTGGCAACGGCGACCAGCAGGGCGGCGACAAGCTCGTCGGCGCCAAGGTCAACGCCACCGGTGGGTCCTCCGACCCGCGCTGCATCGCTTCCCTCGTCGGCCTTGGCGTGCCGCTGGTCCTGATGCTGCCGCTCGCGCTGGCTAACCAGGCGGGCCTCCCGGGCCTGGGTCAGGCAAACGGCCAGGCTGGCGACATCTTCACCGCGGCCGCCCGCAACGCTGGCCTCGATCCTGCCCAGGCGATGGCAATCGGCGGCGGTATCGTCGGCCTGGTTTCCGCGCTGCTGATCGCTACCGCGGTACGCACCTGTGTCCCGGACGTGCAGAGCGTTGACATCAACGTCAACGGCTCGTCCCGCAAGGATAAGGAGGAGGCGCCGACGACGGTTGCGCCGGTCGTCGAGACGCAGTAGCCCCTCAATGCGAAAACCCCCGCTCAGCGGGGGTTTTTCTTGTGCGCCCGGAGGGATTCGAACCCCCAACCTTCTGATCCGTAGTCAGATGCTCTATCCGTTGAGCTACGGGCGCAGTGGCGGAGATGACAGGATTTGAACCTGCGGCCCCCGTCAAGGGGGCAACTCCTTAGCAGGGAGCCCCATTCGGCCACTCTGGCACATCTCCAGCGCTGTGTACACATTACCTGTATCCGGGCAAGCAGCCAAATATCACCGAAATCCGTCCGTATACTCGGCCGCATGAAAATCCACACGTGGCTCAATTCCGGACTGGCAGCACGCGACAATTCCGGCGACACCGCGGACTACCTCCTCTGGTTCCCCGCGGCACTGGACACGCTCGGCACTGGTCCGCTCACCGGCTCGCTGCATTTCACGCCGAAAACATCGGTGCTGCGCGACGCACCCGAAGGCACTGTGCTGCTCGGTATCCCAGCGGGTGATCTTCAGGGCATTCTGCCTATCGACGACACCACCACCCCCATACACCTCACCAACCCCCTCCCCCTCGAGCAGATTCAGGTCGTCGCCGGCCAGAACCGTCCCGACACCAAGCGCGCCATCGAAATCCTGCGTGACGTTCCCGGCGAGCGCCAGTTCCACACCATGCCGGAACTCTTCCCATAAGAAGTAATTGGCGGAGACGAGGGGATTTGAACCCCTGGAGGGATAAACCTCGCCGGTTTTCAAGACCGGTGCATTCGGCCGCTCTGCCACGTCTCCTCGTCGCAAAGCAAGTGCGACGCACATACTCTACAACACGTCGCGCGTCGCTCAATCTCGGTAGCCTGGCCGCATGAAAGCGATCACACTTATCGACGACACCAACCCTCGCTCCCTCGAACTCACCGAAGTGGACACCCCGCAACTGCAGGACGGGGAGGTACTGGTCAAGGTCACGGCGGCGGGCGTGAACCGTGGCGACATCGTGCAGGCCGAAGGTAAGTACCCGCCGCCGAAGGGCGAGTCGGAAATTATTGGCCTGGAGTGCGCCGGCGTGATCGAGGACCCGGGCACCACCGGCCGCGAAAAGGGCGAAGAGGTCGGCTGCCTGCTGGCGGGCGGCGGGTACGCCGAATACGTCGCGGTGCCGGAAGGGCAGCTCACGCCGAAGCCTGCGAACCTCACGTTGGAGGAAACCGCCGGCGTGGTGGAGGCAGCCTGCACGGTGTGGTCGAACCTGGGCATGCTCGCCGGCATCCAAAAGGGCGACAACGTGCTCATCCACGGCGGCGCGGGCGGCATCGGCTCGTTTGCCATCCAGTTGTGCAAGGCGCTGGGCTGCACCGTCGCCGTCACTGCGGGTAGCCAGGAGAAGCTCGACTACTGCAAGGGCCTCGGCGCGGACGTCCTTATTAACTACAAGGAGCAGGACTTCGCCGAGGAACTCAAGGCCTGGGCGGACGTGATCCTCGACGTGGTTGGTGGGCCGTACCTGGAGCAGAACATCAAGACGCTCAACACCGACGGCCGCCTCGTGGTCATCGCGGTGCAGGGCGGGCCGAAGGGCACGCTATCGCTTGGCCGGATGATGCCGAGGCGCCTGTCGGTCCACGCCACCACCCTGCGCGCCCGTCCGCGTCCGATGAAGGCGGAGATTGTCGCCTCGACGGTGAAGAACGTCTGGCCGCTCATCGAGTCCGGCCAGATCAAGCCCAACATCACCTCCACGTTCCCGCTTGCCGATGCCGCCAAGGCCCACGACCACATGGATTCCGGCGACAACACCGGAAAGATCATCCTGATCGCGTAGCCGAGCGGAACGAGGCTACGCCAGCGAGGCGACCGTGCGCACCAACTGCTCGATGTCGTTCTGGGTATTAAAGGGCGACATGGCGATGGTGACGGCGCCGCCCATGTCGGCGACGCCCATGTCGTCGAGAAGCTGTGTCTGCGTCGTCTGAGCAGCGACAATACCGTGCGTGACCAGGCGATCCAGCACGGTTTCCGACGGCACGCCCCGCACACCGAACGCCAGGCGCGGGATGCGCTCCACACGCGCATCCTCCGCCGCCTCGCCCGTCACACCAACAATGTGCACCGCAGGCAGCGTGCCCAAAAACGTATGCAGATCATCGCGCAGTCCGTTCAGGTACGCGGTGGTCTCCCCCATCGAGTACTTCAAGCGATTGCGTCTCGACGACCTCCCCGCCGCCCCCTCAACCAACGACGCATAGTGCTCCACCACAGCCGGCACACCACCAGCAAGACCAGGCGACACCTCCAACTCGAGAGCCTCACGGTCCAAACGCTTAAACATCGCCACGTCACGGAAAATCAGGGCCGCGATCTCCGGGCCACCGAACTGGGCCATGTCCACCGCAGCGATATCGGCACCCCACGCATCCAAATCCAACGGACGGTACGGGGCGTACGCCGACGCATCCACAAGCACCCACGCCCGGGACTTCTCACGCACCGCCTCCACAATGTCCGCAACGCCCACAACGTTGCCCAACTCCGGATGCGCCGCCGGCACCGACACCAAACGCGTCGACCCGTCCGCAATGTCGCGGTACTGCCACGCCGGCAAATCGCCGGTAGCCAGATCGGCCTGCGCCCAAGTCGTCGCTACGCCAGCGCGCTGCAAACGCCCCGACAACACCGGACGATCCACCGGATTCAGCACCATCGACGAGTTATGCCGCAACATCGGACGCATCGCCGACACCAACGCCGAATACAACGCCGGCACACTCGGCCCCAACACCACCTGCTCCGGCATCACCCCAGCCAAATCCGCAATAGCGACCCGCGCCGCCATCGGATACTCCGCCCCCTCCGGCAAACCAACATCCGACCGGGAATGCGATCCCAACACCGGCTCCGGCGGCGGCACCGACGCAGCATTACGGAAACTGCGCGCAACCGCCCCCGCAACCTTCTCCGGCACCTGCGGCGACACATGCGCATTCAGATACGTCCAACCGCCACCCAACGACCCGTAAAGCCCACGGACCCCCCACACGTCATAAGCCACGGCCGACCTCCTTCACGCAAGAACGCCCTTAATTATGCACGTGCGTCCGACACAGCGCACACCACCAGCTCGGGGGCACGAAAGTTGTGCACTAGGGTGAACTGCGTGCATAACGTAGAACAACTGCGCGATGACGTCGCCCGGATGACCAGCGCGCCTGGCGAAAACACCCCGCCATCAACATCCAAAACGTTCCGGCGGGCATTCGACGACCTCATCCGCGGCTGGGGCCAACACGAGCTCTGGCTCCAACTCGGCTGGCAAGACATCAAACAACGCTACCGACGCTCCACACTCGGCCCCCTGTGGATCACCATCGCCACCGGTGTGATGTCGCTCGCCCTTGGCCTGCTGTACTCCATGCTGTTCCAAATCGACGTCGCCGAATTCCTCCCGCACGTCACCGTCGGCTTCATCGTCTGGGGCTTCATCTCCGGCTGCATCAAAGACGGCGCGAACGTCTTCATCGAAAACGAAGGCCTGATCAAACAGCTCCCCTCCGCCCTGTCGGTCCACATCTACCGGCTCGTGTGGCGCCAAACGCTGTTCCTGGCCCACAACATGGTCATTTGGGTGCTACTCGCCCTGATCTTCCGCATCCCCATCACCCTGAACACACTCCTGTTCATCCCAGGTATGGCCCTGCTGCTGGTCAACGGCGTGTGGGTCGCCATGTTCTTCGGCATGGTGGCCACCCGCTTCCGCGACGTCGCCCCGCTGCTCGAAGCCCTCGTCCAACTCCTCTTCTACGTCACCCCAATCGTGTGGACGACGAGGACGCTGAAGGACCAGGGTGGTGTCGTCGAAAAGCGTGCAATGCTCGCCGAAATCAACCCCCTGTTCCACTACCTCGAAATCGTCAGAGCACCGCTTATCGACGACCCCGTCGCCGCCTACCACTGGCTCATCGTCATCGCCTGCACCATCGTCGGCGTACTCATCACCCTGCTGGCCATGAAACAGTGGCGCTTCCGCGTGCCGTACTGGGTCTAGGAGTCTAGGAGTTACACATGGTTTCCATCGACACCTACAACGCCTGCGTCGACTTCCCCATCTTCGACGCCAAATCCCGCTCCCTGAAAAAGGCCATGATGTCCTCGGCCGGCGGCAAAATCGGCCAGAACGCCTCCAACACCGTCGTCGTCGAAGCACTCCGCGACATCAACCTGCATTTAAGGGAGGGCGACCGCGTCGGCCTCGTCGGCCACAACGGCGCAGGTAAAACCACCTTGTTGCGTTTGCTCTCCGGCATCTATGAACCCACCCGCGGCGTCGCCGACGTGCGCGGCCGCGTCGCCCCCGTCTTCGACCTCGGCGTCGGCATGGACCCCGAAATCTCCGGCTACGAAAACATCATCATCCGCGGCCTGTTCCTCGGCCAGACCCGCAAACAGATGAAAGCCAAAATGGACGACATCGCCGAATTCTCCGAACTCGGCGACTACCTCTCCATGCCCCTGCGCACCTACTCCACCGGCATGCGCGTCCGCCTGGCGTTGGGCGTGGTCACCTCCATCGAACCCGAGATCCTGCTTCTCGACGAAGGCATCGGCGCCGTCGACGCCGCCTTCATGTCCAAAGCCCGCGTGAGGTTGGCCGAAATGGTCGAGCGCTCCGGCATCCTCGTGTTCGCCTCCCACTCCAACGACTTCCTGGCGCAGTTGTGCAACACCGCGTTGTGGGTGGACAAGGGCGAAATTAGGGAGGCCGGCCTGGTTGCCGACGTCGTCCGCGCCTACGAGGGCCCCGAAGCCGGCGACCACGTCGCAGAACTAGTGCAGCGCTTCCACGGGTAGGTGTCAACCATCTCCCGAAGAAAGTTCCCCGCCCGGGAACTTTCTTCGATTTCGGCCCCCAAAAGTTTCACTTTCCCCAGGACGCCGGGCGGCACACCCCAAAAAAGTTCCACGAATCCCATTATCGCTGGGAACTTTTTTGCATCAGGGACTCGACGAGGCCCAGGCATTCAAACATCGTCCTGGACGAGCACCTCGCGGGCGTCCATCCCGCCAAGGTCATCTTGAGGTTGATGGAAGAGTCTTTGTTGCGCTGCTTATAGTCCGAGTGGTGTTCGCCGTCGTACATCACGGCAATCTTCAGATCAGGAATGGCCAGGTCAAACGTGGTCACTGTCCTGCCGTCGACGACCAGCGGCACCTGCTCCTGCACGACGTGGCCATACCGAGCCGCGAGCACCGCAACGAGAAGGCGCATCTCGGTCTCCTTGGGGGAATCAGCAAGAGAGCTGCTGAGCCGCAAGACCTTCCTTAACCAACTGGCGTTGATTTTGTGGCGGGCAGCTGCCGTAATGTCGGCGAGTGTGATGCCCCAGAAGCGACGGACACAGTCGACGAGTTGCACCGCTCGGACTTCCTCGGCAGACAGGCCCTCTACATCGACGACATTCCAACAGTGCTCCCCGCGTTTGACCTGGATCAACGCCTGGACAACTGCCGCCACTGGGCTAGCCGTCCGAAGGCCAACGCCACGGTGGGTGACTTTCCAAATGGGGAAGGTTGCTCGGGAGTGGCGTCGGATCGTCGGCAAGCAAGGCCCTGCGAGTTGGTTGCGTCCCGAGGAGGCGAGCAGCGTGGTGTCGGCTCCTTCGACCAGGTAGGGCAAGCCATAGAGGGCGAGTGCCGAGAAGCCGGAGACGATGCTGCCGGGGCGTTCGACGGCGTGGGCGATGGCACGGGCGGCGGCGCAGCCGTGGTAGCGCACGCCGCGTGGGTGGTGACGGGCGTCGTTGTCCACCCGCCATTCTTCACGGCAGTGTTCGGTGGCGAGGTAGCGGTCGGCGCTGACTTGGTGGTAGGTGAGGTCGGGTGTGCGTTGTTTGTCGTGGATGAGGATTGCTTCGATGTCGACACTCATGCCGTTTCGTAGGTTCGTCATGGTTATTAGACGCAAGAACGACGGTTTGGGATCCCTCGGGCACAATAAATGTATGACTGCCTTGAATCGCAACGGTACGACTGCTGCCGTGATTGTGACCCATAAGCGTGTTGACCTGCTGCGGAACTCGTTGGAGCAGGTGGTGTCGCAGACGCATCCGGTGGATTGGGTCATTGTGGTGGATAACGGTGATGAGGATGCGGTGCGTGTGCTTGTCGACGAGCTCGCCAACGACAAGGGCGTCTACCTACCAAGCAAGACCAATCTGGGCGGGGCGGGTGGCTTCGCGTATGGGTTCCTGCACGCGCTGGCGCTGGGGGCGGATGCGATTTGGTGCGCGGATGATGATGGTCGCCCGAAAGACCACACCGTCCTCGAAGAGCTCTACCGAACCGCAGAACAGCACCAGTTGTCGGAGGTGTCGCCGGTGGTAGCGAACATCAACGACCCGGAGAAGCTGGCCTTTCCGTTGAGGCAGGGCACGACGTGGCACCGCCGGGTGGATGAGCTGCAGGGCGATTTTTTGCCGCAGTACGCCAGTTTGTTTAATGGCGCGTTGATTTCGGCGACGGCGATGGAGCGCATCGGCGTGCCGGATTACCGTCTGTTTATCAGGGGCGATGAGGTGGAGTACCACCGTCGTCTGGCGCAGTCGGGCCTGAAGTATGGCACGGCGTTGACGGCGTTTTATCTGCACCCGGATGGGTCGGACGAGTTCCATCCGATCATGGGCGGGCGGGCGCACGCGCAGTTCCCGGACAATGAGACGAAGCGGTATTTCACGTACCGCAACCGTGGCTACATCATTAATCAGCGCGGCATGAAGAAGATGCAGTTGCAGGAGGTTGTCCGGTTCGGGTGGTTCTTCCTGGTGGAGAAGAAGGATCCGAAGGGCTTCCTCGATTGGCTGAAGTTGCTTAGGCGGGGGGCGCGAGAGGACTTTCGCCGCCCTTAGCGCCTTTAAAGATCCAGTAGCGCTGGAGGAGGAAGTTGGTAGTCGTCGCTACGCCTTGTGCGATGACGAAGGACACGACGTTCTTCCATGAATCTTGCAAGCCTAGCGACGACAACGGCTCGTTCGTCACCCTCCACAGCAGCATCTGCACCGCGAAGGTGGTGGCGTAGAGGATGAACACGGCGCTGGCTTTTTTGGCGTCGATTTTGGCGTTGAAGGCGAACTTGGAGTTCAGCACGTAGGCGGAGATGGTGCCGAAGACCCAGCCCACGGCCTTGGCAAGGTCGCGCTGGACGTCGAGGGCTTGGTCGAGGGTGTTGGTGATGCCGAAGTCGATGACAGCGCAGCCGATACCGATGACCAAAAACGGGATGAGCTGCTGTTTTAGGGAAGCGTTCGAGGACACGGGCGTTTACCCTACTAGGCTCGTGTGCCATGAGGAAGCATTACAAAGGTGATGACCCGGACGCGATCCACGAGGCAGCACAGCGTGTCGACGTCCCCCTGTCCGACTTCATGGTGCGCCTGATGGCCGAGGAGCTGCCGTTTGTGGACTCTAAGGGCCGTACACGTATTTATGAGATCCTTCGCGAACACGACGGGCCTGTGATTTCGAGCCAAGAAGAACTGCCTGCGGAGATTCGTAGCATTATGGATCTCTAGTCCGGCGGTAGGGTTGTGGGCATGGAACTGACAACCCAATCCCTCTACGGATGGGGCCGTACCGCCCCGTCCACCGCCCAGGTCCTGTCCACCCCTGACGTGGACACGATTGCGGAGGCAGTCAAGCGGGTCGCGGATGAGAACGCGGACCTGCCCGAGCACAAGCGCCGCGGCATCATCGCCCGCGGCCTGGGCCGCTCCTATGGTGACCCCGCCCAGAATGGTGGCGGTTTGGTCGTCGATATGACGCCGCTGAACCGGATCCACTCCATCGACCCGGATTCCGGCATTGTCGACGTCGACGCCGGCGTAAGCCTCGACCAACTCATGAAGGCCGCCCTGCCGTATGGCCTGTGGGTTCCGGTGCTGCCGGGTACCCGCCAGGTCACCATCGGTGGCGCGATCGGCCCGGATATTCACGGTAAGAACCACCACTCTGCGGGCTCGTTTGGCAACCACGTGTTGTCCATGGAGCTGCTGGTGGCGGACGGCCGCGTGCTGCACTTGGAGCCGACCGGCGAGACCGCTGAGCTGTTCTGGGCCACTGTTGGCGGCATGGGCCTGACCGGCATCATCCTGCGCGCCCGGATCCAGATGACCAAGACGGAGACCGCCTACTTCATCGCGGACACCGACCGCACCAACACGCTCGACGAGACGATCGCGGTGCACTCCGACGGCTCCGAGGTGAACTACACCTACTCGTCTGCCTGGTTCGACGCGATCTCCGCTCCGCCGAAGACGGGCCGCTCCACCATCTCCCGCGGCTCGCTGGCCACCTTGGATCAGTTGAAGGAGTTCGCCCCGAAGCTGGCTAAGGACCCGTTGAAGTTCAACGCCCCGCAGTTGATGACGGTGCCGGACATTTTCCCGTCCTGGACCATGAACAAGCTCTCCCTGATGGCGATCGGCGAGGCGTACTACATGATGGGCTCCCCCGCCCGGAACCAGGTGCTGAACCTGACGCAGTTTTACCAGCCGCTGGACCTCATCGGGAAGTGGAACCGCGGCTACGGCAAGGCTGGCTTCCTGCAGTACCAGTTCGTCGTCCCAACTGACGCTGTGGAGCCGTTCAAGGACATCATTTACGACATCCAGTCCTCCGGCCACTACACCGCCCTGAACGTGTTCAAGCTGTTCGGCGAGGGCAACCAGGCGCCGCTGTCCTACCCGATGAAGGGCTGGAACGTGTGCGTGGACTTCCCAATCCGTCCGGGCCTCAACGAGTTCCTCGACCGCCTGGATGACCAGGTCATGCAGTTCGGCGGCCGCCTCTACCTGGCTAAGGAATCCCGCACCAGCGCGGAGAAGTTCCACAAGATGTATCCGGAACTGCCAGGCTGGTTGAAGACCCGCCGCGACATCGACCCGACCGGCGTGTTCGCATCCGACATGTCCCGCCGTCTTGAGCTCAACTAAGGAGTACCCATGCTGAACGCAGTAGGCCAAGCCCAACACATCCTCCTCCTCGGCGGCACGAGTGAGATCGGGCTCGCGATTGTCAGCGAGCTCGTCTCCCGCGGCGGCAGCCCCACCGTCACCCTGTGTGCGCGCAAGGACTCCCCGCGTATCGACGACGCCATCGCCCAAGTCCAGAACGCCGGCGCAGGCCACGTACGCCTGGTCGATTTCGACGCCCTGGATTTCGCCTCCCACCCTGCCGTGATCGAGGCAGCCTTTGAGGACGGCGAGGTCGACGTCGCCGTCGTCGCCTTCGGCACCCTGGGTGACCAGGAGCAGCTCTGGCAGGACCAGGCTGCTGCCGTCGCCTCCGCGCAGATCAACTTCACCGCCCCCATGTCGGTCGGCGTGCTGTTGGGCCAGGAGATGAAGCGTCAGGGCCGCGGCAACATCATCGCCCTGTCGTCCGTGGCGGGCCAGCGCGTGCGCCGTTCCAACTTTGTCTACGGTGCTGCGAAGGCCGGCATCGACGGCTTCTACCTGCAGCTCGGCGAGGCTCTGAAGGACAGCGGCGTGAAGGTCACCGTGGTACGCCCGGGCCAGGTGCGCACCAAGATGACCGATGGTCTCGACGAGGCCCCGCTGACCGTAAACAAGGAAGACGTCGCCGAGGCTGCCGTGGAGGCTGCCCTGGCCGGCAAGCCATCGGTGTTCGTGCACAAGCTCTTCGGCCCGATCTCCCTGGTGCTGAAGGCGATTCCGGCGCCGATCATGAGCAAGCTCAACTTCTAGCGCCAAAATAGTTCCCAGCCGGGGAACTTTCTTCAAAAACGACCTGCAGAACATTCACTTTCTGCAGGTCGTTTTCGTCTTGGTGGAAGATAGTTCACACCCCGGGAACTATTTTCTAGTCGTTAGCCCTGCCCATCCCCATCAGCACCTGCTCGCGGAGCCGACCGGTCCCCACCACCGCCAGGACACAGCCAACCAGCGCGACCGCAACAAGCGCGCCGAACAGGGCCACCTTGTCCAGCACGTTGACGTAAACCACGACCATGATGGTGCCCATCAGGCCACCCATGCCGAATCCCAGCAGGGCCACCACGAGCATGGGAATCCCAACTTCGCGCACGGCCACCTTGGTGTGGAACGCGGCCGGCGCGCCGATGAAGTAGAGCGACTTGGTCAGTTGCTTCTGCTCCACTACGGCCAGTGCCTGGGTGAGCAGGGTGGACGAGACCAGGAGGACTGCCGCGAAGACGGCGGTGATGACCACGCCGGAGGGGATGTCACTCGTGATCATCTTCAGGGCGGGCTCATCTTCGACCTCCGGTACTGCGGAGATCCAGGCGCCGACGCCGCCGATGAACGCCACGAAGTACAGGGCGGTGACGCGCTTCCAGGTGGTTTTCGCTCCCCTGCCGACCCGGCGCGTGGCCACGTAGTTCGCGGCCCCGGGGACTCGGTAGCTCAGGCGTGCGAGGAGTTGGATCACGCCGACGGCGATCAGTGCATTGACAGTGAGAATGCCGCCTGCGACCACCAGCAAGGCGCCGAACTCCAACGCGTCTGCCTGCGGAGCGATGGTGAGCGAGCTTAGGTAGCGGTACAGCACCACCGCGCCAACCAGTGACAGCACCAGCGTGATCATGTTTTGTCCCTTTGGTGGGATTTTCTTGGTGACGCCGAGTGGGGTGACGGCGACTCGTCGCAAGGCAAGCCACACGGAGCACGCAGCCAGCACCAGCACGACGATCCAGGCGATGGGGATGACCCACCAGGTGAGCATCTCCCAGGCGCCGACGCGCTTTTCCTGGAACGTCAGCAAACTCCACGCCGGGCACGTAACTATGTACAGCACCGACCCGAGCACCAACCCGACAAGCGCCTGGCGCAGCGACTCCAGAATCATCATTCCGCGCACCTCGCCGGCGGTCGCGCCGATGAGGCGAAGCACCGCCAGGTGCTCCTCGCGCCCGCCGAGGTTCGCCCGCGCGGCTTGGGTGAGCAGCCCCAACAGGCTTGGCACGAGCAGCACGCACGCGAATAGCGCGAGGAAGATATACGCGATAGAAATGGGCCCGCCCATCGACTCCTCGATTTCCACCACCGCCTCGTGCGGGTGCAGGTCGCGGGCGAAGAACATCCATGTACCGCCCATCAGGGTGCACAGCATCCACGTGGACACGGTTACCGCAACAAGCGACAGGGCACGGACCCAGCGTTCGCCGATCTGCCGTTGCGAGCGCCCTTCGCTTGTCGACGACACCGCCGAGCGCATCAACGTCACTGCACTCATCGCGCCACCTCCGAGTGGATCAGGCCGTCGCGGATTTCGACGCGGCGGCTGCACCAGTCGGCGATCTTCGGGTCGTGCGTGACCAGCACGAGGGTGACGCCGAACTTCTGCGCGATTGCCACGATCTGCTGCATGACCTCATGCCCGGTGGCCTGGTCCAACGCCGCCGTCGGCTCGTCGGCAAACACCACCGATGGCGGCCCGGCCAAGGCTCGGGCGATGGCCACGCGCTGCACCTGGCCGCCGGAGAGTTGCCCCGGGTACCGATCCACAAAGGCACCCAAACCCAGTCGGGTGAGCATGTCCACAGCCTCCTTGTGCGCCTCCGCACGCGGCACCCCGCGCATGATCTGTGGCAGGGCGACGTTTTCGGTGGCGGTCAGTTCCGGCAGCAGCTGGCCGTCTTGGAAGATGAAGCCAAAGTTTTCTAGGCGCAGGCGTGAGCGTTCCGCGTCGTTCATGGCCGACACGTCCTGGCCGTTGAAGCGCACCTGGCCGTCGTCGGGCACGAGCACGCCAGACATGCAGTGCAGCAGGGTCGATTTGCCGGAGCCAGAGGGTCCCATGATCGCGACGGATTCGCCGCCGCCAACCGTCAGGCTGATGCCTTCGAGGACCCGTTGTTGGGTGAAGGACTTCGTGATGTCGTTGAGTTCAAGCATGGTGTCTATTCCACAGGTGGTCGTCGATAAGCACTATGGCCCTGGCTCCCGAATATGGGTAGTGCTAGCTCTACCTGGCTACGCTCGGGGCCATGCGGCGACATAAACACGAGGAGCGCGCGGCCGCCAAAATCCACCAGCTGACGGTTTCGCGGCGCAGGATCGCGGAGGCATATGAGGTGGAGCGGCTGCGCATCGAGCGCGACCTGCACGACGGCGCGCAGCAATATTTTGTGGCTGCCGCGATGAAGTTGGGCGAGGCAAGGTTGGACATTGCATCGCAGCTTCTCGACGACGCCGCCCGCGACCTCCACAACGGCCTCGACGCACTCAGAAGAACCGTACGTGGCATCCACCCGCGGGAGCTGTCGGACCACGGGCTGGTCGCCGCGATCGAGACTGCCGCCGCACAGCACGGCCCGCATGTCACGGTCCGTGCCCCGCACGAGCTGCCGCGTATCGACGCCTCCGTCACCGCCGCCGCCTACTTCTTCACCACCGAAGCCTTAACCAACGCCGCGAAGCACGCACCACATGCACCGGTGAGCGTGCTGGTGACCTGCGACCACACCCTGAATGTTTCCGTCACCGACCAGGGAGGCGGCAACGCACGAATCACGCCCGGCGGCGGGCTGGAGGGTATGCGAGAACGCATCGCGGCGTTCGGCGGTGAGATGGAGCTGCACTCGCCGGACGGTGGGCCGACCACCGTCACCGCACGTATTCCGTTGCTGTTGTTCCGAGGAGAAAGTGGGATTGCGCCATGAGGATCGTTATCGCGGACGACTCCGCGCTGCTGCGGGAGGGTGTTGCAGGGTTGCTCACCCGGCGCGGCCACGAGGTTGTGGCGCAGGTGGAGTGTGCGGATGGGTTGCTGGGGGTCGTCGATAAGTATGGGCCCGACCTGGTGATCACGGACGTGCGCATGCCGCCGAACATGCGTGACGACGGCCTCCAAGCCGCCCTGGAACTACGCAAACGCGGCCCGGTGAATGTGCTGGTGCTATCGCAATACGTCGCGCCTGCTTATGCCCGTGAGTTGTTTGCGGACGGCGACGGCGGCACCGGCTACCTGCTCAAAGACCGCGTCGCCGAGGTGAAGGACTTCATCCAGGCCTGCGAGACCGTGGCAGGCGGCGGCGTGGTCATCGACCCGGACGTGGCGGGCGCACTCATGGCGGCGAGCTCACGCTGGCTGACCACACTTACCCCGCGCGAGGTGGAGGTGCTCGAACTCATGGCAGAAGGCCTATCCAACAGCGAGATCGCGGGCAAGCTCTACCTCTCCGGTGCGGCGGTGGCGAAGCACGTGTCCAGCATTTTCTCCAAACTGGGGCTCACCCCAGACGAGGACAACCGTCGCGTCCGCGCCATCCTCATGTACCTGGCGGAACGTGGCGTGGGGTGAGTGTCGGCAGCGTATGCGACACTATTACGCATGACTACCGCTTATCATCCCGACGAGCTGTCACCGGGGCAGGCAGCCGTCCGTACCGTCGCGGCGGGGCTCGCAGGCGGCATTCTCTCGCTTGCTGCGTGGTTTGTGCTGCACCAGATCTCGCTGCCGGCGTTCAATACCTCCATGGTGACCAGGTCGTTGGCCACCGGTGTGTCGTTCGTCCTGTTGGGCATCGCCGCTGTGCTGGCGGTGCTGTGGACGCGCGGGAAGCAGCACTGGATTATTTCTGCGGTGATGGCGTTGGTGCCGGCGGGGTTGGTCGTCGCAACGCTTGGCATTCCGCTGTCTGCCACCAAGCTGTATCTCGACGGCATCCAGGTTGACCAGGGGTTTAGGACGCAGTTCCTGTCCCGCATGACTGAAAACCTAGACCACGCGGACATGGCGTACAAGGACCTGCCCACCTTCTATCCCATGGGCTGGTTCTGGGTCGGCGGACGCGTGGCCAACGTGCTGGGTATGGACGGTTGGGAGGTGTACCAGCCGTACGCGATTGCCACCCTGGCGGCGGGTGCGGCGATGCTGACGCCGATCTGGCGCAGGCTCGTCGGTTCCCTGCCGGTTGCTACCGCGATTGCCGTGGTGACCACCGCGATCGTGCTGACGGAAGTCCCAGAGGAGCCTTACGCGGCAATCGTGGCGATGTTCCTCCCGGCCGCGGCGGTGTGGGCCCACAGGGCGCTGAGTGGCTCGTGGGCAGCCACCGCCGCGTTGACGATCTACCTGGGCATTTCCGCGTCGTTCTACACGCTGTTCACCGCCATTGGCGCGCTGACGGTCGTGGTGATCGCGGTGGTGATGTTCTTCACCGGCGAGCGCACCTTGACCCCGCTGAAGCACCTGTTCATCGTCGGGTTCGCCTCCATGGCCATCGCTGCGATCTCGTGGGGTCCGTACATCTGGCGTGTGGTCACCGGTGACGAGGCGCTGAAATCTACCGCGAACCACTTCCTGCCCATCGAGGGCACCTACTTCGCCCTCCCGTTCCTGTCGTTGTCCCTGGTAGGCCTGCTGTGCCTGTTCGGCCTCATTGGACTTATCGTGCGGTTCCGCGACCCGGAGATCGCCTCCCTGGGCGCGGCGATTGGCGTGAGCTACGTGTGGGCGCTCGCCTCCATGGCGATCACCCTCCTGGGCACCTCCCTGCTGGGCTTCCGCCTCGAGGTGCTGGTTGTGTTGCTGTTTGCCACCCTCGGCGTGATTGCGGTGGCGAACTTCCGCCTGACCTGGCTGGAGCAGCAGGTGAAGAACAAGACCGCCCTGAACGTGGTGGCGATTGTTCTGGTGGCTGTGGCGTCGCTGCAGATGGTGCAGCACATTGCGGTGAAGAACGAGGCGTACATCGACCAGGCCTACGCCGATACCGACGGCTACGGCGAGCGCGCGGACCGCTTCCCGCCGGATGCGGGCCAGTACTACAACGAGATCGCCGACTACATCGAAGAGCACGGCCACATGAAGAACGACGCGGTGATCTACACCGACGAGATCAACTTCATGGCCTTCCAGCCATTCTTCGGATTCAACGCGTTTACCAGCCACTACGCCAACCCGCTCGGCGAGTTCGAGCAGCGCAACGGTGAGCTGGAGGCGTGGTCGCAGATTTCTTACGACGACCCGAAGAAGTTCACGGAGGCTATCGACAACAGTCAGTGGGAGCCGCCGACTGCCTTCATTTTCCGCGGCAGTGAGGATTCTGACTTTAAGACCCACATCGCCCACGACATTTACCCAAGCCAGCCGAACGTGCGCTACCAGGGGTTGTTCTTCAACCCGGAGGCGTTTGACAAGGCGAATTGGGACGTGAAGTTCATCGGACCGTTTGCTGTCGCGGTGAGGAAGTAAGGTGACCGGAGTGAAAACTGGATCTACTCGTCTTATTGCGACCGTTTCTGGTCTCATCGCGTTTGTACTTTTGCTGCTCACCCCGTTTTTGCCGGTGAAGCAGACGGAGGCGAGCGTGTCGTGGCCGCAGAACGACACGGTTGGTTCGATCAACGCACCGCTGATTTCGTTGGCCCCGCAGGACCTTGAGGTCACGGTGCCGGCCAACAGCGTCGGTGAGCTGCGCAACGACCAAACTCTGATTTTTGGCACGTTGCCGGAGTCGTCGAATAAGGCGACGGACCGTGGCCTGTTCATCACCGCTCCCGACGGCGGTTTGGTGGTGACTTCCCTCAACGACGTACTTTTCGAGCTCACCCCAGACGAAGTCCGCAACCTCCCCGACGATGCGAAGCTGCTCGTCAGCGTGACGCACGAGGAGACCACGGTTGAGATCCCGGGCACGTCCCACTCGGAGACCAGCGAGGATGATTACCGTCCGCAGGTCACGGGTATGTACACGGAGCTTGAGAATAAGCACACGCTTATCGACGACGGCCTGTCCGCCCACATGAACATCAACTCCCGCTTCACGTCCTCCCCGACGCTGATCAAGAGCATTGCGATGTGGGGCGGCCTGCTGAGCGCCCTGGTCAGTTTGTGGGCGTTGAGGAAGTTGGATGGTCCGGCGCGCTATCGTCGTCGTCAAGCAAAGGGCTTGAAGCCTCTCGACGGCGTCGTGGCCGGTGTCCTTGGCTTTTGGCACATCTTCGGCGCGAACACCTCCGATGATGGCTTCCTGCTGACCATGGCGCGCGTGGCCGCGAACACGGACTACATGGCCAACTACTACCGCTGGTACGGCGTGCCGGAGGCCCCGTTCGGCTCCCCGTTCTACGACGTGTTGTCGCTGCTGTCGGAGGTGACCACCGCGTCGATGTGGATGCGCCTACCGGCCCTGTTCGCAGCGTTGGGCACCTGGTGGCTGCTCTCGCGCGAGATTCTGCCGAAGTTGGGCCCGGAGATCGCCGAACGCAGGGTCGCCCACTGGACGGCGGCGTTTGTGTTCCTGGCGTTCTGGTTGCCGTACAACAACGGCACTCGCCCCGAGCCGATCATTGCGGTTGGCCTGATGGCTACCTGGGCGCTGTTCGAGCGCGCTATTGCCACGAACCGTCTCACCCCGGCAGCGTGGGGCACTGTGACCGCCGCGTTTACCCTGGCGTGCGGCCCGACCGGCCTCGCAGCGGTTGGCGTGTTCCTGATTTCGCTGCCTGCGGTGCTGCGCATGATCGGTTCGCGCCCGCAGCCCCGAATTTCTTACGTCGCGCCGTTTATGGGCGCGGGCCTGGCGGTGATGGTGCCGGTGTTCCACGACCAAACTCTGGCCACCGTGCTCGAGGCGACGAAGGTGCGCTCCGAGGTCGGCCCTGCCCTGAGCTGGTTTGAGGAGTGGACTCGCTACGCAACGCTTCTAGAGCAGACCGTCGACGGCTCCATGTCGCGCCGCTTCCCCATGTTCGTGCTGCTGCTGTGCACCGGCCTGATCCTGTGGGCGCTGGCGAAGGGCGACAAGACCACCGGCACGACCAAGCGCATGATGCTCATCCTGGGCATGGCGACGTTCTTCCTGCTGTTCACCCCGACGAAGTGGACGCACCACTTCGGCATCTACGCGGGCCTCGGCGGCGCGATTGCGGCTGTGGGTGCGGTGGTGCTCTCCCGGATTGCGATGAAGTCGGACCGCAACCGCACGTTCGCTATGGCTGCGGTGCTGTTCCTCATGGCGTTTACCCTGGCGGGTTGGAACGCGTGGTGGTACGTGTCCTCGTTCGCGGTGCCGTGGTGGGACCGCACCGTCCAGTTCAAGGCCATCGAGGCCAACACTGTGGTGCTGGCGATCGCCCTGGTGGTGTTCGCAATTGGTGTGGTGCAGTCGATGCGCGGCCCGCGCGCGATCAGCACCCGTTGGTCGGGCGTGATGGCTGCGCCGATCGCCGTGTTTGCGATCCTCATGGTGACGTTCTCGTGCCTGACGTTTGTGAAGTCGTTCGTCTCCCAGGCCCCGGCGTATTCGGTGGGTATGGGCAACGTGAAGTCGTTCAAGGGCGACGTGTGTGCCCTCGGCGGCGACGTGCTTCTGGAGGACGACACGAACGAGTCCTTCCTCACCCCCGTCGGCGGCGTTCCACTGGGCAAGTCCCTGGATGCGGGCAAGAACATCGGCTTCACTCCGGACGGCGTGCCGGCGTTCATCGCTTCGGAGACGGCCGATACTTCGGACCGCACGCTGAGCGACACACAGTCTGACGACGACACCGCCGACGTCGATCCCGCTTCCGACGAAGCCCAGTCCACCTCTCGTGTGAACACCCAGGGCAACCGTCCGAAGTCGATGCGCGGCGTGAACGGCTCGACCGTGCGCCTGCCGTTCGGCCTGGACTACAACCGCATTCCGGTTGCCGGCACCTTCGATGATGAGCCGAAGCAGTCCGCGTCGCTGGAGACCACGTGGTACGAGTTGCCGCAGCTTAGCGACGACCGCCCCCTCCTGGTCACCTCCGTCGCCGGCCGCATCGCCCACCACGACATCAATGGCGTGGAGCAGGAAGGCACCGAGCTGAAGCTGGAGTACGGCACCAACAAGGACGGTGTGGTGCGCAAGCTCGGCGAGGTAGAGATGCTGGACCAGGGCCCAACCCCGCTGTGGCGTAACCTGCGCTTCCCGCTGGCGGACCTGCCGGAGGAGGCGAACGTGGTGCGTCTCGTCGGCGAGGACACCTCCCTTGCGGAGAAGGACTGGCTGGCGGTCACCCCGCTGCGCAACCCGAAGCTGATCCCACTGTCTGAGCGTTTCGATTCCGACACCCCGGGCCTGCTCGACTGGACCGTCGCGTTCCAATACCCCTGCCAGCGCCCGTTCTTCCACGCCAACGGTGTCACCGAGATTCCGGAGTTCCGCGTCATGCCGGACGGACCGGGCAAGCAGCAGCTCTCTGGCTTCATGGACTTCCTCGGCGGCGGCGCGCTCGCCCCTGCGGAGGCCGTGAACACCTCGTACGAGATCCCGGGCTACCTCAAGGACGATTGGCAGCGCGACTGGGGTTCGGTGGCGCAGTACGAGCCGCGCCGCAACTCCGTCGGCGACGTTCCCGAGTTGGCACACGTGGACACCGAGGTGACCACACGTTCCGGCCTGTACACCCCCGGACCGATGAAGGTGCGAAACCCTGACGAGCAGGGTTAGGATGCACATGTCATGAAACTCAGAAATGTTCTCGCAGCCTGCGTCGCTGCCCTCAGCGCCATCGCCACCGCAACCACCACTGCGGAAGCACAGCCCTTCAAGCAGCAGGGGTGCTCCGCGCATTACCTGGTTGCGGTGCCGGGCGGAGCGAACACGGCTGAGGGGATCCCCGACTACGTGCCGCACGGTGGCAACGTGTTCATGACGGGCATCCTGACCAAGCTCGGCACCGCCGGCGAGATCGATCCAGTCTGGGTTTCGTACCGCTCCACCCCGTTTGCCTCCACGCGCTACAAGCAGGCATCGGCCACGGGCTACAACAAGGCACGAAATACTGTCACGCGCCTGTCCAATTCGTGCCCGAACGCACGCTTCTCCTTCACGGGCTACTCCCTCGGCGCCGACATCGCCGCCCGCCTGACCAGTGATATTGCGCACGGTCGCGGCCCGATCGCGCCGGAGAAAGTCTCGGGTGTGGCACTGTTTGCCAACCCGTACCAGGGCGACAACGGTGCGGTGCTGTCCCACGGCACCTCCCCGCACGCACGCGGTTCCCTCGGCCCGCTCCCGGAGGGCTACGGCGAGCTCGGCCCCCGCGTGCTAGAGATCTGCAATGCCGGTGACCTGGTGTGCAACATGAACGAGGCGCACCGTGGTCTTGTCTCCCCGGCGATGCGCACCAACGTGGCGGCGGGACAGATCCCATTCGGGGAGTTCAACAACCTGTTCCGTTCCCTCGGGTTGGGCGCGTTTGCTGTCTTCCACGACATTGGTTTGCACGGCAGCTACACCCTCGGCCAGCAGCGGGAGGCATCCAACTGGATTATCGAGCAATCTTTGGCCCCGATCCAGGTGCCAATTCCGTAGCATGGTGGCATGCATGACCTCTTTGAAGTAGTAAACGGCGAGTGGGTCGCCAACCACGAAATCCCCGCTGACCGCGGCATTGACGGCGCGTTTTACGCCCTGCGCGATAAGGCGGAGGAAGATGTCCACGCCATTCTTGCGGACGGCAACGCCCTCTACACCTCCTTTATGGACGTGGATGCGGTCAACGCTGCAGGCATCGACGCCCTCAACGCCGACTTGGAGTTGATTGAGGTGGCGAGCGTTGAGGAGTTCGTCGAAAAGTTAGGGCTCTTGGAGCGCACAGGCATTGGCGCACCGCTGACCTACTGGGTGGAGAAGGATTCCCAGGGCGAGGATTCCGTCCCGTACCTCGTGCAATCGGGGCTTGGGCTTCCCGACGAGGCCTACTACCACGAGAAACAACACGCACAGACGCTCGCGGACTATGAGAAGCACGTCGCGCGCATGCTCGAGTTCCTCGCCCCGAAGTACCTGCTGGGGCTGAGCCCGGAGATCGCCGCACAGCGCATTATCAACGTGGAGAAGGCGCTGGCAGACTCCCACTGGGATGTGGTGAAGTCGCGCGACGCGATCGCCACCTACAACCCGACCGAACTTTCCGAGGTACCGCCGCTGGTGCAGAAGATGCTTCGCGCCTCCGGCCTCCCCGACGGCCGCGTCATCGACATGATGCCCTCCTACACCGCGGATCTGGATGCAATGCTGCGCCGCGAAACGCTCGCCGACTGGCAGCTGTGGGCTGCGTGGAACATCCTGCGTTCCCGCGCCGGCGTGCTCAGCGAGGAGATCGGAAAGGCAAACTTCGAGTTCTACGGCAAGAAGCTTTCCGGCGCGACCCAGCAGCGCGACCGCTGGAAGCGCGGCGTGGCCCTCGCAGAATCCCTCATCGGCGAGGACATCGGACGCGAATACGTCAAGCGCCACTTCCCGCCGCAGTCCAAGGAGCAGATGCTGGAATTGGTGCAGTACCTTATCGACGCCTACCGCACCCGCATCGCCGACCTCCCCTGGATGAGCGAAGAAACCAAGAAGAAGGCCGCGGAGAAGCTTTCCCAGTTCAACTCCAAGATCGGCTACCCCGACAAGTGGCGCAGCTACGAAGGCCTGGAGTTCACGGACAACCTTGTCGAGAACGTGCGCCGTGGTGCCGCGTTTGAGCACGACTACCAGCTGGGCAAGATCGGCAAGCCATCCGACCGCGACGAGTGGGTGTCCAGCCCGCAGACCGTCAACGCGTTCTACAACCCGGTAGTCAACGACATCACCTTCCCGGCCGCGATCCTGCAGCCGCCGTTCTTCGACCCCGATGCCGACGCCGCCCAGAACTTCGGCGCGATCGGCGCGGTGATCGGCCACGAGATCGGCCACGGTTTCGACGACCAGGGCTCGCGTTACGACGGCCAGGGCAACCTCAACTCCTGGTGGACTGAACAGGACCGCACCAACTTCGAGGAACTCACCTCCAAACTGGTCGATCAGTTCAACGGTCTCGTCCCGTCCGTC
Source organism: Corynebacterium sp. HMSC05C01 (assembly GCF_001807155.1). Classification (NCBI taxonomy): domain Bacteria; kingdom Bacillati; phylum Actinomycetota; class Actinomycetes; order Mycobacteriales; family Corynebacteriaceae; genus Corynebacterium; species Corynebacterium sp. HMSC05C01. The sequence goes on along the minus strand of NZ_KV787948.1, from coordinate 153,163 downwards.
TTGGAGGGCACCGACACCTCTGGAGTGAAGGGCGAGTTCACCCTCGGCGAGAACATCGGTGACCTTGGCGGACTCGGCATCGCCGTCGTGGCGTACAAGAAATACCTCGCCGACAAGGGCCTCGAAGAAACCCGCGAGGGCTTCCAGAACCTGTTCTACGCGTGGGCTCGCGTGTGGCGTTCCAAGGCCCGTCCGGAGATGGCGGCACAGCTGCTGGCCATTGACCCGCACGCCCCGAACGAGTTCCGCTGCAACGTCATCGCTGCGAATATCGACGAGTTCTACGATGCCTTCGACGTAGAGAAGGGCTCCAAGATGTGGATCGAGCCCGAGGACAGGGTGACGATTTGGTAGAGGAATACCCGCTCAACGAACAGGGTGACCCGAACTTCAACGTCGGTGGCGTCAAGCGCGACCTGCCGCCGGAACTGCAGTTGGAGCAGCTCGCCTCCTACATCGAGGCGACCTACGAGGACGGCCCGAACTACCTGGCACTCCTTCCGGACCGGATCACGCACGCCGCCATGCTCATGCTTGGCAGTGCGGTGGATCATGCGATGCCAGCGACGAAGTGGTCGGGTGGGGTGGTCGTCGACAAGCATGAGCTCGGTGCCGTATTCACACCGAGCAAGCCGACGGGCGCGTGGGCTGTCTCTGTGTGGGACGGGCCCGACAATGCCAAAGAGATGCTGTGGCGCCCCGACGTGGCCGCTGCTGCTGAACTCTCCGGCACGACGATTCTCGACGTCGACCGTGCCGAAGACGCCCAACAGGCCGTCGACCAACTGCCCGGCCCCGTCACCGCATGGGTGCTTGGGGATGCCCCAGCCCCCACCGCCGACGACTACATCTTCACCTTCCCCACCACCAACCGGGAGGGGTTCGTGCAGGTCCCGGCTGGGTCAGGCCTCGAGGGCACCGAGTATTATGCCAAGGGGTTTATTTCCACACCGGCAGAAATCCGCCGTCGAGTGCAGGATGTAGCGGAGTATCTCCGTCGTTGACCTGGTTGATACCCACGTTGGTATCCACCGTGTTTTCGTAGGCGGTGCCGTACGTCAGTGCGGCCACCGCCCACGTTTCCTTGCCGATCTCACCCCAGGACACCGAGCCCGTCGCACTCTCCCGGTCGTCTGACCAGCCCATCTTCGAGCCCTTCACACGCTTCAACCGGGCCGTGCCAAAACCTTGGATGAACCCGTCGGACGCCACAGCGGACTGCTTCTCCATACCCGCGAACAGGGGTTTTGCTGCCGGATCCCACACAATCGACGCGATAAACGTGGCCAAATCACGCGCCGAGGTTTGCGACTTCCCCCACGACACACCGCGTGCCGTCTGCTTCAAGTCAAAGTCCTCGGCAATCTGATCGATCGCCTCCGGGAACTTCGCGTCCAGCCGGCTAGCAATCCCGTCGTCGGACGACGCGATCATCTCCTCCACCTGCTTCTTCTCAGCCTTCGTGCCGTTGTACAGCACGTAGTAGCCCAGGTAGAGCTTCGCCAACGACAACGCCGGCCGGGCCTCCTCCGCCTTCGGCGAAATGGACACGCGCCCGTCCGGGTGCACCACCGCAAGCCCCGTCCGATCCCTGTTATACGACGGGTCCACGTGGTACGCACTCAGCGGAAAACTTAACGACGCCACCAGCAGCGCCGCCCCTACACGTTTCACAGCACAGAGTCCGCTTCGCTGATCTCCTCAAACGTGGGTGTTTCAACCTCGACGATGAAGCACTGCGCCCCATTCGGGTCCGCAATGCCCGCCATCGGCCCAAACGCGCCCTGGCCAGGCCCGACGAGCACCGTGCCGCCGTGCGCCTCGACCGCCTTGCACGCCGCCTCGAGGTCTTCCACACCGAAGTAACTCACCCACGACGCCGCCTCGCCGACGTACATACCCAAGAACGGCGCACCGTCCTCAAACGCCAGGAAGTAACCGTCTTCCTCGCGGATCTCCCAGTCGAACAGGTCGCCGTAGAAATCGATGGTGGCCTGGTCCGTGGTCACCAGTTCGTACCACACCGGCACCCCTGGCTCACCTGCTGCGACGAAGCGCTCCTCCGGATCCATTAGGCCGAACAGGCCACCGGATGGGTCTTCACAAAGCGTCAGCTCGTCGTCCGCGCTCAGGATGCGCCCGCCGAGCTTCTCCACCTCGCCGCCGCCCATAAATGACGTCACCCAACCATCAGCCTTCGCCGACACTAGGCCCGCCACCGGCAACCCATCCTTGCGAGCAGTGCCGTCAACGATCTCCCAACCGAACACGTTGCTGTAAAAGTGCGTGGACTTCAGCACATTCGTGGTCATCAGGTCCTGCCAAAACGGCATGCCGTCCTTGCCTTCGAATGCAGGCATTACATGTTCCTCCACTTCTCCGGATCGAAATCGTCGTTGGCGGTGCGCTCATCGAAGTAATCGTCGCCGTCCGAGTCCGTCATCACTGTTGCGGAGGCGTCGCCGATCGAGACGGTGTCTTCGTCGTAAAGCAAATGCCCCCGCGAGGTGACCACATCACCGTTGACCAGCACCTCGCCTCCCGCAATCGCTTCCTTCGCGTGACCACCGGATTCCACCAGGTTGGCCAGTTTCAAGAACTGTCCGAGCTTGATTGATTCGCCCGAAATCGACACGTCCATATGCATGCCGGACAGTCTATCGGTCCGCCTGATCGACCGGCATGATGCTCATCGTGTCGATGTTCACCCGCTTCGGCAGGCTCGCCACCCACCGCACCGCCTCCGCAATGTCCTCGGCGGTGAGGTTCACGTTGCCCTCGTAAACCTTCTGCGCACGTTCCTCGTCGCCGCCGAACCTGTTCAGCGAGAAGTCGGTCTTCACCCGACCCGGGTCGATCTCGCACACACGAATGTTGTTCTCCGCCTCTTCCCTGCGCATCGCCCTGGTCATGCCGCGCAGACCGTACTTCGCCGCGTTGTAGCCGGACCCGCCCTTGTACGCGTCCGTGCCCGCGACCGATCCAATGTTGACCACCAGCCCCTCCGATGCCTTGAGCTGCGGATACAACGCCCTGGTGACCCGCATCGTCCCCATCACATTGGTCTCGAGCATCCACTCCCAGTCCGCGTCATCCGCATCACGCAGGTAGTCGGTTTCCTTCGCACCGCCCGCGTTGTTGACCAGCAGGTCCACGCGCTCTAGCTCGTTGAGTTTTGCCACGCTGGCCAGGTCCGTGACGTCGAGGTGGATTGCTCGGCCGCCGATGTCATCAGCAATCGCCTGGCACTTCTCCAGACGCCGAGCCGCCACGATGACCTTCCAACCGTCGGCGGCAAGGGCCCGACACGTCGCCTCGCCGATACCCGCGGAACCACCTGTAACTACTGCAACCTTTTGTTCGCTCATGTGCCGAAGTGTAGGCCCTCCCACAGCATCCATGTGGCCAGAAGGATAAAGATGATGCCCGTGACCACGTCGATCCACCTGCCGTAACGCTCAATCTTGGACGCCATCGCACGGACTGCCAGTGCGAACCCGACGAACCAGATGATGCCCGTGACAACCAGCAGCGGCACCGCCCACCAACCCACGTGCGCGAACTGGGCGAAGATCGCTCCGAAGAACAGGACGGCCTTCGGGTTGGACAGGTTCGTCGCCACACCGGTGAGGAACGGTCTGCTCACCTGCTGCGCTTCCGGCAACTCCGGGTCGCTCGCCCGAATCGCGCCTATGCCCATCCACAACAAGTAGGCGCCACCGACGATCTGCAGCACCGACAGGATCTCCGGGAACGCTTGAATCAACGCACTCAGACCCGCCAGCGACGCGACGATCCACACCGTGTTGCCCAGCATGATGCCGAGCGCGCACAGGATGCCATCCCGTCGATTCTTCGCGCCAACCCGGATGATCTGAAACAGGTCCGGACCTGGGCTGACGATTGCCGCGAACCAGACTCCAAGCAGTGCGATCATCACTTCTCCATCTGTCGCATAGTGATGTTGAGTCTTCCTTCTAGCAGCGTCGACGTCCCCTTCTTTGCCCCCAGCACGCCGTGTCTCGCGCGGCGGGCTGGGCCACCGAACACGAGGGCATCCCCGGACATCAGGAGAATATCGTGCCCCTCGATTCGGAACACGCAATCTTGCCCGAACGACAGGCTGACCACCGCGTTCTCAGATTCTTCCTCCGCATCGACGTGCATGCCCATTCCTTTGCCCGGCGGGTAGAAATTCACTAACGCCGTTTCCACACGTGGAGTCTCACCAACCCGCGGGTCGATCTCGCGTGCCCGATCCATCACCTCCCCTGCGATCCGCTGGAAATTCTCCGGCACCGGCGGTACCTGATATCCATCGACTTCCTGCAGCATGCGGTACGGGTTCGTCGCCCAGAACCACCCGAGCGACAGCATCCACGCATCCATCTTCCCTTTGCCTACCCGTGGTTGGCGCATCGCCACCGGCGTGCCGGCAACCGACCTCGCTAATTCGCGCGCTTGTTCGATAATTTCCCGCTGCTCATCAGAGGTGAAAAACGCAGGTAAATGCACCACCCCAGGCATGACGCGGTTGGGTTCGCGTGGGATCACGGTGGCGTCGAAAAGCAATTGCTCCACCTTGCGTGTCGTGGCCGTTTTGTATGATCTTCACACAATAACTCAAAGTGTGCGAACGGGCAAACGTATTTTTTTCCATTTCTGCTGGCTAATCCTCTGACGCTCGGTCGTGTGTTCGATATTGCTATTGACAACCCTGCAAATGGGGCCATGACTACGGCAATCGAACCGATGTTTCGCAACCAACGCACTAACGACCCGCACGCAAGCGGCGCCCAAGCGATCCGCGACATCTACTGGGGAATGTTCCGCATGTACGCGTACGAAGGACACGTTGAAGACGACTTTTACATGATCTACCTCGACTGTCACTTTCTTGACGTAGCCGCGGCTTGCGGATTGGCAGAATGCGGACTGCACAGGCTTCGTGGCTGTAGTGGTCGTCTTCTTCGTGACTTCTAGCTGACGCCAAGAGCCTTTTTCCAGACAGCGAAAGTACTCCGCCGAAACAATGAGCTCAGTTCAGGAGAGCTATAAGTTCCGCCCTAGAGCTACAGTCCATTTTTTTCAGAAGAGAAGACACTATTTTCTTTATATAGGATTCAGAATAAAATAACTCTTTTGCTATTTGTCTATTGCTGTTTCCTCGGCGCAACAATTCCATGACAGCTTCCTCATTATCGGTTAATGAAGCGTGTGCCATTCGTTCGACAAACCGCCCCCACGGGGATTGAGCTACCAGCCGTTTCACACATTGGGGTGAGAGACTGGTCCCTCCCTTAAGCGCATCTCTGAGCGCCTGAATAATTACCTGCGGAGGTTGTCCTTTAATGACGTACCCGGACGCCCCACGCGCAAGAGAAGTAATCATCGTGTCGTCAGTGTCGTAAGCTGTCATCACAACAAAAACAGGTGGTTCATCGAAACTGTTCGTCTGTTTCAGTAATTCGACTCCATCCATATCGGGCATGCGGACATCGGACAACACAACGTCACAGGTATGACTATCGAGCCATGTCAGCGCGCAGCGCCCGTTCGCGGCGGTGGCGACAACCTCTAGGTCTGGGGTTTTAGAGAAGTAAAGCGGAAAGGATTCCCGGATTACGGGATCATCATCAACAAGGAGGATCCTGGCGCTCATTTACTACACCAAGGATGGGTTTGACCTTTACTGCACCCCAGCCAGTCCTTAATAATCTGGTATGTATGAGTCACCGGTTTCCTCTCAGCGGGAGGTACCTCGACTGTTACGGGGGATCCTGCCACAAGGCTAACGGTAAGCATAAGAGAGATCACGGAATTCATATTTACGACGAAACCTTTCAGACGGGGACATGGAAAGTAATCGACCAACGGGCATCAGCGCTATCCAGTGTCATGCTTCCGCCTACGGCGGCAATCGTTCGCTGCATAGATACTAAACCAAAATGGCTGGAACCAGCTCGCCCACGCCCCGGTCTATAAGTGTTAGCGAGAGTCACAATGATTTGTTTGGCATCTGCAGTTGCAGTCATTCTCACCATGGAATCAGGTACGGCATACTTGATGATATTGGCACTGGCCTCAGACAAACATCGACTGAGCGCCTTGTCGATAGACTCAGTGCCGGGATCCACGCTGATATTCGCGGTGGATTCAACATGAAATCCGGCCTCCTGAAGCGCGCGATTAGTTTGTATCAGTGTCGTGGTTAGCGCTGGCACAGTCGCTTGCTGATGATTGATCGCCTGGGCATTGAGCTCGTCCACTAACGCGCGAATACCGCCTATTGACTTACGCGCTGTGGTAGCACACTTCTGTAGAGCTTGCTCTATCTCCGGCGTGGCGATCGCCAATGCTTCAAGCCTAACTATCAGCGCAGTTAGATCAGCAGCTACCGTGTCATGGAGAAGCCCAGCTACTTCTGCCTTACGTTGGCGTATCTGGAGATGGCGTTGCCTTTCTTTTGTATTCACCGTGTTGATAAACCACCCAACGGCAAATGCGCAAACCATCATGAGGCTAAAGATGGTCACAGACTGCGAATCCACACTAAACGACTTTTTATCCGGGGAGTAAAACCCAAGTAGTGTCGTAAAAACTGCAAGGACTACTCCAGTCTTATACCTGCGTTGCGCAGTAACTACAGTAACCATCAGAACGGACGTCAACGTCACCAAATCTGGAGAACGAGCGGAAAAACTTGCGACCGCAAACAGCGCAAGATGCCCCAGAGCGGCGACAGTAGGCCGATATGCCGCCAGAGGCAATGTAGCTGCTAGCAAGAAGAAAAGCACCCCAGTGCCAATGTCGACAGGTGCGACTACCGAAACGCGCAAGCCCCACAGAGTAAGAGCCAGCAAGCACAACACCAGCGCTATTACTACGCGGCCAGAATGAAACGCCTTAATAAACACATTAAGCACCCAGAGTTGCATCGATGGAAACCATAGAAGAACAGTGAAGCATGAAAGTTACGGTTCGTCCCGCCACCCAGCAATCGAATTTTCAACTATCAACTTATCGATGTTTAGACCACGTGTTTAGTAACACTGTGGTGAGTATCCAGTAACACTCGGGTGAAGATCGAGTAACAGGTCGCTTCTGTTGCCGTAGAGACCGATTTCCGCAGAATTGCCGATTCAAGTTGGTTCGCTTCAAAAGTGCCGCCAGTGGGCTACTTTTCGAAGAGCGTTGACAGCTTGGTCCTGCTGATGGTGGCAATCCAGATCGGTTTGGGAAATAGTCCGTTTTGGCGGGCTGTTTTGGTCCGATTCAGCGTGGAAAGGAGTCCACTTGTTATCCGTCGCCGGGAAGCAGCAAGATTCGAAGCCTTGCAGGCAAAATCCTCAGCGCGCCATCCGGACCGACCGCCGTCGGGACGTTACTCGATGCCCACTCAAGTGTTACTGGATAGTCACCACGGTGTTACTAGATACGACCGCGCAACATATCGACGTTGAATCAAAAGCGATGCCAGAACCGGCCGATCAGAACCCCCGATATCCAATCGAAAAGCGAGGCGATAGCACTTCAAACTAGAGCACCTTTAGGCTTTGTTCCGCGACCCAAAGTACCTTTCCACTCTGAAGTGCCCCGAGTTTTGTTCCTAGGCAT
>NZ_KV787948.1:128390-145526 GCF_001807155.1 Corynebacterium sp. HMSC05C01 | reverse complement strand
TTGCCTTGATTTCTATTTTTGCTTGGGGCGCTGTCCATGTTTTATCTGTTTGGCACCATCCCAGAGCCTCAACAAAAAGGGGGACAACGACCAGCAGTACCCGAACCAGGGAATTTGCCAGCTTCGGGGTAAAACTTTCCCAAGATAAGCAAACTAGATAGGGTCGCATTTTCCATTTTTAGCATCTCGTTTCTGCAGCTCAACAATTGATTCAGTGAGCGAGAAGTCCGGATTGTCTTGTCGGAACTGCTTGATTGCAGACGCTGAGGGGATGGGTAGGCTCGAATCGATTTCTTGGGCCTTCGAGAGGTTTCTGTTTGGCTTTAGTCCCCACACTCCGATGATTGCGAGAACAAGCGCTAAGACGAACTGCCCCGTAACGATGGCCACTACTGCCGCCCCAATTGACAAACAAGACCCTATGTACTCTAGTTTTTCGAGCATATCTTCCTCTTGTGCAACTATTGCTACATGCGTGCGCTAGTCGAAGCACTTTTCCTGCACGCCAGCGATTCCTACGAGCTCCGCCGCGAGTGCACCGACAGCTCCACCGAGAGCTTGCAGCTTCTCGTAGCTGAAGCTCGCCCCCCACATGACGCGAACGGCTTCCGCCACTCCTCCAAGTTCTTTGATATAGCGCTTTATCTTGAGAAGTTTGGCGGCTCCAACCAAATTACCTGCGATCATCCCCGTAATTGCCCCAGTACACCCAAGAACACTGGCGTAAGTAGTTACCCCCGGTGTCCCTGTCACAAGGTTTTGCTGGACCCATGTTTGAGTAGCAGCATCGCCTTGAAGGAGGACTTCATCTGGAATAGACATGATGGTTTTCAGGTCGGCTTCCATTTGCTGTGCCTGTTCGGCAAATGCAGGGTCAAATTCAGTGCTGGTGCCCGCTGCATGCTTCGTGGAAATCCCTTTACCATTGCTCTTTTGAGTGCTGATAGAGGGGGCGTCGGTGGGTGACGGAGTAGCGTACGCGGCTGACACTGACGCGACCGAGCATGCAATGGTCAGCGTGACTGCCCCTGCGAGGACACGATTACGGTGAAAAAACATAGTACCTCTCTAGTGGTGGACTGGATTGGAGACACTTTTGAAACTAACCGCCTACCTGCAGAAAGGGCAATAGTTCAGATCACTTCTGGAACTTTAGTATCCACAGTGGTTCCAAAGGTTGCACTCCTTTTTGGAGCGCCTTAATCTTTTCGGCTCAAAAACAACTTGACGCTGTCGCCGTTGGCGCCCCAGGGAGTGGTGGGAAATAGATCAGTGGTTAAAGAATTCGCCCAGAACCACCCGAGCGACAGCATCCACGCATCCATCTTCCCTTTGCCTACCCGTGGTTGGCGCATCGCCACCGGCGTGCCGGCAACCGACCTCGCTAATTCGCGCGCTTGTTCGATAATTTCCCGCTGCTCATCAGAGGTGAAAAACGCAGGTAGATGCACCACCCCAGGCATCACCTGGTGTGGCTTGCGCGGGATCACGGTGGCGTCGAAAAGCATCTGCCCAACATACCGTGTCGTGGCCGTTTTATATGATCTTCAAAATAGCCACCCAGGATGTTCGAACACCTGAACTCTTTATTCTTCATTATTCCGTTATACCCCCTTGCGTATCGCTTGTTTGTTCGATACTATAGCACCATAGACGAAAGGGGGGACCATGACAACGGCAACCGCACCACCGAAAATTTTCCGCAGTCAGCGACCAGATGATCCAGACAGCCGAAACGCTCAAATGATTCGCGATATTTACTGGACAATGTTCGGCGAGTACGCATATCCGGGCCTCGAGGTGGATGATTTCGACCTCACTGTTGAGAAGGTGCAATCGGCCACCAGTTGGAACAAGGGGTTTGTAAAGAACGCGATCCTCGGACATGCAGTCCTACAAGAACTTCCACGGCTTCGCGCGCTACAGAGCAACACACGGGTGATGGACATCGGCCACCTGACCGCTACATATACCGCGATCGAGGAGCTCGGCCCAGATCCAGACGAGGAAGCACTCGCGCTTATCGACGAGATCCTGGTTGACACCTTCACCCCCAAGCGCAACAACCAGCAGGTTCCGCAACGCAAGACGGTCACCGACCGCATCCGCGCTGCAATTAAACGCCTGGACAAGTCGCGCGGGTACAACGCAAAGAAGCGCGATGAACGCGAAAAGGACACTAGCGACACGTTCCGGATCGACTGCTTCTCATTCGGTGGAGAGGACCGCGCGTCGATAGAGATATTCACCAACCCAATCGCCGCAGGTCGCGTCGGCGCAAGTGTGAAGGCTGTCGCCCGCGAACATGGCATCAGCATGCCCGAAGCCGCTTTGAAGTTGCTGTGTGGTGAAATCGCCGGCACATCCGTCACACCGGTGCTCAACGTGTACAGCCCGAAAGACCGCGAGGAAGGCGACCCGGTTTTTCTGCCAGGTTTGGGTTGGACCGATGCTGAAACCACCGCAGCCTTCGAAGACTGGTTGGCGTCCACCGACCACGTCGAACGCGACCTCGACGCAGCAGCCGTACAGAAACTAGGTGGCTACGCCCCGAACGAGGCGATGCGTCACGCTGTCATCGCCCGTGACGGCACCTGCATTTACCCTGGCTGTAACCGCGCCGCTCAGCAGTGCCAGCTCGACCACCGCATCCCTTACGGCGAAGGTGGCGAAACCGCAGTGGAGAACCTGTTTGCACTATGCCAGCACCACCACAATCTGAAAACGGATCGTCGCGGGTTCTACATTCCCGATCCGGTCACCGGTGACATCGTCTGGCTTTTCGAGGACGGAACATACGAAATCTGCACGCCGGAAGGCCTCCTCCACGAGCAAGTCACTCCGACGAACCCGCGGTGGAAGTCCAGCCTGGCCAACGTACGTAAAAACCGTGCCCGGGCCGCCGAGTTCTACGCCAAAGGCCACCGAATCCTGGACATTTTCGACGACACCCTCGACGAAGAAGCAGCCACCACCGCGATCGAAGAACTCGAGCAGGAATACAACATGGAATTCCCATTCGCACCCGAAATGCCGTGGGAAGAGCCACTCCCTCCAGAACCGGACGACGAGGAACCGCCGTTCCCGGACCCGGAAGACTACTACCCAGAGGAAAACCCGTTCCACGAACAACCAAAGATTGATCTGCCTTACTTCGCTCACAGATTCAGATTTGATGACCTTAAAAACCTGGTGCTTGATATCGATGGGGACAACTTTGGGCTGGCCACGTAGATCACCGCAGGTAGAACCTGTCCACCACGTCGTATTGCGGGCCGCCACTTCTGCCCTTGCCCAGGTGGGACTCGAACAGGAGGACTTCGTCGACGGCGAATTCTGGGCCGGTGTAGATGGCGAGGGCGTGGGCGTGGTCGTCGAGAAGCAATGGGTCCCGAGTTCGCGTGCCGGTGCGGGCGACGGTGAGGTGCGCGCGTTGGCGGCGGCGCGCATCTGGGTCGAGTTGGCAGTCCGCCATGAGGTCTTTCAGGGGCGCTTTGTCACCGCCGACACCGATCCACATGGTGCGGCGCTCGAAGCAACCGGCGCCGCGAAGGTGGAGCCGCAAGGGTCTAGTGAAGGCGGTGGCTTGGGAGAGATGGTCCGTGACCAGGGCAGCATCGTTGGGCTGGTTGCCGTAAAACGCCAGCGTGATGTGCCAATTGTCGGGGTCAGACCAGCGCACTTCGGTGCCGGAGAAATCCCGGATGGGGCGCAGAGCGGTGATGAGGTGTTCGCGGACTTCGTCGGGTGGGACGATCGCTGCGAAGAGGCGTCTCATGGCCCACACGCTACCCTGGATTGCCATGTTCGACCTGGCGAAAATCGGCCGCGACCTTCCGGTGTCGCAAGTCGTGGACAAGATCCCCCACCACGGTCCCCTTGTGGTGGAAGCGCCACCGGGGACGGGCAAGACGACGTTGATCCCGCCGGCGATCGCAAACATTGCAGGAAAGACGCTGGTCACGGCGCCAAGGAGGGTGGCGGTGCGGTCGGCGGCGAGGAGGCTTGCGTTTCTCGACGGCACGCCTCTCGGCACCAAAGTCGGCTACTCCATCCGCGGAGAGCACAAGGATGGCTCCGAGGTGGAGTTCGTAACCCCCGGGGTGTTGTTGAATCGCCTGCTCAAGGACCCCGGTTTGGAGGGGGTCGGTGCGGTGGTGATCGACGAGGTGCACGAGCGCCAACTGGACACGGATTTGGTGTTGGCGATGTGTATGGAGGTGGCGTTGCTTCGCGACGACCTCTACCTCACCGCCATGTCCGCCACCCTGGACGCACAGAAGTTTGCCGACCATATGGGCGCGCAGGTCCTGTCCACGGAAGCGGTGACGCACCCACTGGACATCACCTATGCGCCCCATCCGGACAGGATCCGGGGAACGCGCGAGTTCTACAAACACGTGGCGCAACAGACGCACGGCACGGAGCGGACCTTGGTATTTGTGCCGGGTGTGCGCGAGGTGGATTTGGTGTGCGGGTTCCTGGACGATGCGGTCCCCCTCCATGGGAGGCAGAGCAGCAAGGAGCAGGATGAGGCGCTAAATGGGCCGGCGAGGGTGGTTGTGGCGACGTCGGTGGCGGAGTCGTCGATAACTGTGCCGGGCGTGCGCAAGGTGGTGGACGCCGGACTGTCCAGGGTGCCCAAGAGAGATAACAGGGGCATGACTGGCCTGGTTACGGTGTCGGAGGCGAAGACGAGTGCGGATCAGCGTGCGGGTCGTGCGGGCAGGCTCGGGCTGGGTGAGGTTGTGCGGGTGTTTTCGCGCGACGATTACGCCAACTTCCAGGCGGACATCACACCCGAGATCCTCACGGCGGATCTGACGGGTGCGTTGCTGACTATGAAGGCGTGGGCGTCGCCGGACCTGCCGCTGTTGGATCAGCCGAAGGACTACACGGAGGCGGAGCAGAATCTGGAGGCGATTGGGGCGCTAAGCAACGGGAAGATCACCAGCTTTGGCAAGAGGTTGGCCAGTTTCCCGCTGGATCCGCGGCTGGGCGCGGCACTGTTGACGTTCGGTTCGCAGGCGGCGGGCACGATCGCGCGGCTTGCTGGTGAGGTGGATACGAAGCGGCTGCGCAGGCTTGTCGACGACAAAGGCCCGGCGGACCCCGGCGAGGTGATTGCGGCGGCGTTTCCGCAATGGATTGCGAAGAAGGTCGGCGAGGGCGAGTACCTGTTGGCGTCGGGCACGCGCGCGAAGTTCAACTCGCATAGTGAGTGGATCGCGGCAGCGGAGATCCAGCGCACACCGACACAGGTGATCATCCGAGATGCCGAACCGATCGCGTTTCCGCAGGACAGAGTGGTCGAGACCAAGAGAGCAATGCTTGTCGACGACAAGGTACGCGGCCGGCTCGTCACCTCCGTCGGTGCGATTGAGCTCTCCTCCACCCCGATCAAACTGGACCCGGACGAGGCAGCGGAAGCGCTCACCCACCTGCGGTTTGAGGACTTCCCGCTCACCGACAAGGAGCAGCACCTGAAGGAACGGCTGGACTTCCTGCACGCCACCCTTGGGTGGCCGGATGTGAGCGAAGGGGACTATTCGGTTGAGGTTTCCGAGGTGGCGAGGGGGTCGTCGATAGGCAATTGCGATATGCGGGCGGCGATGTTGCGGCAACTGGATTGGAAGCAGGTTGCGGAGTTGGACCAGGTGGCGCCGAAGGAGTTTGAGTATGCGTCTGGCAGGCCGGTGAAGCGGGTGAAACTGCAGCACATGTTTGGCAAAAACGGCCAAACAGTCGCGGGTGTGAAGGTGCTGTACCACCTGCTGTCGCCTGCGGGTAGGCCGCTGGCGGTGACGGATGACCTGGACAGTTTTTGGGCGGGGCCGTACCAGCAGGTGCGCAAGGAGATGCGGGGCCGCTACCCCAAGCATGCGTGGCCGGAGGACCCTACTTCACACACTGGGAAATAATCGCGCCTGCGCCGGCGAGGCCTGCGACGGCGAGGATGGCGGCGATGCCGAGGTCAACGTCGCGGGAGTTGAGGTCCCGAAGTTTCAGATCGACGCTCAGGGCGTTCTCGACGACCAGGTTGAGGTCGTTCTGACGCGCGACCAGCGGCAGGCTCATCTGGGAAGCGAACCCAAGCGGCAGCAGCACGAGCAGTGGCAGGCCGACGCCGATGGCGGTAGCGGAGCACTTCGGGGAGACCTCGGGGGCGTATTCGACGAGTGCGTCGAGGATCGCGCCTTCCTGGTTGAGGTCGGTCGAAGCGTCCTTGCTGATGGTGACGCGGACGGGGAAGACTCGCTCGGTCTCGTCGGCAAGCACTGCGCGGACGGGCCACTCGTACACACCGGGGGTAACCCCCTCCCCCGGCGTGAGGTGGATGGAACCGTCGGGGTTCAAGGTTGCCCAACGCGGTAAGTCTTCGGCTTCGTACCAGGCTTCGCCGATGGGCAGGGGTGCCTCGATGGTGGCGGTCAGGCCCGGCACGACTGCTGTTTGTTTGTATCCGTCATCGGCATACGCTGGGGAAACGGTTGCCAACGACAGTGCAATGGCACATGTCATTGCCGCAATTTTCTTGCGCATTTGCCGCCTCCCTCAGTTGTTTATGCTTTAAACGTTCTGTATCGATTGATGATTGTAGTAGACAACCCCTGGGGTAGTGTTAGTCGCCATGACAAAGCGCACCGTTTCGGTCTGGACGCTGGTCTCCCTCATCATCGGATCGACCATTGGTTCCGGCATTTTCGCGCTCCCCCAAAACATCGGCTCGGTCGCGAGCCCCGGAGCGATGCTTGTTGGTTGGGCAATTGCCGGTGTCGGCATGTTGTCCATTGCTTTCGTGTTCCAGATCCTGGCGGTGAGGAAACCCCACCTGGACTCCGGCGTGTACGCCTACGTGCGCGCCGGCTTGGGTGACTTCATCGGATTTACCGCAGGTTGGGGCTACTGGCTCGGCTCGGTGATGGCCCAGGTTGGGTATGCCACCTTGTTCTTCGGCACACTGAGCCACTATGTGCCGGTGCTGCAGAACCGCTGGGTGTTGGCGCTTGCAGTCTCCGCAATGAGCTGGCTGATCCTGTGGGGGCTGACGCGCGGCCTGAAGCAGGCGGCGGTGATGAACGTGGTCACCACCGTGGCAAAACTCGTACCCATCCTGGCGTTTATTGTGCTGGTGGCGTTCCTAGGGTTCTCGTGGGACCGCTTCACCACCGACTTCTGGGGCAACGCCAACAGCGCACCGTTTAGCGCTCAGTTGAAGGGCATCATGCTGTACACGGTGTGGGTGTTCATCGGTATCGAGGGCGCGTCGGTGTACTCCAAGCAGGCTCGCCGCCGCAGCGATGTGGGCCGTGCGACCATCATCGGCTTCCTGTCGGTGTTGGCCCTGCTCGTGGCGGTGTCCACCCTGTCCTACGGTGTGCTCAGCCAGGAAGAGTTGGCGGCGCTGCCGGACAACTCGATGGGTGCCGTGCTTGAGGCAGTTGTCGGCCCGTGGGGTGGCGCGCTGGTCTCTATCGGTCTGTGCTTGTCGGTGCTGGGTGCGTACGTGTCGTGGCAAATGCTGTGCGCCGAGCCGATTGTGATGATGGCCCGCGATGGGTTGTTGCCCAAGCGATTGGCGACGACCAAGAACGCCCAGGTTCTGTCCACCATCGTGATCCAGTTGTTCGTGGTCGTGTTCTTTGTCTCGGCGGCGTCGTACAACGGCATGGTGCAGTTGGCCACGATCATGTACCTGCTGCCCTACATCTTCTCCTCTATCTACCTGGTGCTCATCGCGCGTGATCATCACGTTCACCTGGTGGTGGGGTTGATCGGTTCGGTGTACTCACTATGGCTGATTTACGCGGCGGACCCGGTATACGTGCTGTTGGGCGCGCTGGCGGTGGTGCCGGGCATGGTGCCGTACGTGGCTACCCGGCGCGCCAACAACGAGCGTTCCTTCAACACCTTTGAGTGGTTCGTTGTGGCGTTGGTGCTGGTCGGCGCGGTTGCGGCCATTTATGGCCTAGCCAATGGCTCCCTGGTCCTTGAGTAGTTTCACGCACAGCACCACCACGAGGATGAGCAGGGCGACGCGCACCAGTTTGGAGCCGCCCTTGAGCACCGTTCTCGTGCCGATCTGCGCGCCGATCACGTTGGCCACCGCCAAGATCAGCGCCAGTTTCCAATCGATGTAGCCACCCACGCCAAAGACAATCAGCGCGCCGAGATTCGTGGCGGTGTTGACCACTTTGGCCATCGCCGCCGACTGGAGAAACTGCTGCGTGAAAATGGCGGTGAACGCCATGATCAAAAACATGCCAGTGCCCGGGCCGAAGATGCCGTCGTAGGCGCCGATCAGTGCGGCGGCTGCGATTCCCAGAGCAATTCTTATCGACGACACCCTTCTCTTACCGGTCGTCCCAAACGTGGGTTTGACCGCCACGAAGATGCCGACGGCGATCAGGAGGGTGATGATGATCGGGTTGGCGATGGAGTCGTCGATAAGCGAAACTGCAGTCGCTCCAAGCGCGGCGGAAATGCCTGCGATGAGGGCATAAATCCACGTGAACTTGGGCACCCCAACGCGACGCACGAGCGACACTGCGGCCGATGCGGTGCCACTGATCGCTGCGACCTTGTTGGTGGCGAGCACGGATGCGGCGGGCATGCCGGTCGTCGCCATGAGTATCGGGATGAGCACGAGGCCGCCGCCGCCGATCACCGCATCGATCCAACCGGCGAACGCTGAGGCAGCGATAAGGAAGGCGAGCATACGACTACTATGCACCACATGAACCGTTGGATCGTCGCTGCCCCGCTGTCGGTGCTGTGCGGTCTCGTGTTCACCTACCTTCACGTGCCGGCCGCATGGATTCTCGCCGGCATCGTTGGTGCAGGAACGGTCGCGATTGTCACTGAGCGTGACCTGCGGATCAACGAACACCTGTTCACCCTCGCCCGCGGTGTGATTGGCGTGGTGGCGGCGCTGCCGCTGGTAGGTATTCCACCGGGTGATTTGCTGCCGTTCTTGGTCCCTGGCCTCATCGCGGCGGTGTTGGTGATTGCGGTGGCGTTCTTCGGTGGTTTGGTGTTGGCGAACCATGGCGTTTCCAGGAAGACGGGAGTGCTGTCGCTGCTGCCTGGTGGGGCGTCGCTGATGCCGGCGCTCGCGCGAGACCTAGGGGCGGACATGCGCTACGTCAGCCTGAGCCAGTACCTGCGGTTGCTGACGGTGTCGATAACACTGCCAGTGGTGGTGTCATTTTTGGATGCGCCCGCCGCCGGCGAAGTCATGCACCTCAAGCCCTATTGGTGGATGTGGTTGCTGGTGCCGGCACTGATCGGGGTGGGAATTCCACTCGGCAAGGTTTCTCGGCTGCCCAACCCGTCCATTTTCGGGCCGATGCTGGTCACGGTACTGGTTGGGTCGTTCGCGGACTTCACCATTGTTCCCCCGGAACCACTGAGCATTACGGCATTCCTAGCGCTTGGCTGGATGTGCGGCGGCGGCCTGTCCGTGCCGGCGTTGAAGGCGTTTTCCAAACTGCTGCCGGCGACGATGGCCTACATCGTCGGTCTCATGGTGTTCTGTGCGGGCATCGGGTGGGTAGTAGCCAAGTGGCTGGGTCTGACCCTCTACGAGGGCTACCTCGCCACCACACCCGGCGCGCTCGAGACCGCGCTCGCCCTATCCGCAGAAGGCGGGGCCGGACCCGCCGTGGTAGCACTGCAGCTCATCCGGCTGATCTGCGTGTTGATCTTCGCCGGGTTCGTCCCCCGAATCCTGAAACGAATCGAGCGAGACGACTAGTGCAGGATCGCGTGGGCCAGGATATCCATCGGCATTGAGCCCAGGCTCAGCGCCTTCGTGTGGAACTCGTCCTGGGTCATGCCGCGGCTGAGAGCCTGGTCGCGCAGGTCGATCCAGTCCTTGAAACCCAGGGCATACGACGGGGCTTGGCCCGGCCAGCCCATGTAACGGTCCAGCTCGAAGACCAGGTTGGCTTCCGCCATGGCGGTGTTGTCGCGCAGGAAGGCCTTGGCGTACTGGGCGTCCCACACGCCGGTGCCTTCCGGGGTGGTCTTCTTCAGGTGTACGCCGATGTCCACCATCACGCGCGCGAGGCGCAGACGCATGGAGTCGAGCAGACCCATGCGGTAGCCGAGGTCTTCGCGGTAGCCGTCCATGAGGTGCTCGGCGTAGAGCGCCCAACCTTCGCCGTGGGCGGAGTTCCAGCAGACGGAGCGTCGCCAAATGTTCAGTTCACCGCGGTTGAGCAGGGCGTAGGCGTGCTGCAGGTGGTGGCCCGGGATGCCCTCGTGGAACACGGTGGTCAACTCCTGCCAGGTGTGGAACGTCTCCTGGCCTTCTGGGACGGACCACCACATGGTGCCGGGGCGGATCATGTCGTCGCTTGGCGGGGTGTAGAAGATACCGCCGGAGCCGGCGCGGTCGATGGCGCACTCCACCGGGGGCATGCCCTCGGGGATCGGGAACACGTTGGCCACGTCTTCGTTGACGCTGTTCATCCAGGCGAGGAGGTTGTCGGTGCCGTGGATGGTGTAACGTTCGTCCTGGTTCAGGTGGCGGTATGCGGCGGCGACGGAGTCGTCGTCGTAAAGCTTGCGCGCGATCTGCTTCTGCTTATCGACGGTGCGCTTCAGTTCCTCCTGCGCCCAGGCGTAGCCCTCGTCGAGGTCCACATTGCGGCCGTGGAAAAGTTCGGCGAACAGTTCGTAGCGCTCGCGGCCCACGGCATCGTCGTGGGGCGACTTGGGTCCGAGTTCGGTGGAGAGCCAGTCGGCCATCTGTGTGAACGAGGCCTTCGCCTCTTCGACGATCTTGGACTCCGGCGGGAGGCCCAGTTCGTCGAGTTGGGAGTCGCTTTCGCCCAGCGCCTCGCACTGGTTGATCACGGTGTCAATCTGGCGGTGGGATGCCACATCGCCGGCAGAGGCAGCCTCTGCCAGGGATTCGCGGTAGCCGGCGAGCGCTGCCGGGATGCGCGACATGCGAGAGGCGATGGCGTCGAAGTCCTGCTCCGTCACGCGCGGCATCAGCGCGAACGAGTCGCGGATCTCCTGAATCGGTGAGGCAATGTTGTTCAGCTGGCGCAGGAGCTCGCCGCGGTGGTGAAGCTCGAGCTTCATACACAGGCGGTCGCGCAGGATGGCGGCTGTGAGGTTGTCTACGTCGTCGAAGTCGTCTTCGTCGTCGGAGTCATCGGTGGAGTCGTTCAACGCGTCAACGTCGGCGATGAGGTCGCGCATGCGGTCTGCGACCCGGTCCCAGTACTCGGGGGAAAAGTCCTGCAATTCGCCGTCGTGGCCATCGATGCCAATTTGGGTTGCCAGCGTGGGAGAGATGGCTGCGAGGTCGTAAACGAAATCCTCGCAGGTGGCGTCGAGAAGCGACGGCTCGCGCATGGGTTGGCTCATGCTGGGCGATTGTATAGGAGCTGGCCAAATGGACAATTCGTCGCACCATCCAGTAAATATATTCATTATGGCTTGGGCTTCGTTTTCTCGTCCACGTACCCCCGCGGCGAAATGCCTGCACCTCATTCGCCTGCAGGAACTCACCTCCCGCAGCGAGCTCGTCCGCGCGACCGGCCTGTCTCAGCCCACTGTCACCCGCGCAATCGCGGCGCTTGTCGACGCCGGATACGTCACCGAACGCAACGACCTCACCCAATCCCAAGGCCGTGGACGGCCCACCATCCCCCTCGAACTCGCCGAAACCACCGAAACGCACGCGGGTGTGTCCGTGGGCACCGACTCCACCTACATCGCCCTGTTCGACCTCAAGGGCCGCACCCTGCGCAGCGTGGACGTGGACCTGCCGGTCTCGCGTATGAGCGAGGACGACTTCATCCAGCACATCATGGCCGGCCTGAACAAACTGACCACCAGCGTCGGCCGCCCGCTCGCCACCGTGGGCGTGACCACATCCGGCACGGTGCGCGGCAGCGGCGACGTCTACGCCCCCAACCTCGGCTGGGACGGGGTAAACATCGGCGATCAGATGCGCGAGCAGTTCTCCGTGCCGGTGCAGGTCACCTCGATTTCCAGCGCGATTGTCGGCTCTGAGATGCAATCCACCGCAGACCTGGACACCCCGTCGGTCATGGCGCTGTTTGCCGACGACTCCCTCGCCTGCGCCATCTCCAGCCCCGAAGGGGTCAACCCCATCGAGGTCGAGCAGGGCGAGCTGACCACCCAGGGCCTGCTGGACGCCATCGATGTGCCCACGATCCGCACCCTGCGCCAGGCGGTGGAGGACGCCGGGGAGGCAACCCGTTCCGCGCTCGACAACCGCGCCCGCGGCCTTGGCACGCTCGTGGCTGGGCTGTGCTCCGACCACTGCCCCAACACCGTGGTTGTTGCTGGCAGTGCGTTTATCGACGACCCCCTCGCCTCCGCCCCCTTCGCCCGCACCGTCCGCGAACATACCTCCGGCCCTATCGATCTGCGCCTGATCCCTAGCCACAAGGATGTGGTGCGCGACATCGCCCGCGCCGTGGCGTTGGATTACGTGCTTCGCGAGCCCCTGGCGGTTGCGGGGGCGTAATGCGCAAGGTCGCCTGGGTTGCCGTGCTACTGCTGGCCGGCTGTTCCACAGAAGTTCCGGTTGAGCCGTTGCAGACCGAGGCAGTACCGACGCAGACGCAGGAGCAGTATGAGGGCCTTGAGGGGGTCGTCGCAAAGATTGAGGAGGCGACAAACACCGAGGTGGGCGTCGCTCTTTACGACGGCACCACCCTCACCAAAGCCGGCTCCCTGGACACCCTGCCGGCCTGGTCCACCATCAAAATCCCCATCGCACGCGCCGCCGAACGGCACTGCGAATACGACCACGCCACCATCGCGGACTTCACCCAGGCCTCCATCGAATGGTCCGACAACGACTCCGCCCGCGCCCTATGGGACTGCATGGGCGACGACCTCGAAGCCGCCAAACTCGTCGGCGAGGAAATCGAAAAAGCCGGGCCGCACGTCAACGTGCGCAGCGCGTTTGGCACCACCAGCTGGACGTTCGCCGACCAGGCGAAATATGCCCACTACTTAAGCACCCGCGACCAATCCCAACCCGTCCTGGCGGACATGCGCAACATCACCGAAGACCAGGCCTACGGGCTCGGCCAGTTGGGGGTTCCGTTCAAAGGCGGCTGGTCAGACGTGAAGGAAGACGGCTCCTGGCACACCCGCCAACTCGGCTGGATCAAACACGTTGGGGTAGCCATCGGCGCGCGCAGCGCCGACGGCAGCTACGAGGACACCATGGATGCCCTCGACCAAGTCGCCGAGGCTATCGCCCCATAAACTTATCGGCGATCGGGCGCAGGTACGGCTCGATGAACTTCACAATCGCGGCCAGGATCGACAGCACCGTCAACACAATGCCCACGGTCCGGCGCACGTCGTCCGGCGACTTATCGCCGACACCCGCGAAGACCAACTTCTTCGGCGTGGTGTTCGGGGTTTCGTTGCCATCCGCCGGACGGTGCAGAACCACCTTCTGGGAACCCTGCGGCATGGATTCCACGTCGGTCGGCTTGTATCCCACCACCGCAGCCGATGCCTCGCCCTCAGCGGTGACCGCACCGGCGAAACCGACACGAGTCACGGTGGGGTTCAGGAACGTGTGCAGGTGGCCGGTCATGCTGTTCTTGTCGTCGGACCACTTGCCGTTCAGACGCTTCAGGTCCGCCAGCTCGCCATAGCCCCACCCCTGCATGGCGCGGCTCATGTTAGCCGTGCTGTGCAGGTTCGCGCCCCAGCCTCCTTTGCCGCCGATGGTGGCGGTGTCCTCCGGGCCGCAGTTGTCCGTACACGTTGCGTTGAACGGGCGGACGTGCGCGAACTTCTTCGCCGCCTCCACCGCACGCTGCAGCGCGATCAGGTTGTAGCCGGTGTCCAGTTGCACCGCGTTGACGTACTTCTCGCGGGTATCCAGGCCCTGTTCTGCAGCGACCGTGCGGAGCGTTTTTCCGTCGTATGGCACGTTCTGGTCCCACATGTCGCCGCGGAGCTTGCGCAGTTCACTGATGCCGGTTTCCGCATCGTTGGTCAGGTTGAACTTCGTCTCAAGCGCGATGACCTGGTCGGCCGGCTGGTTGAGTTCCACGCCGGTAACGGGGGCCGGGTCGGCGGAAGCTGCTGGGGCGAGGACGAGTGCTGTGGCTGCCGCGGTCGCTGCGGCGTATAAACGGATGCGCATAACCCGAGGGTAGCGCGTACCACGCCATAAAGAGCACTGGCACGGCAATGTAAAGGAACTGCGGGGCGCCAGGCCAGAGCACCACCGAAGCGTACGGGGCCATCAGCACCATGAGCGCCACCGAGCCGTAGCGTTCGAAGACGAACACGCCAAGCGGCACGATCCATACCCAGTGGTGGTACCAGGAAAAAGGACTAACCAGGCACGCGGTCAGGCCGATGAAGGAGACGGCGAGGGGTGCGGGGGCTCGTCGACAAGCAAGAAGCGCAAGGATGGTCACGGCGGCACACAGCGTGAGCCACAGCAGCGTCGAATCCATCCCGGCGCGGGCCAGCACTTGGCGTATGGACTGCGCCCCCGGATTCTCGTCCACCCCAATCCGTTGCGTGCTGAAGATCGCGCGCGTCCAAAAGTTCGGCGCGTCCACCACGTTCATCCCGCTCGCCGCAGTGCACACAAACGTGAACGCGGCAACGAATGTTGCTCCCCACCTGCGCTGATAGATCAACAACACGATGAAAAACGCGGGCGTGAGCTTGATCCCCGCAGCCAGGCCCGTCCCGATGCCCGGCAACCTGTTCTTCGGCAGGAAATCCAGGCACACCAGCCCCATGAGCAGCAGGTTCACCTGCCCGAAGTACAGCGTGCCCTGCACCGGCTCCGTGCACAGCACGAAAAAGGCCACCAGCGGCACCACGTGCTTCTTGCTTATCGACGACCCCCACACCACCCCGGCCAACACCACCACACTGGCCAACTTCCAGGCGACGCCGAACCACTCCTCGGTTGGCAGCCACGAAAACACCACGCCCGCAAACGGCGGATACGTAAACGGCAAGCCCGGCAACAGGTCGTGCGCATAGAGCGGCAGGTGGTCCTTCACCTGCTGCCCGCCCAGCACGTAGACGTGGAGATCACTTGGGTAGGCGGTGGAAAACGCAGTCTCCAACGGCGTAGTGATGTAACGATAAACCGCTACTGCAAGAACAATGAGCAGGAGAATCACAAGTCGAGCCCGTCCAGGATCGCATCCATGGCGTCAGCGACGTCGGTGCGCCACAGCGTGTCCACCTTCGTATCCGCACGCCCCGGCCCGCCATTGATCACAGCGGTAGGTTTGCCCTGCTTCTTCGCATCCAGAATGAACTTGTAGCCGCTCATCACCGCAAGCGACGTGCCAATCGCAACCACACCCGTCGACTCCGCCAGCCACTGATCCGCCTGTGTTCGCGTGGCCTTGGGCACGTTCTCGCCGAAGTAGACCACGCTAGGCTTCAGGCGCTCCGAACCACAGTTCGGGCACGTGATCATGCGGAAGCGCTCCACGTCCTCTTGGCGCAGTTCCACGTCGCCGTCCGGGTTGATCATCGTCCCGACCACCTCGACAGAATTGAAGTAGTTGGGGTTGGCGGCGGTGAGGAGGTCGTCGATAAGCGATCGCTCATGCAACACATTGCAGTCCAGGCACACCACATGCTCCATATCGCCATGCAACGCAATCACGTTTCGCGAGCCCGCCTGTGTGTGCAGTCCATCGACGTTTTGCGTGACAATGCCACGAATCAGGCCGGCCTGCTCGAGCTCCGCAAGCGCAAAATGCGTCCGGTTTGGCCGCGCCGCCCGCATGAACTGCATACCGACGAACGCACGCGCCCAATACCGACGCACCTGACGCGGCGAATGCGCGAACTCCTGAAACGTCATCGGACGGCCCTTGGTCAAACGGCCGGTTTCGGAGCGATAGTCGGGAATGCCCGAATCCGTCGACACACCCGCGCCCGTGATGACCAGCGTTTTTGGGTTCCTTAACTGTTCTATGACGCGTTGCTGCGCGTTCGGGGTCGGCGTTGCCGTTTCCTTGACCACCCGCTCAATCGAACGCACAGCGGACCGATGCGCCATCGCAATCGCGGGGTCGTCGAAGAAAGTTTCCATCGCCAGGCAGTGTACAAACCACCTAGGATTTCCCGCATGGGGGAATGGAAAACCGAAATCAGAACCAACCTTGTCGACGTCCGAGGGCAGACATATCTCAGCAGCGACCTGCTTCGCCTGTCCACGTCACACGCGCTGGCGCGCCGCTCGTACGACGCCTTGAAGATCCACCAGCAGCACTGGGCCCGGGCCTACTGCGCGGGCCTTGCCGTCCACGCCGCCGTGATCACCGGTCGCGCCTCCGCGTACCTCAACGACATGTGGGTCGTGAACACGCCGCTAGACCAGGTCGCGCTGGTGTTGCCGTCGGTGCCGCGGCGCTCAACATGGCCCGCCGGCGTACGCTACGTGCAACGCACACTCCCCGCCTCCCGGATCCGCCGCGGGGAAGCCATGTCCACTACGTCACCATTGCAAACCTTTCTGGACATTGCCCGCCTCGACGGCTTCACCCACGCACTCGTCGCCGCAGACTGGCTCGTCCAACGCGGTGGCTTCACACCGGCCCAGCTTCAGCACCTCGTCGAAACTGAGCCGCGCTTCCCAGGCAAACCCGCCGCCCGCCTGGCCGCGCAGCACGCGTCGACCCTGTCCGAATCCGCACCCGAGGCCTACGCGCGCGCTTTGCTCATCGAAGCCGGCATCACCGACGTCCGCGCCAACGTCACACTCACCCGGTGGAGGTACCGCGTTGACCTGCTGATTAACGGCTGGTTGGGAGTTGAGATCGATGGGCGCGTGAAGTACGACGACACCACCTTCGGCCCTGCGCACAAGGCACTTCTCGACGAGAAAACGCGCGCCGACCGCCTCGGCAACGCCGGCCATCCCCTGCTCCGGTACGCGCCGCGCTACCTGGAGGAGCACCCCGAGGAGTTCGTCGGGGCGGTGCGGGCGCGCCTCGAACTTGGCCGTTAGGTGTGCGGGGTTTTGTTCATATGCAGGGCTCGATATGCGTAAGTGCAGGTCAGCGCGTTTTCAGAAATTTCGGCCAATTTTCCGCAAAACGCCGTGACCAGGGGTTACGCATATCG
>NZ_KV787948.1:0-128370 GCF_001807155.1 Corynebacterium sp. HMSC05C01 | reverse complement strand
ACGCCGTGACCAGGGGTTACGCATATCGAGCCCTGCATATGAAGCCGCGAAGGGCCTACCGGAACGGGACCTCACCGATCGTGCGGCGCAGCTTCCGGGTCCGGAGACGTTCGGGGCGCCGGGCAAGCTTCTCCATCGCACGCACGGCACACATGACGTGGGCTTCCTTCGAGTTGGAGTAGAACGCCTGGGCGCCGGCGGGCAGTTTCGGCACAGCGTGCAACGGCAGGTCGGACACCGCGAGCAGGGTGCCGTAGGGGACGCGGTAACGGTAGCCGTTGGCGGCGATTGTGCAGGACTCCATGTCTACGGCTGCGGCGGTGGATCCCCGGAGCCATTCCCACAGGTCCTGCGGGTCTTTCCACTCCCAGTTCCGGTCGCCGGTGGACAGGACGGTGCCGGTGCGCATCAACGACGTGTCGTCGCCGTACACCTTGGTCACGGCCTTTTCCAGGGTGCGTTGCACTTCGGGGACGGCGGGGATGGGCAGTTCGCGGCGCAGGTAGTCGTCGAGAACGTGGTCGTGGCGTTCGTAGGCGTTGCCGAGGATGAGGTCGCCGATGCGCATGCGGGCGTCCAGGCCGGCGCAGTGGCCGATCATGATCCACGCTTCCGGACGCAGAACGGCCAGCGAGTCGGTGATGGTTTTGGCGTTGGAGGGGCCGACGCCGATGTTGATCATGGTGATGCCGTCGCCGTTTTCGGTGATCAGGTCGTAGCGCGGCATCTGGAACTTCGACCCCAGCTCCAGGTCTTCGAGCGCGACGGTGTCGGAAACTGTTTCGCCGGAGGGGAGGACGAGGCGGGTGTAGCGCGAGTCGGGGTCGGACAGTTCACGCAGGCCGAAGCGCACGAATTCGGTGACGTGCATGGCGTAGTTGGTGAACAGGATGTAGCGCTGCAGGGTGTCTACGTCGATGCCGGTGTAGTGCTCGAGTCGCGCGATGGCGAGGTCGAAGCGTTGCGGGCCGAAGTGGAACAGGGGTTTTTCCGGACCGTGGAAGGCGTCCCAGTGGCCGTCGACGATGGCGTCGTGGACGTCGTCGAGGGCGGGTCGGGGCAGGTTGCGTGTTTCGTCGATAGGCGGTGTGCCCTTGATGTAGGCGGGCGGGATGACGATATCGGAGTACTCCACACGCATGGAGCACGGATAGTTCGAGGTCAGCGCCTCGAGTTGGGCGGTGAGGTAGTCCTCGAGCAGGTCGGGGCGGGAGAGGACGGCGGAGTAGGTGCCGGCTTTGTCGACGTAGCCGAAGGTTTTGGAGCGGTCGATGGGGCGCCATTCGAGCACGTCCACGGTCAGTTTGGGGTAACGCACTTCTCCGTAGCGTTCGAAGTCCCCGGCGCGTGCAATGTCGCACGACGTGTTGTACAGGGCTTTTAGCTTCTCGACGACCTCACGTACCTGGCTCATACTCCGCCAGGCTACTCACGAATGAGCACGCGGCGCACGGCTTCGGCGCGGCGACCAAACTCCTCTGCGGGAACGCCTTCGCGGATGCACTGCTCAATGAGTTGCTGCATGCCTGCGATGTAGAACCGGGCCATATCGTCGACAAGCTTCATGTCCGCGTTTTCCCAACGGGCGGCGCGGGGCAGGAGTTGTTCGCGCATGGTGGGCAGCATGACCTCGTAGACCTGGTTATCCAGGAGGCTGTGGATCGGCGAGTCGATGATGCGCGTGGCGGCGGTGTAGTGACCAGCGGTCGCCTGTGCCAGTGCAGTGACCGACGCTTCAAAGTTCTTGTCAATGCTGAATCGTTCCGCGAAACTGCCGTAGGCCGCCAAGACCCACTGCGCTGCGGTGGCGAGCACGAGGGCGTCGCGGTCCTCAAAGTGCTGGTAAAACACCTGACGGCTCACGCCTGCTTCTTTCACGATTTGCGAGACGTTGAGCTCAGCGACTTCGTAGTCGTTGAGGAGGCGCATGGTGGCGTCGATTAGCGCCTTGCGAGTGCGCAGCGCGCGCGGGTCTTGGCTGTCCGAGCGGCGGCCCGGGAGGGTAGTTTCAGTCATCCCATGTCTCCAAAAGATTTCCGACATTAGTGTTATGTGGTATGAGCCTAACCGATGACACCCTGGAACTGTTACATGCCCTTATTAGAAATGGATGCGTCAACAATCTGACGGCAGATTCTGGACATGAGGAAAGAAACGCCCGCACGCTGCAGGAATTCTTCGGGGATACCCGTGTAAACGTCGAACGCTTCGAGCCCCATCCGGGTCGAGTTTCCGTAGCGTTTTCCATCGAAGGCACCGACCCCAACGCTGAGCTACTCACCCTTTTGGGCCACACCGATGTCGTGCCCGTCGACGAGGATAAATGGACAGTTGACCCGTTCGGGGGTGAGATCAAAAACGGCCGCATGTACGGGCGCGGCGCCACCGACATGCTCTACATCACCGCAGCGATGGCGGCGGCTGTGCGCGACGTTGCACGATCCGGCGTGCGCCCGAAAGGCACCCTGACCTTCGTGGGATGCGCCGACGAGGAGGCCCGCGGTGGCCTCGGCGCGGCGTGGCTTTCGGAGAACGCGTCGTTCCCTTGGGCGAACTGCCTGTCCGAGGAGGGCGGCTCCCACCTGCCTGTGTCCGACGGCTCCGACGCGCTCGTGATCGTCGTCGGCGAGAAGGGCGCCGCACAGCGCCGCTTGACCGTGCATGGCGACGCCGGCCACGGCTCCGCGCCGTTCGGCCGCGACATGGCGGTAACCAAGATCGGTGAGGTCGCGCGCCGCATCGCCACCATCACGCCCGAAGTGCGTAGCGACGACATCTGGGAGGGCTACGTCCGCGCCTGGAAATTCGACCCCGACACCGAAGCGGCCCTGCTGCGCGGCGAAGGCTACGAGACGTTCGGTCAGCTGCAGAGCTACTCCCACGCCATGAGCCACCTCACCATCTCCCCCACCGTGCTGCGTGCCGGCGAGGCGATCAACGTGTTGCCGTCCGTCGCTTGGATGGAGCTCGACATCCGGCCCTTGCCTGGCCAAACGCAAGAAGAGATCGACGATCTGCTGCGGGAAGCGCTCGGCGACCTTGCCGACGAGGTGGAGATCACCCACCTCATCACCGAACCCGGCACCGTCTCCCCCACCTCGGGCCCGCTTTACGACGCCATCGTGGACACCTTCCACGAATTCTTCCCCGACGTCCCCGTCGTCCCGACGATCGCGGCGGGTGGATCCGACCTGCGCTTTGCTCGTCGTAAAGGTGGTGTCGGCTACGGATTCGCCCTCCACGGGCGCGGCGAAACGCTGGGGTCTGTTCTAGGTGAGCTCCACAGCCACGACGAATCCGTCTCCCTCGAAGACGTCGACCTCACGGTCCGGGCGTACCGTTCCCTGATCCGCCGCTTCGTCGGGGCGTAGTTCCGCCATTTCGGTTCATATGCAGGGCTCGATATGCGTAACCGCTGGTCACCGCGTTTTCCGAATTTCGGCCACAATTTCTCGAAAACCCTCCTACCTGGACTTACGCATATCGAGCCCTGCATATGAAGGTTTCACACCCTCCCAAGGCCCGCACCACCTGTCACATCTGCCCCATCCGTGACATACTGTCCCGCATGAAGTTTCGTACTCTCGCTATGACCGCGGCGCTGGCCGGCACGATCGCCGCCGCGCCGACCGCCCAGGCTGACGCCATCGACGACACCCTGGCGAAGCTGCCCGCGGGCCCGATCTCCTGCGACCAGGCCTCCCGCTACTGGACCAATGACGCCGACTACCAGCAAAAAGTCCGCCAGGCGCGCACGATCGCGATGTTCGACCGTCGCGGCCCGCAGATCCTGGACGCGCTTTCGCGTGTCGACGAAGCCGCCAACCGCTGCGGCCTCAAAGGCACCACCGGCGGCAACAACACCAACTCCAACAACGCCAGCAACGCTGCGCCGAAGCAAAACGCGCCCGCGCAGCAGCCAGCACCTGCCCAGCAACCAGCCCCGCAGCCAAAGCAGCAGCCGAAGATTCAGCCGCAGTTCCCGGAGCGCATCAACCTCACCCCGGCTGGCGTGCCGTCGGTTGATGTGCCGGTCGCGGGCGTGACCACGCTGCAGTTGCCGGACCTGCTGAAGATGCTGCAGGACGCGTTGGCGCAGATCCTGGCTTACTTCAACATCCAGCTGTAAAGCTCGTTGCCGTCGGCGTGGATGCGCACGCCGGGCGTGGGGTCAAGCCACAGGTCAGTCTGGAGGGTGTGTTCGCCGTCGGTGCAGGTAAACGAGATCGTTTCGTTGGTTTTATCCAGCACCTCAACGCGTGCGCGTGTGAGCCATGCGTTGCGACGACGCACCCCAATCAGCTTCTGATACTCCGTAAAAATCCACCCACCCAGTGGCGAGAGTTCGGCCGGGGTGGTTGGCAGGGCGGGGCGGACGGCGTCGTCGGCAGACCAGCCCTCGCCGCGGGTGCCGGTGAAGCCTTGTTCATCGCCGTAGTAGATCGACGGCATGCCGGGCACGGTCATGAGAATCGCGGCGGCGAGGATCAGTTTGTCGGGTCCGACTGTGGAGGCGATCCTGTCCACATCGTGGTTGCCGATGAACGTGTTGGTCAACAGGTCGGCGGGGTGGCGTTCGAGGGCATGGGCGAGTTCCCAAAAGTTGGCGTCGGCAAGCGATGACCAGGTGGCTTTCCACAGTTCATACTGGGTGACTGCGTCGAGCGTGCCGGCCGCGGCGATCTCTGCGTAGTCGCCGTGGATGACCTCCCCGAGGAACATTGCGTCAGGGAACTCCTCGCGAACGCGGGAGAGCACGTCGCGCCAGAATTCGGACGGGACGGCGTAGGCGACGTCGAGGCGCCACCCCGCGATGCCGCGGCGCAGCCAGTGGCACATGATGTCGACGACCGCATCCCGGATCTCTCGCTCGTCGTGGTGGAGTGTGGCCAGTTCGTTGTGACCCTCCCAGTCCGTGTCGCCGGCAAGACCTTGCTCAACCCAAGGGTGGGTGCGGGCCACGTGGTTAAAGACCCCGTCGAGCATTATGTTGATGCCACGGGTTGCGCAGGCGTTGATAAGCCAGTCGATGTCGGTGTCGTCGCCAAGCCTTGCGTCAATGCGCAGGTGGTCGAGGGTGTCGTAGCCATGGGTGACCGACTCGAAAATGGGACCGAGCAGCAGGCCATTGCAGCCGAGTTCGACCAGGTAGTCCAGCCACGCCTCGAGTCCGCGTAGGCGGTGTGCGGCATCTTTAGTGTCGCGGATCGGCGCGCCGAGCGCGGCGAGCGGGTAGACGTGCCACCAGATTGTGCGATCCAACATGTGCCCGAGCCTACGCACCGAGCAGCGCCAGCGGTACGACCGCGATTCCGTCGGGGCGGCGGTAGGCGCGGGTGCCGGTGGTGAGGATCACCGCGTCCACAACATCGTCCGGGAGTTTCTCGCGCAACCAAAGCAGGTGCTTGACGTCGTCGTCACCCACGTTGGCGGCCAGTTTGACCTCCAATGCCACGATCGCACCGTCTTGGTCCTGCGCAATGAGGTCGACCTCTCGATCCCCTTTGACCGTGCGGAAGTGGCCGACGGTACCGAAGGATGCTTGCGCCGCTACCCGCACGGTGAGGGTGGCGAGCGACTCGAACAGTGGTCCGAGCAGATAGTTAAACCGCCCCGTGAGTTTCGCAGCTGGAATCTCCAGCAGACGCAGGACAAACGCTGGGTCCGCAAGCTGGTGTTTCGGTGCTTTCGCGAGGCCAGCGAACGGGGAGCGTCGCATATCCCAAGCTGGCACGGGGTCCAGCATCCACAACTCGGCGAGTTTTTCTCTGTACACCATCGTCGTGGATTTAGCGGGTTTGTTGGTTTGTCCGGGCGTGGCTGCGTCGAGAATCTCCTGGTAGCTCGTCGTCGTGGAGCTGGCTGCTGCGTACGCCGCTAGCCAGTTCATCAACGCTGTTGGGTTGCGCGCGGTGTAGCCCTGCTCAGGGAGGTCGCGATCCACCACACGGGTGAGATAGGAGTCCAGCTGCTGGTTGCGGAGTACCGGTGGCGCTTCATAGAAGCCCGGGAAGCCGCCGGACGCTATCGCGTCAATGTAGTCTTTCAGGGTTTTGTCGGTCTCGCCTGCGATGGTTGCGTCACCTTGAAAAAGTTCGCGCATGCTTATCGACGACTCCCAGCCACGCCGTTCAAACAACGCCAACGGTCTCATTCGCATTGACAAGATGCGCCCTGCTCCGCTGTGAGTATCAGTCCCGGCTACGGGAGTGGCTGAGCCGGTCAGGAGAAAACGCCCGGCGGGAGCACCATTATCCACCGCCCGCCTGACGTAATCCCAGGACTCGGGGTGGCGCTGCCATTCATCGATCAAGATCGTGCCATCAGGGCTTGCGGTGAACGCCGGATCCGAGGCGAGAACTCCGGCACCCTCATCCGTGTCGAGCTTGAGCACCGTCGACGCTCGCCGGCGCGCAGTTTCGGTTTTGCCGACACCTTTCGGCCCCTCAACCGCAATAGCAGACGCATACGGAAGGAGCTGGTCAAGTTGGGTGTCTACGGCCCGTTGCAGGTATCCCATAGACACGAACCATACCAATTTTCCGTCGTGAATCGGTCGTTTTTTCCGTCATGAATCGGTCGAATTTTCCTCCCTGCGCCGAATGAGCGGCTGCAGGCCCTTGGCGATGCGCTCGCGCCACTCCTTGGCAATTTCTTCGTAGCCGCTGTCGTGGGGGCGCATGCCGCGGTGGGTGAAGTTGACCTTGGTTTTGCCGGATTCGTCCTCTTCGATGTCAAAGATGAGGGAGGTGTCGTCCCACTCGTGGTCCTCTTTGGGGTTGTCGGTGGGTTCGACATCCCAGACGATGCGCTTGCCGTCGTCGGCTTCCTTGACGGAGAAGCCAACGTAGCGGTCGTCGTCAGAGTAGTGGAACTCGGAGCCTTGTTCGGCGGCGTCGCCTTCGACGCGTTCGTCCCACCAGGTTTTGGGTTTGGTGATCGCCTCGTAGACCTCTTCGCGGGTGGCCGGGACGGAGAAGGAGGCGGTGAAGTCGCGGATGGCTTGGGCGGTGGTGCCGTCGGCGAACTCGTAGTCCGACAGCGTGTGGTCCGGGTCGTAGATGGAGATGTTGTAGCCCTCGTCCCGGTACTGCATCAGACCGTCTTTGATCAGGTCGCGGCCAGCCTTGTTAAACGCGGTCACGCCGGAGACGTCAAGGATGAGGTTTGTGCTGGTCAGACGGCGCTCGGAAAGACCACGCAGGATCCTTTCGGCGGAGGTGAACGTGATCATGCCTTGCAGTTCGACGATTTCGGCGTCGTCGCGGCGTTCAATGCGACGGATGCCCGGCGCGAAGTAGAAGTTCGACGACAGCAGGTTCAGCCCCATGGAGCTGGACAGTTCTCGGAAGATTTTCACGCCGCGCACGGAGTTGCCCTGTTTATCCAGGCGCGGGCTTAGCGACGCAATACCTAACTGGCCTGGCAACGTCCCGATCAAACCGCCGGCCACGCCTGACTTCGCAGGGATGCCGACGTTGACCATCCAGCGCCCGGAGGCGTCGTACATGCCTGCGGAGACCATGACTGCCTGGGCGAGGCGAGCTGCTTCCGCCGAGACGATGCGCTCACCGGTGACCGGCTGGATGCCAGCGTTGGCAAGGGTGGCAGCCATGACGGCGAGGTCTTTCACGGTGGCCAGAATGGCGCATTGGGCGATATAAGAGGCGACGGCCTCGTGGGCATCGTCGCTAATCGTGCCCGCTTCGCGCAGCATGTGGGCGAACGCCTTGTTGCGGTCGGCAGTGGCCTTCTCGGATTCGAATACCCGCTGATCAATGCTCAGTTCGCGGCCGGCAAGGCGGGAGAAGTAGGCGCGGAGTTTCTCGCTGCGCTGCTCCACGGGGATGTCGGGGCCGCCGATAAGTTGGTTGACGGTGATGGCGCCGGCGTTGATAAGTGGGTTGGCGGGGCGGCCTTCGTCGTCAAGCGAAAGCGCGTTGAATGCCTCACCGGAGGGCTCAACGCCGACGTGGGCGTGGACCTCATCGGGACCGTACATGTCCAGCGCCAGCGCGTAGACGAACGGTTTGGAGATGGACTGGATGGAGAACTTGTAGTCGCAGTCCCCGACCGCGTAGAGCTGTCCGTCCGCAGTGCAGAGTGCGAGGCCGAGCTTGTCGGGGTCAGCGTGTTTGAGCACGTCGATGTAGTCGGCGCGGTGGCCGGAGTCGTGGTCACGCACCGATTCGACGATGTCGTGCAGGTATTCAGTCACTGGCGAAGGCATGGTGGCAAGTGTAGGCCCGAGCACGACACATTCGAACATGTTCGAACACCTGTTCGCCTCGTGTCGTGCGCGGTGGTTAGATTCACCTCATGAGCGATTACAGTGGCACCGCCCGCCCACACGGCCTTGAAGTTACGTGGAAGATCTGGGGCGATCTGAACGACCGCGATCTGCACAACGTGCAGGCTTTTATGGACGACTTCTTCGCGGTCTGGAAACCACGCCCGACCCGTGGTTTTAAAACTCCCATGGACTACGCGACGCTCGCGTATGCGCGGCAGTGCTTTGACCTGGCGGGAGACGCAGCCGACATGCACGTCTCCGATCAGTTTTTCTACCTCGACGCGCTGCGGCAGGCGATGGAGCAGTTGGAACGGGTCGAACCCCGGTTTGTCTACGCCCACTCTCTCGCCCGGTACGCAACGCAGCTTGCGGGTGAGTTCGATATCGAAGACGCGATGGACGGCGCCTGGGACGAGCTCCGCGCGGTGATGCCTCAGCCGTTGACGCGGCCGATCCCAGGAGTGACCGAGTACGCGATTGTCGACGACACCCAGTCCCCCGCCGACTTCGACATCATGCGCCTGCCCGACCCCGACACGTTTAGCGTGCGTATCGGCTCACTCACCGCAGACGAATTCGTCCGCGAAGGACGCCAGGTGTTTTCACTGGACATGGTCCCGGAGGAGACCGTCCCACTGGTCTTTATCGACCGCGCATTTCCCCTCGGAAGAGTATCTCTGCGGGTGGACGTGGACGACGACGGCACGGAGCTGCCACACGAGATCCTGCGCGATGTGCGCGTCGGCATCGACGACTACCTGGACAGCCTGGTGGGCTGCGGCACGAGCGCGGTCGAGTACTACTTGTCGTGCGCCCGCGCCCAGGAGTGTACGGGCCTACTGGTCGAATCCCCCGCTGCGGGCCCGCTCGTTGCTGCGGTCGGCGAATCGCTACATCACGTTGTGGCCCGTAACCCTTCCGCGGCACCCGCGCGTTTGCTTTACGACGAACTCACGTCCACCACCGATCCCGACCTGATTTTCGAGTACGCAAATGCCATCTACCACTGGATCCCGCGTGACTTTCGTGTCTGTTTCCCCACCAGCAACACACCGGAGGCGGACGCGTTGAAAGACGCGCTATTCGAGTCGTTTAGGGAGCAAGACATCGGATTTGCCCGGGTGGTGCTACGCGGGCGGCAACAACAGAACCAGGCTCCGCTGTTGAACCACTTCGCTGTGGACTTTTTAGACACGTTCGGGGAGGCGGAGGACCTGCCGTATTCAAACTGTTTCCTCATCCAAGACATCGACTCCGCAACACGCGACCTGTTTTAAAACGGCTATAATCGTGTTTATTCGATCCGCGACTTCAAGGAGGCCCTGATGTACGTTGACACGTTCCCCGACTCGAAACGCAAGTATCTCTCGGATGCGCACGCTGAGACTGTGAAGGCCACGCTCGCACCGGTCGCCGACAACATGCAGACCATCGCGACCACCTTCTACTCCAAGATGTTCGCGGCGCACCCGGAGCTCATCTCCGACCTGTTCAACCGCGGCAACCAGAAGCAGAACGCACAGCAGAAGGCGCTGGCCGCGTCGGTGGTGAAGTTCGCGGCGCATCTTGTCGACGACTCCCAGCCCGACCCCGTGATGATGCTCGACCGCATCGCGCACAAGCACGTCTCCCTCGGCATCACGGAGGACCAGTACCAGATCGTGCACGACAACTTGATGGCCGCGATCGCCGAAACGCTCGGTGAGGCCGTCACACCCGAGGTGGCCGAGGCCTGGGACGCGGTCTACTGGCTGATGGCGGACGTACTGATCAAGCACGAAAAGGAGCTCTACGCCTCTGACGGTGTGGCGGATGGCGATGTGTTCCGCCGCGGCACGGTGACCGCCAAGGAGGCCCTGAGCGAAACGGTCACTGCGTTCACCGTTGAGGGGGATTTCTCCGCGCCGAAGCCTGGGCAGTACACGTCGATCGGCGTGAAGCTCGACGACGGCGCCCGCCAGCTGCGTCAGTACTCGATCATCGATGGCGACGCATCGCACTACCGCATCGCGGTGCAGAAAGACGGCGAAGTGTCGTCGTACCTGCAGGAGCGCGTCGCAGTCGGCGACACCGTCGATGCCACTCTCGCCGCCGGCGATCTCGTGCTGCGCCCGGGCGAGAACCCGATTGTGCTCATCTCCTCCGGCATTGGTTCGACGCCGCTGACTGGTATCCTCACGCACCTGGTCAAGCACGACGATCCGCGTCGGGTGACCTACGTGCACTCAGACTCGTCGGAAGCCACTTGGGCGCAAGCGCAGGAAAGCCGCGACCTGGTGGCCGCGCTCAACGACGGCTCGATCCACCCGTTCTTCCGCGACAGCGGTGAGCGCATCGACATCCACAACATCGATGTCGCAGGCGCCGACGTCTACCTCTGTGGCGGGACCGGCTTCTTGCAGTCGCTACGCGACGACCTTGCCGCCCTCCCGGAAGACAAGGCGCCAGCGAACGTCTTCTACGAGCTGTTCAGTCCGAATGACTGGCTCGTGTCCTAAGCACGCTTGGTCAGCCGGGCACCGCACTCCCCCGGCCTGTCGTGGGGGCGCAGTTGCACCTTGACGCCGCCAAGCCTCCCGTCCAGAAACCCCTCGTGCAGCGCACAAATTACCGGAGCCGGACGTTTGTTGCTCTCGGTGACAAACGGGCAGGCATTGAGGCTAAGTTCGCGCACTTTCCGGGTGGTCGCATCTGGACGCTGCAGCGGGTCAAAGCCCAGCTCGCGCAGCAGTTCCGCGATTTGTCGTTCAGCCGTGGCCAGGTCCACCTCATCTGCGCCGTTGTCGCGACCTTCGTTCACACGGTCTGCCCACTCGCGGCCAAGTGCCTTGGCGGCATCGGTGTCGTCGGCAGACAGTTGGCTGGCCAGCACCTCCACGAGCGACACAATCGCACCCGATGCCCGGCTCGTAGGCGCAACGCGTGCGGTGTAAATATGCGACGGGCGCCCCCTGCCAGAACCAGTGGCAACCCTGCGACTGATCACCCCGGCGGCCATGAGCTCGTCGAGGTGCCCGCGCACAGTGTTGGGATGCATGCCCAGTGCTTCGCCAATTTCAGCAACCTGGATGCCTTCGGCGTGGGACTGCACCTCTTGGAAAACCTCGACTTGTTTCGCGCTCAGGCGGTGGACGGCGGTTATCAGCTCACCAGCTGGCCGCGGAGCATACCTACGTTCCATGCGCGTTCTCCTGAGGGGTGTATCAAGTCCGCCAAAATTATATGTGTTGCTGAGTTGTAGTCCAACTTGGTTTTTCTCGGATTATACAATCTCAACGTCATCAACGAACACCAAAGGAGCCGATCCGTGGCACGCACAACGCACTTCGCCGCCTGGTCCGCAGTGACTGCGCTCGTCGCTGGTACCGCAACGGCAGCGACATTGCTCGCACCTGCGCAAGGTGAGATCCCCACCGGCGACGACGTCGTCCACGTTGACGTTGATATTGAGCGGATGCGGTTCATCCCCGACCGGGTGGAGGTGCCCCGCGGCACGAAACTCGTGGTCAACCTGACCAACTCCGGCGAGAAAGAGCACGACCTGAAGGTCGGCGAGGGCTACTCAGGCCGGCTCAGCCCTGGCGAGAGCGCTACCTCCTACTACGGAGAGTTCAACGTTGACACACTCGGCTGGTGCACCATCGCGGGACACAAGACGATGGGAATGCTCTTTAGGGTCGACGTGACGCCTTAATCAGCGCAACCTGCGCCTTTACCGCGCTGGTCAGCAGCGGGATAAACGCCACAAGCACGCCAAACACGAGGAAGGACAGGACAATCCGCGCGTAGGAGTTGTTCACCGCAAGCCATGCCAAAAGGGCCACGTTGAATAGGCCGACGCGCAGGTAGGCACCACGGTTGAGTTCCCGCAGTCCGGACTTTACCGCTGCTGGACCGCCACCCATCATGGTTGGCATGAGGTAACTCATGGTGCCGATCAGCAGTTGTGCCGCGAACCCGAGCAGCAGCGGCAACGTCGGAATGTCAGCGGACCCACCGAACAGGCGCACCGCGTACCAGGTCAGCCCGCCGATGAGCCACGCAACTGCACACAAGGCAGAGAGGGCTGGGTAGGTGATGCGGCCGCGAGGGTCGGCAAACACCGTCAGTGCGTTGACCACAAACCCCTGGTAGAGCCACACCCAGCCTGCCACGATCACCACAGCACCAATGCCAGTGACCACGGACATTCGCAGCAGCGCACCCGCGACTGCGAGCACAACACCCGCCCCGGCGAGCACCAGTGCGACACCGACCCGGTCGACAGCGCGCGTGCGCCACATCGCCGGGAACAGGATGCTCAGCGCGCTCATCGCCGCAAAACCGACGAAGCCGCCAACGTTGATGAACATGTGCGCCTGGCGCACCGCACCGTGCCACTGACCAGGCAGTCCGGCCGACAGCGCCGCGCCGAACAGCGCACCGACCGGCAGACAGCACGCCGAGGCCACGAAGCCGTACACACTCGCATTGCTTCGTTGCGACGCCCTCACCTGCCCCGCCAACACCACCGCATGCCACGCCACCACAATGCCGACGACCAGCGCACCGACCCAGGTCAGCCAGTACCAGAGCGCCACCTGACCAACGAGCGTGGCAACGACGCCGGCGTTGAGCAGATAGGTGCGGGTGAGCTGGGCGGGGCGGGTGGCGTCGTCAAGCTTGCGCCCCAGGAAGCGCTCAGTGAGCGTCTGCGACCACAACAGGATCGAGTTTGTCAGAATGCCCAGCGTAAAAATGTGGATGAGCAGCCACGATCCCTCAGGGATGAACGGGTGGACAAGCCCCACGATGATGAACACGCCCATCCAAATGCTCACCGGCTTGGAGGCTTTGCGGTGCCACGCCCGCGGATTCATATCAGGCATTGACCGACCCCGACTTCGGGTTGTCGCGGAAGCACCACCACGTGGCCGCCGCGAACACAACCGCAGATACGGCCAGCACGAACAGCACATTCTCGTACGACTCGGTGTACGTCGCGCCACCATCCAGACCCCGCTGGAGCAGCGAACCGGTCAGCGCGACGGTGGTCAGGGTGCCGAACTCGTAGGAGACCTCCTCCACCCCCGCCGCCATGCCGGAACGGTTCATCGGAGCCGCGCCAATGATCGCAATCGACGACACACTCATCACCGAGCCCACCGCAAAGCCCAACACCGCAAGCGACACAACCTCGAACAGCACGCTATGCGACGACGCGCCCACCACCAGCAGACCAGCCCCCACCACCGATAACGCGAAACCACCAGCGATCAACGGCATGAAGCCAACCTTGTGCAAAAACGCGCCACCGAGCGTCGACGCGGGAATGGCGGCCACGGCCATGGCGACGACGGTGGTGCCGGCCTTCAGGGGCGTAAATTCGTCGACAAGCTGCAGCTTCTGCGTCGTCATCAATTCCGCGCCCGCCATGATGAACATGCCACCCGCCGCGGCAACAACGCCGCCGGTGAACATGCGGGACCGGAAGATGTCGAAGGTGAGCAGCGGGTCATCGAGGCGCGCCTGACGCCGCACAAACAGCCACGAGCCCAACACGCACGCCACGATCGAGCCGACCAGCAGCGCGACGCTTTGGGTGTTCGCAGCCTGCTTGATCGCCATCGTCAGGCCCGACAGCGCAACCAGCGAATACAGCGAAGAAATGACATCCCACGCCTTGTTCGGATTCGGCAGATTCGGCGGCGCCAGCCACACCGTAAGCACGAGCGCAAGCAACACAATCGGCACGTTGATGAGGAACACCGAACCGACCCAGAAGAACTCCAGAAGCAGACCACCAACCACCGGTCCGAGCGCGCCGCCAACCACGGCAACCGCGCCCCAAATACCGATGGCCAGGTTGCGCTCGCGCTCGTCGGAAAACGTCAGACGGATCAACGCCAACGTCGCCGGCATCATCACCGCCGCACCAACACCCAACATGGCGCGCGCCGCGATCATCTCAGCCGTGCCCGGCGCGAACGCCGCACCCAGCGACGCCACACCGAAAATCCCGAGACCGATCAGGAACATCTTGCGGTGGCCCACCCGGTCCCCCAGCGTGCCTGTGCCAAGCAGAAGGCCCGCAAGTGCGAGCGGGTAGGCGTTAATGATCCACAGGCCCTCGCTGGGACCTGCGCCGAGACTACGTTCAAGCGCGGGCAACGCCGTGTACAAAATTGAATTATCCAGCCCGATCATGAGCAGGCCGAGTGATACAACAGCAAAGAAGCCCCAGCGCTGCGCGGGTGTGCTGGTGGATTCCATGCGGGGAATACTACCGCGCGGTTCTTTTTCACCTTGTCGCAGGATCTACGCCAGGTAGGCCGCACCTTGCTGCATAAGTCGCTCTAAGTACAAATAGCGCTGCTTAGTCACCCAACCACTGCCTTTACCGAACGCAGTATTTTCAATTTCACTTGGCAAAGTCCGATGCGCTCCAAGTGGTTGCGTTTCGTCCTTTGAGGTCAACACAAACGCTTGATACCGACCTTCAACCCCACTGCCATCACACCATCCATTTTGAGATAGCTCTTCAATGGCTTGCGCGATTTTCCGCAGTTCAGGCCTGTTGCGGTCTTTTGCCTCTTTCCTTAAGAGCCGCGCCTCGTTCAAATTCCAGGTGATATTGTCCTGCCGATACTTGACCGCAGGAATCTCAGTTTGAATCTTTCTGTCAACATAAAACGCAAGATGACGCACAGGACGAAACGTTCGTCCTGATTTACAGACATACACAGACGTCTTTTTATAAAGCTCCCATTCCTTCTTTCCAGGAACTAACAAAGTATCTGCTGGTTCGGTCGGGCGCCGGTTGTACAGGGACTCAACGCGGTCTACTGCCTTAAGAAAATGCTCGAACGCAGGATCAACATAGTTCGCCACCGCAAATACTCGATCGCATTCAAACGGGACATCGGTATCAAGAATCGAATCGTGGTGAGCCACGCGATTACGAAAGTTCCTAATCCCTTCCACTGCGGCGCCAACTTCGCTACGACTTCGGGCATAAGGGAACGCGCGTTGCAAACAGAGGCGCCAGAGCTCGTCGTTGCCTTTTCCGAGCATTCGAGTCCAAAATCCGAAATGCAAGTTCGCGGTTATCTGCTCCCGCGAATCTCGGTGGTGGGGACTTAATCCCTCCCTTGTGTCTTCAACCCTTTCCCGGACTCCTTCTCCAATTAAAGGATTTCGAGAGAATATCCACGGCACTGAGCCAGCATCGTGTTCGAAATGCTCCCTGAGAGCCTTATCGATGACGTTTCTCAGCCCAACTTCAAAATGGGCAAGTAACTCCAGACCTGCAGAGGCAACCTCCCCAGCCCAAAGATAAAGCTCTCTGGCTTTCTGCACATCGTTGTTTGCTTCCTGCAGATACGGCGCAAAGCGCGAGTCACTGACGAGCTTTGAGAAGAAAAACTCGGAACCAGGACCTTCAACCCCATCTAAGGACCCCAAAGTGTCAACCCCCTTGACCTTTTATGAATGTGCGCACAAATCCAGCACCTATGCTTGGACGTAGCGCCCTTTAAGTGTAATCTCTTTCTCGTACGCCCCGGTGTCGCCTCTGCTCAAGCAAGCGCCCGGGGCTTAAAATTTCCGGGTTAAGTAGCAAAATGTGTGTCCGGTCGGGGGTTAAGCGACAAAATGTGTGTCTGCTATCGGCGTGTCGTCGGTCGGACACTTTTTGTGCTATTTCATGGGGGCTTTTCTGATTCGTATCGAGTGGTTGTATTCGGTTGGGATAGCGTTGTCGTAGAAGGCTGGTCGTCCTGTTTCTTGGTCGGCTTTGTTGTGGTCTTCTTCGGCAAGATCGTTGACTTTGGCGAGTTGGTCTTGTCCGAAATTGCACTGCCTGGCGATCGTGAGTGGATCGTCAGGTCCGTCTAAGAGTCTCACGCGGGTGCAACGGTGAGGGGTGTAGAGAACGCACGGTGGGCGGTTGCGAATAAGTGACCACGCTGGCAGCCGAGAGGTACGAGCGATGAAAGATCAGCTCGAGCATTAGCGAACGTACTGACGTCGCTTTATTAGGTGTACTGACCGGGTACGTTGCGGGCACGCCGGTTCGGCGCACCGCCACAGCCGCTTGCGCCACACCAGCAGCACCGGCCGCCCCGCCGAGGGGATGTCACGCACCAGATGCTCACGCCGGCCGCGGGCCACCGCGACCACCCCGCACCGCGGGCACCCGGTCACCGACTCGGAGGTCTCCACCAACAGCTCCAGCTCACCGCCGTACTCACCGGCGGCAAGCACCACCAACCCCGAGATGCCGAGCATCGCAGCGGGCAGGACGGTAGCCTCAACACTCACCTGGGACTCCTCTCGATCCGTTGCTTGGTCGCTACGAATCGTGGAGTCCCAGGTCCGTCTTCACCAGCCCAACCCGGTCAGCGCGTCGCAACCCGGCTACCACGCTTGGTGAGGAAGATCTGCTAACGTGGTTCGGCGACGGCCCGGGCACGTCCTTGTTCCTAACCGTCGTGCGCTGGGGTCCGCGTGGACCGCTCGGCCAGCGTCCATCCAGTCAGGAGGCAGTCAGCAGATGTTCGACGACAACGGCTCATTCCTACTCGCCATGTTCGAGTTCTTCATCTTCTTCGCATGGTTCATGTCCCTGTGGTGGATCTTCGGAGATCTCTTCCGCAGCAAGGACCTCGGCGGCTTCGCGAAGGCGCTGTGGGTGGTGTTCATCGTCGCGCTGCCGTTCATCGGAATGCTCGCGTACCTGCTTGTTCGAGGTCGGGGGATGACCGACCGCGCGGCCGAGGCGCACCAGGAGCGCCAGCAGCGGCAGGAGGAGTACATCAAGTCCGTCGCCGGCGGCTCCGCCGGATCGAGCCCGACCGATGAGATCGCCTCGGCGAAGGCCCTTCTCGACTCGGGAGCGATTACCCAGCAGGAGTTCGACCAGATCAAGGCAAGGGCGCTCTCCTCGGTCTGACCCTGGTCCGCTCACTCGCCAGCCGCAGCGTCGCGGTCCGAGGGCGAAGAAGTACCGTTCTAATGACAACACCCCGCAGGGAAACCTGCGGGGTTATTTTTGGGTTAAGGGTCAAAAAGGGGTTAAGTAGCAAAATGTGTGTCCGGTCGGCGTGTCGTCGGTCGGACACTTTTGTGCTATTTCATGGGGCCTTTTCTGATTCGTATCGAGTGGTTGTATTCGGTTGGGATAGCGTTGTCGTAGAAGGCTGGTCGTCCTGTTTCTTGGTCGGCTTTGTTGTGGTCTTCTTCGGCAAGATCGTTGACTTTGGCGAGTTGGTCTTGTCCGAAATTGCACCGCCTGGCGATCGTGAGTGGATCGTCAGGCAGTTGCGTTTTTGCATACAGGCACCACTCGAGCATTTTTCGTTGGCGTTCTCCTGACCTGCCGCGGTGTGCATCGGCGATGCGTTTGAGCTGGGCGTTGATGCCGCCTTCGAGGCTGTTGGTTGTTGAGACCCACCGGTTTGGCTCGAGTGCGTTTTTGGGCGGCTGCAGGTAGGTAAACAGCCATCCT
The DNA here is from genome assembly GCF_001807155.1 of Corynebacterium sp. HMSC05C01. Taxonomy (NCBI): domain Bacteria; kingdom Bacillati; phylum Actinomycetota; class Actinomycetes; order Mycobacteriales; family Corynebacteriaceae; genus Corynebacterium; species Corynebacterium sp. HMSC05C01. The sequence goes on along the minus strand of NZ_KV787948.1, from coordinate 110,590 downwards.
TTCCGTGAGAGGTGCAGCAGGGAGTTGTATGCCTTGCGAACTCGCAGGTGGGTCCATTCCCACTGGTGATTCAGCGTGCGCCGTTCTTTTGGCACGGGGGTCTTTTCGTCGAGGAATGCTTTATAGACCTGTCCGAAGTCGTGGAGACGCAGTGTCCATTCGCGTGCCTGGTCAAGTGTGGTGATGCGGGTCAGTTTCAACGCCAGTGCGTAGATCGCCTTGCCCGCGTCGGTGCGTGGTTGGGTCGACGTGTAGCGACGGATCGCGCGTTGGGCATGGACTAGGCAGCGCTGAATGAGCGTGTTTGGCCAGCACGCTTTAATGGCGGTGAGTGCTCCTTGTCCGCCGTCGAGGACCACACATAGTGGCTCGGCGATCTTTTTGAGCAATTGGGTGTAGGCGTGGGCGGTTTCGCTTTTCGCCCAGTGCCATGCGATGACGTGGTCATAGCTGGCCGCGACGAGGAGGCAGCCAGCGGCGGTGTAGGTACCGTCGATGAAGATCTGGTCATAGACGCGGTGAGGTTCACCATCGTTGGGCACATCGATGAGCCAAAACGGCGCGAATCGGCGATCTAGGGTCCACCGGCTGATGTTTCGCAGGCGAGCGACCTCGGCCAATGAGGCGATGCAAGTCGCATAAGAGATGAACGCTTGAAAGTCGCGAGTTTGGGTGTGATCGGTGCGGCGGCGTCTCGTCGAGCTGCCGCAATCTGGGTTTTTGCACCGCCACCTGGTTGTGCCTTTGGAAGTGGTGCCATTTTTCTTCATTTCCCCAGCGCATACTGGGCAACGTGGTCTGTTTCTACTCACCCAGAAAGCACACCAATCCCCGACTAGCACATGAGGATGCCATTCCGGTGGATTGAACGAGAATCGAGCATATATAAGGTGCGAAACCTTATATACGGCCGATTTATGCCGTCTGAGCAGTGAGGACTGCGAAAATCAGACACACATTTTGCTACTTAACCCAAATTTCCTACCACCTTCAGGGGTCAAAACAGCAAAAGCCCCGACCCACACTCCGGAGAGTATGTGTCGGGACTTAGCTTGTGCCCGGGGGGGGACTTGAACCCCCACGTTCTTGCGAACACTGGCACCTGAAGCCAGCGCGTCTGCCAATTCCGCCACCCGGGCGGGCGACTTGATAAATATAGAACGACCCGCGTGAAAAGTACAAACCGCCAGTCCACACCAGGTTTTAGACACGCGCGCCGCGTTTTCGGATAGGTCGTGTCGGGGTGGGCACCTATACTGTCCGAGTTACTTAAATTCGCATGTGAAGAAAGGAGGTGCGTGGGAAGTGGCGGTAATGGACAAGCTGGCAAAGCTCGATAGTTCTCTGCAGCGTGGCTTGGATAACTCTATGGCTGCGCTGTTTGGCGGCAAGGTTGTGCCGGAGGAGATTGAGGTGCTGGTCAAGCAGGAGGCACAGGATTCGCTGGTGGTCACGGATCGGGACGAGTATGTCGCTCCGAATGTGTACGCAGTGGGTGTGTCTTCGAAGGACTTGGAAAACTTGTCTAGGAATCGTGATCTTCCTGCGGACCTCGCCGATCAGCTCATGCGGTACGTGCGTAATAAGCAGTGGTTCTTGGATGGGCCGGTTGTTGTGCGTATCGCTGAGGAGTCGGGTTTGAGGACGGGTCAGCTCCGTGTGTCGTCGTATATCGACACGATGCCGGATGTGGTGAGTGGATTCGACGCCATTGTGGCGGAGCCGAAGAAGCGTGCTCGTGCCTTGAGCTCGGAGAGTAAGGAGGATGCAATGTCCGAACCGAATGCCGCCAATCCTGCAAACGGTGGCGAGTCGAATGGGCAGAATGCCACGGTGAGCCTGCTGCTGCAGGATGGCTCTTCGCGTACGTACTTGGTGCACGAGGGGTCCAACATATTGGGCCGTTCGAATGATTCTGATTTCCGTCTGCCGGATACGGGTGTGTCGCGTCAGCACGCTGAGATCACCTGGGATGGCCAGGTTGCGGTGTTGGTGGATTTGCAGTCCACGAACGGCACGACGGTCAATGATGAGCCGGTGGATAACTGGATGCTGGCTGATGGCGACGTGATTACGCTGGGCCATTCCAACATCGAGGTTCGTATTGTTGGCGGCCAGGATGAGGTGCCGATGAATGCGAATGAGCCGGACTTCACGGATTCGGTGTCGCATCCGAGTACTGAGTATTTCCAGCCGTAGAGCACCGGAAGGTTTGAGATGGATTCCACAATTATCCTCAGCGCGCGTTTTGGTTTGTTGGCGCTGTTGTGGGTCTTCATCCTGCTGGTGATGTGGACGCAGCGTAAGGATGTTGTCTCGGCGGGTGGGGCGGTTCGTCGCCAAGCGGTGGCTTCTTCGCCTGCGCCGAGGGAAAAGGCGCGCACTCTTGCGGTTGTTGCGGGCCCGTTGCAAGGCTCCCACATGGAGATTGCCAGCTTGGAGGAGTTCACTGTTGGTAGGGCTGGTGACAATGACTTCCAGCTGGGTGACGATTATGCGTCGTCACGCCATGCGCGCCTGTTCCGGCGTGGCAGTGACTGGTTTGTGGAGGACTTGGATTCGCGCAACGGCACCTTTGTCAATGGGGTGCGAATTGATCAGCCTGAGCGGGTGACCGTGGGCATGGATATGAAGATGGGACGCACGATTGTGAGGCTAATGCCGTGAAGCTCGCGCTAGATTTCGTCGCCGCGTCCGATCGCGGCCTGGTCAGGACTAATAATGAGGACTCGGCGTATGCGGGTCCGCACTTGTTGGTGCTTGCGGATGGCATGGGCGGCCACGCTGCTGGTGAGGTTGCTTCCCAGTTGATGGTGGAGCACATGGAGCACCTCGACCGCGACCCGAAGGATGCCGACATGTTGGCGTTGCTGGGTGCGGCTGCGGAGGATGCGAATGCGTCCATCGCGGAGTCTGTGGGGACTCATCCGGAGCAGGCTGGCATGGGTACAACGCTGACGGCGCTGATGTTCAATGGCCAGCAGTTCGGTCTGATTCACGTGGGTGATTCGCGAGGCTATTTGCTGCGCGACGGAAAACTTACGCAGCTCACGGTGGACGACACATTCGTGCAGTCGCTTGTCGACGAAGGCAAGCTCGCCGCCGAGGACGTGTCCAGCCACCCGCAGAAATCCCTGATTCTCAAGGCGTACACGGGCCGCGAGGTCGAGCCCCACCTGGAGCTCGTCAAGGTCAAGCCGGGCGATCGTGTGTTGTTGTGCTCCGACGGGTTGTCGGATCCGGTGACGCGCGAGACGATCGAGATCGCGCTCGGCGACGGCACGCCTGAGATGGCAGCGCAGCGCCTGATTGAGTTGGCGTTGCGTTCCGGTGGCCCGGACAACGTCACCGTAGTGGTGGCCGAGGTCGTCGAGGTTGACGACGACGCGGACGTCCCCGAAACACCCGCCGCAGTGAAGGCCGGCGCGTTGGTGCCGGCTGTGGAACAGACACACCCGGACTCCTCCGCGAGCCGGGCCGCGGCGCTGCTGCGCAAGTCGGAGACGATCGCCCCGGACCACAACCGGGCGAAGACGCAGGAGTCGGATTCCGCCGACTCCGACGAGGAGTCCCACTCAGCAACCGCGAAGGCTAAGCAGCCGAGCTCGGTGTGGCCGTGGGTCGTCGCCACGCTTGTGCTGCTGTTGACGCTGGTTGTTGGCGGTGCGGTGTGGTCGAAGTCCCGCATTGTGGACGAGTACGCGCTGACAGTAAACGACGACAAGCAGTTCGTCGTGGAACATACCTCGCGCAGCAACCCATTCGCCGCAGAGAAGGTCGAGCGCATCCAGCACGCCTGCCTGAGCAAGGACGGCGATCTGCGTGTGATTTCGGCGAACTCTACGCCGGAGGACTGCCACCTGTTTAGCGTCGATGACCTGCCGCAGGAAGAGCGCGAAGCAATTGTCGACGAGGGCTTTACCGGCACGTACGACGAAGTGCTTGGCCGGTTGAAGGACTTGGCGGATGATGCCTTGCCGGGTTGTGTGGATAAGCAAAAGCCCGAGGACAACAAGTGCCGGGAGGTTCAATGAGCAGGCTGACTGCACGTAGCCGCGAACTGCTGCTGCTCCTGTTCGCCACCGGCCTGCTGCTGCTCATGCTGTTCGGGCTGGAGACCAGCCAGGGGCGCACCCTGTCCACCGAAATGCTGTACCTCGTGGGCGGGTTCATCGGCGTGTACGCGATCGCGCACCTGTCGCTGGCGTTTCTTGCGCCACACGCGGATCAGGTATTGCTGCCGATGGTGGCGCTGCTCAATGCGATCGGACTGGTGGTGATTTACCGGCTTGACCTCGCCGAACGCCCTGGATACGGGCCTTTGGCAGAGCGGCAGATGATGTGGTCGCTCGTCGGCGTGGGGCTGATGGTGCTCACCCTGCTCGTCGTGCGCGAGCACCAAGCGCTGTCGCGGTACTCGTACCTGCTAGGCCTGGTTGGCCTGATTTTCCTGGCGCTGCCACTGGTGTGGCCGCAGCCGGAAGGCCACGCGGATGCCCGCATCTGGCTATGGCTTGGTCCGTTTTCTATCCAGCCGGGTGAGTTTTCCAAGATCCTGCTGCTGATCTTCTTTGCCCAACTGTTGGCGCAGAAACGCGCCCTGTTTACGGTGGCGGGTCGCAGGTTCCTGGGGTTGACGTTGCCGCGTGTGCGCGACCTTGCGCCGATTCTGATGGTGTGGGCGATTGCCATTTTGATCATGGCGGCATCCAACGACTTCGGCCCGGCGCTGCTCTTGTTCGCCACCGTGCTGGGCATGGTGTACTTCGCCACCGACCGCATCTCCTGGCTGGCCATCGGCTTGGCCCTCGTGGCCGTCGGTGGCTACGCGGTGTACCAGGTGAGCGGGAAGATTCAGGAGCGCGTGGCCAACTTCATCGACCCGTTCGCAGACTTTGAGGGCATTGGCAACCAGCCCGCCAACGCCCTGATCGGCCTGAGCTGGGGCGGTATGACCGGCACCGGTTTGGGCTATGGCCACCCGGAACTCGTGCCGGTGGCGCACTCCGACTACATCCTCGCCGCGATCGGCGAAGAGCTCGGCTTGGTCGGTATCGCTGCCGTGCTGTGTCTGTTCGCCATCTTCATCACCCGCGGATTCCGCACGGCGATGCAGGTGCGCGACTCCTACGGCAAACTGCTGGCTGCGGGCCTTGCGCTGACGACTGCGATCCAGATCTTCGTCGTCGCCGGTGGCGTGTCTTCCATGATGCCGATGACAGGCCTGACCACGCCGTTTATGTCTGCCGGTGGTTCGTCGGTGATGGCGAACTACATCCTGCTCGGCCTGCTGCTGCGCATCTCTAGCAGCGCGAACCGCCCGGCGGAGTACGACGAAAGCACACAGCGACGCCAGGTGGTGGGTGCCCGATGAACAAGTCGATCCGTTACGGCGCCGTCGTCTCCCTGCTGCTGATTACCGCGCTGCTTGTGAACTTCACCATCATCCAAACCATGCGTGAAGACGAATATGCCCAGGACCCGCGCAATTCCCGCACGGTGATGGAGCTCAAGCAGATCAACCGCGGCAACATCAAGGCCGGAGATCTGACGCTTGCAGAGTCGTTCAAGAACGAACAGACCGGCTACTTCCAGCGCACCTACCCGAACATGCCGTGGTCCTTCGCCCCGGTGGTCGGCTACGTGTCCGACCAGTACGGCACCGCCCAGCTTGAGGCGGGGCTCAATGGGGAGCTCACGGGTGAGGGTGGGTCGTCGTCACGCTTCCTGCGCACCGGGCTCGAGGATTCGAAGAAGGGCGACGATGTCGAGTTAACCATCGACCCGAACCTGCAGGCGCTCGCATTCGACCAGCTTGCGCAGCCTGGTTACAATGGTGCTGTGGTGGCGCTGCGGCCGTCGACGGGCGAGGTGCTCGCTATGGCTTCGACGCCGAGCTACGACCCCAACGAGATCGCCAACCCTGCTACTGCCGGCGACACGTGGGCGCGCGTGAACAACGACCCGGGCCGCCCGCTGCTCAACCACGCAACGCAGGAGCAGCTGCCTCCGGGATCGATCTTCAAGATCATCACGACTGCCGCTGGCCTGCGCAACGGTTACACGCCAGAGTCGCCGCTGACCGGCGACACGCAAATCATCCTGCCGGGCACGGACAACATCCCGCTGACCAACGACGGCGGCCAGCCCTGCGCCGGCGGCGGGCAGGTGCCGCTGCGCACCGCGTTCGCCCTGTCCTGCAACACCGCGTTCGTGCAGATGGGCCTCGCCATGGGCCCGGATGCGCTGCGCGACGCCGCCGCCCGCTTCGGCGTGGGCGAGCGCTACAACCTGGGCCTGCCGAATGCCGCCGGCTCGCTGGGCGATCTGCCCGGCGGCGCCGAGCTGGCGCAGTCCACCATCGGTCAGCGCGACGTGACCATGACCGCGCTGCAGGCGGCGATGATGTCTGCGACCATCGCAAATAAGGGCAAGCGCATGGAACCGCACGTGGTGCGGCAAGTGCGCAACGCCGACGGCAAGGTCCTGCACGAAACCGAGCCGGTGGAACTCAACGAGGCCGTAACGGAAGAGGAAGCCGCGACGATCACGGACTTGATGTTCGCGTCCGAGCGGTGGACCTTCGGCTACGACGGCAACGGATTCGCCTCCAAGACCGGCACGGCCGAGCACGCCGAAGGCGCCGCCCCGCACGTGTGGTACGTCGCCTTCGACCCGGCCAAGGACGTCGCCGTTGCCGTGGTGGTGAAAAACGGTGGCAACATGGGCGAGGCAGCCTACGGCGGCCAAGTCGCCGGGCCGATCGGACGCGCCGTGCTGCGCGCAGCACCCGCCGCCCCCGCACCCGTGGAAGGAGCACAGTAGATGAACACCGAAAACCGCGAGGACCTGCAACAGCTCGTCGGCGACGGCTACCAGCTGCAGTGGATCATCGGCCACGGCGGCATGTCCACCGTGTGGCTGGCAGACGACCTGGCCAACGAGCGCGAGGTGGCCATCAAGGTGCTGCGCCCCGAGTTCAGCTCCAACGCGGAGTTCCTCGCCCGCTTCCGCAACGAGGCGTTGAGCGCCCAGGGCATCAACTCCGACAACGTGGTGGCCACCTACGACTACCGCGAGGCAGACACCGACGCGGGCTTCACCGTCTGCTTCATCATCATGGAGTACATCCGCGGCGAGTCGCTGGCGGACCTCATCGCCCGCGAGGGCCAGTTGGATGAGGCGGTCGCGCTTGACGTCCTCGAGCAGGCCGCGCACGGTTTGGCGGTGATTCACCGCATGGGTCTGGTGCACCGCGACATTAAGCCGGGCAACCTGATGATCACCCAGAACGGGCAGATCAAGATCACGGACTTCGGCATTGCCAAGGCGGCAGCCGCGGTGCCGCTGACGCGTACCGGCATGGTGGTGGGTACTGCCCAGTACGTCTCCCCGGAGCAGGCCCAGGGCATGAAGGTGACGTCTGCCTCCGACGTGTATTCGCTGGGTGTGGTGGGCTACGAGATGCTCTCCGGCAAGCGCCCGTTCACCGGCGATTCCTCGGTGTCGGTCGCACTCGCCCACGTGTCCGCCGAGCCGCCTGCGCTGCCGATTTCGGTGTCTGCCCCGGCGCGCGAACTCATCGAGATCGCCCTGCGCAAGACCCCCGGCCAGCGCTTCCGCGACGGCAACGAGTTCCAGCTCGCCATCGCACAGGTCCGCCAAGGCCTGCGGCCTGCCCAGCCTGGTGGGAACACGCAGGTGGTGGCCATGGAGCCGTCCGCCACCGCGTCGACTCAGATGTTGGCCAACGTTGCCAGCGAACGCACTGCCCGTCCCGCCGGCGCGTACCCGCCGTCCGCAGCGCGAGCCGTTGCTTCTCGACGACCCCCCGCCCCCGCACCCAAACCAGCCCCGGCTGCCCCGGCTCCGCAGAAGAAATCGGCGGCTGGGCCGGTCGTCGCTACGCTGCTCGGGCTCGCGCTTGTCGGTGTGATCGCAGCTTGGGCGTACACCGCAGGCGTGTTCGACCGCTTCATCGGCGGCTCCACCCCGACCACGACTCCGACCGTGGCCACCCAAACCGCAGTGGAGGAAGAGGAGCCCGAGACGGATACCGTGGCTACCACCACGCACCACGAGCGCACCACGGTCACCGAGACGCACGCGCCCGGCACCGTGAGCTTCGTCGAGCCACCTGAGCAACACGAACCTGCACCGGACGACGAGGCACCCGAAACAACCGCGCCGACCTCGGCAGAGCAAGCCCCCACGTCGGCACCGGCAACCAGCGTGGCACCAGCCCCGACGCAGGAGACGAATGCGCCGGCGCCTGGGATAGAATTGCCAGACCTTGAAAACTTGTTCGGAGGTGGCAGGTAAATGCTGATCGCGGACCGATATGAACTCGGCAACATCATCGGCACCGGCGGCATGTCAGACGTATATGCCGCCACTGACGTCGCGCTTGGGCGTGACGTCGCCGTGAAGATGCTGAAGATCGACATGGCGCGCGACGAGAACTTCCGCGAGCGCTTCCGCCGCGAAGCCCAAAACTCGGCGCGGCTGAACCACGAGAACATCGTGGCGGTCTACGACACCGGGTCGGTGGAAACCTCCGGTGTGGACGTGCCCTACATCGTCATGGAGCGCGTCAACGGCATGAACCTGCGCGACATCGTGCGCAACGAAGGTCCGCTTACGCCCGAGCGTGCGGCGAAGCTGCTGCTGCCGGTCACCCGCGCGCTGCAGGCCAGCCACGACGCTGGCATCATCCACCGCGACATCAAACCCGCCAACATCATGGTCACCAACACCGGCTCGGTGAAGGTGATGGACTTCGGCATCGCGCGCGCGTTGGACGATTCCACCTCCGCCATGACGCAAACCTCCGCGGTGATCGGCACCGCTCAGTACCTCTCCCCCGAGCAGGCCCGCGGCAAACCGGCCGACGCACGCAGCGACATTTACGCACTCGGCTGCGTCATGTACGAAACCGTCACCGGTGTGCCGCCGTTTGAGGGCGAATCTCCCTTCGCCGTCGCCTACCAGCACGTGCAGGAGGACCCGGTGCCGCCGTCCGAGCGGATCCCGAACCCGCTGACGGACAACGAGGCCGTCAACGTGGATTCCGTCATCCTCACCGCGATGGCGAAGCACCCGGCGGATCGCTACCAGACCGCCACCGAAATGGGCGAAGACTTGCAGCTCCTTGAGCACGGCAACGTCACCACCGCTGCGCGTAATCACCTGTCCGCCGCCGAGCACGACGCGGGTGCGCATGCTGTGGACAACACGGTTGTGGTTGGGGATGCGGTCAGTGGGCCGGCTCCGCGTCGCAGAGAAGCAATGGCTCCAGAGGCCGCACAGCACACCCGCTACGCCGACCACCGCGCCGCGAACGAGAAGACCTCCTCGAACACGCTGAAGTGGATCGCCGCGCTGCTGAGCCTGGTGCTCGTCGGCGCAGTGTCGTGGTTTGCCTACGACTACTTCTCCGAAGGCAACAAGCCTGCCATCACGCAGGAAAAGATGGTGCAGATCCCCGATCTGACCGGCAAGCCGCGCAACGAAGCCGTCCAGGAACTCGAGCGTCTCGGCTTCCAGGTCTCCGTCATGGACGAGCCGAGCCCGGACATCAAACGCGGCGACGTCATCGCAACCAATCCGGCAGCAGGCTCCGAACTGAAGCAGGGTGCGGTGGTGAAACTGACCGTTTCCTCCGGCAAGGAGATGACGGACGTGCCAGACGTGACCAACCTGACCACGGACGAAGCGATCGAGGAGCTGGAGAAGGCGGGCCTCGAGCTCAACCCGAACGTGCGCCGCGAATCCAGCGACAACATCGAAGAAGGCATCATCCTGGGCCAGCAACCCGCTGGCGGTACCCAGATTGCCAAGGGCTCGCGCATCGCGATCACCGTCTCCTCCGGCCCCGACATGGTCCAGGTGCCGTCGCTGGTGGGGCTGAACGTGGAGCAAGCCACCGCGACCCTGTCGTCGCTGCAACTGCGCGCCACTGTGACCAAGGTTGACTCCGAGCATCCCGAGGGTGAAGTGCTCGCCGTCGCCGGTGAAAACACCGACGTGCCCACCGGCACCACCATTGAGCTGCGCATTTCCAACGGCATGCTGATGAAGATGCCGAAGATCACGCACCTCGAGCCGTCGGACGCTGAGCGCGTGCTGCGCGACTCCGGCTGGAGCGGCCGCATGGTCGCCGGGCCCACCGTGCCCACCGGCGCGCTTGTCGACGCCGGACAGATCGGCCACCAAGAAATCCCCGCCGGCGACCTGATCCGCAAAGACCAGGCCATCAACTACAACCTGTGGAAGTTCGACGCCGGCGCCTTGCTGCCGCAAAATAACGCAGCTGCAGGTGAGGCTGATACAGTTTCACCCCAGAACGCGGTAAACGCGGCAAACGCGGTACGCAACATGGAACGCAGGCTCGGCCTGTAACCCCAGAAAGCAACGGAGACAACGATGCCTAAAGCGAAAGTAACCAAGGACCCGGTCCGCCCGGTCAGCAGCACCTCCACCGGCGTGTCCCGCACCCCTGTCAAGGTCAACACCGGTGGTACCCCAGTGTGGTACAAGGTCATCATGTTCGGCCTCATGATCCTCGGCCTAGCGTGGCTGATCCTGTACTACCTCGCCGGTGACCAAATTCAGTTCCTCGCCGAACTCGGCCCGTGGAACTACGCCATCGGCTTTTCCGGCATGATCCTCGGCCTGCTGATGACCATGGGTTGGCGTTAGACCGGTTTTCGCTGCTTACACGGGGCGTCGCGGAGTTTTTCCGCGGCGCCCCGTTTGTTTCGTTTACCCCCGGATTCGGTGAATTCTACAACAGTTTTCTGCACAAACCTGTGCACTCGATTATCACTTTATCAGTGAGAGTTAAATCTCACCTCAACGTTTTCAAAGGAAAAGTCACCGAGAAAGGACCGCCCGTGCGCGCAATCCGTTCCGCCGTTGCAGCACTCGCAGCCGTCGCCATCGCCGGCTCCGCAGTCACCGCAACCGCTCAAACCCTTGAAGAGTCCTATCCGGAGACTCCGGCAACCAACGATGCTCTGCCGATCATCCACACCTACCGTGGTTCTGACCACCTGAAGGCCAACGTCCTCAACCCACGTCCGGTCTGCAACTCCACCGAGGACTACCGCACCGTCGTGTACAAGGTGAAGGACAACTTCCTGCCGGTGGGCACCATCTCCACCACCAACCTGTCCGACAAGGCCATCCCGCTGTCCCAGGATCTGTCCCGTACCCAGTCCATCTCCGCGTCCGTCAACGGTTCTAAGACCGAGACGATCACGCTCGGTGGCTCTGGCTCCAAGGACGGCCTGCAGGGCAACATCGGCTACTCCCTGGCCAAGTCCCTCGGCTGGGACGTCTCCGGCTCCCTGAGCTGGTCCGTCGGTCAGCAGATCGGCCCGTACGAGGTGCCGGCAGGCAACACCGGCGAGGCCACCTACGGCTTCCGCACCGTCACCATGACCGGTACCCAGCAGCGCTGCCGCCCGAACGGCACCTGGGCCACCCCGACCGCCTGGATCGCCAATATGCCGGTCAAGAACGAGGTGCGTGTCAAGAACTACGCCACCCCGGCCGGCTCCTGGGCACCGAACAAGGGCGCACAGGTGACCACCCCGGTGGACAACCCGAACCCGGCGTACAACGAGGACGTCAAGAAGATCGAGACCGGCGCGAACCTCGATGACGTTGACAAGGTTGAGGACGACAAGGCAGCAGACGTCACCAACAACGACATCACCGACGAGGGCACCAACATCATCGACGAGGTCGAAGAGACCAACACCGGTGAGGTTGAAGAGGTCATCGAAGCAGAAGAGAACGCTGTGCGCGAGCTCGACCTGCAGCCGCACTTCACCACCTCCACCTGGAAGGCTTCCGGCTTCGCAGGCTCCGTCGCGCTGCGCGTGAAGAACGTCGGCGACAAGCGCTACTGGGGCGAGTTCCCGGCCGTGACCTTCCGCGTTGAGGTCGGCACCTTCGCCGGCCCGGAGGGCGTCGACCGTCTGATCACCACCACCCGCTACAACGGCTCCCACGTCCGTGACCTTGGCTACGACTTCGACCGCAACGTCCGCGTCTTCGAGGTCACCCTGTCCAACCCGGTCAACGCTGGCGACGACATGCTGCTCGCCGGCTTCTCCTTCGGCGACGGCAACACCAAGGAAGGCCGTCTCCACAACACCCTGACCGTCACCCAGACCGGCCGCCTCGCAGGCGACACCTCCCTGTACAACGACCAGAAGGTGTCCTCCCTCGACGCAACCACCTCTGACTTCGGTCGCCAGGTCCGCGGTACCTTCTAAACCCTTCTAAAACCGCGAAGCTGAAAACGCCCGTTGAGTCTGTTGACTCAACGGGCTTTATCTTGCGCTAGTTGTTCTGTGCCGCGCGCTTCTTCGCCAGCGACTCACGAACCCTGGTCTCAAGGTCAGCATCGACCTTGCCCCAGTACTCGTAAACGCGCTCCTCGACGTCCTTGTTCTTAATCGCCATCATCTTGTTGGTGATGTTGTGAACGAAGCGCTCCTTCTCCCCGTCGTCGAACACGTCGCGGTAGAGCGTGCCAGCCTGGCCGAAGTCGTCGTCCTCCGCGTGCTTGACGTACGCAGCACGCACAAGGTCAGTACCCTCCGGATCCGGGTTGACGTAGAGGTTCTCCGCCTGGCCGTAATCGGTGAAGTTGGAGGAGGAATCCTCGCCGTTGTCCAAGTAGCCGGCGCCCTTGTCGGTGCGGTTCGGCGAGTAGTTCGGCTCATTCTCCTCGTTGAAGAAGTACGCCATGGAACCACGCTCCGCGTAGGTGTTCACCTCGTTGATCGGGCGGTTGACCGGCAGGTCCTTGTAGTTCGTACCGATGCGGTAACGCTGCTGATCCGAGTAGGCAAACACACGCGCCTGCAGCATACGGTCCGGCGACAGACCCACACCCGGCACCAGGTTCGCCGGATCAAGCGCGAGCTGCTCGATCTGCGCGTGGAAGTTCTTCGGGTTGCGGTTCAGCACAAAGTAGCCGACCGGGATCAGCGGGTAATCCTTCTGCGACCACGTCTTGGTCAGGTCGAAGGGGTTGAAGCGGTAATCCTTCGCCTCCTCGAACGGCATGATCTGCACCTTGACGTCCCAGATCGGGTAGTCGCCCTCTGCAATCGCGTTGAACAGGTCCGCACGCTGGAAATCCGGATCGGTACCGGCCTTCTCCGTGGCCTCCTCGTCGGTGAAGCACTCCCAACCCTGACGAGTCTTGAAGTGGTACTTCACCCACACCGGCGTGCCTTCCTCGTTGATCCACTGGAAGGTGTGGGAGCCGAAACCATCCTGGTGGCGCGACGTCTTCGGGGTGCCGCGGTCGCCCAGGAGGTAGGTCACCTGGTGTGCGGACTCCGGGGTGCGGGTCCAGAAGTCCCACTGCATCTCGTCGTCACGCAAGCCCGAGTTCGGCTGGCGCTTCTGCGAGTGAATAAAATCCGGGAACTTCATGCCGTCGCGCAGGAAGAACGTCGGGGTGTTGTTGCCCACGATGTCGTAGTTGCCGTCCTCGGTGTAAAAACGCAGCGCGAAACCGTGCACGTCACGCCAGGTATCCGGCGAGCCAGCCTCGCCCGCAACCGTGGAAAAACGCGCCGCCATCGGCGTGACGGTGCCGGGCTGGAACAGCTTCGCCTTCGTATACTGCGACACGTCCTCCGTGATGTGCAGCTCGCCAAACGCGCCGTGGCCCTTCGCGTGCGGGATACGCTCCGGGACGTTTTCCCTGTTGAAGTGGGCTAACTTCTCGATCAGGTGGACGTCGTTAAGCACATTCGCCCCCTGACGACCCTGCGTCACCGAAATGTTCTCCGACGCAACCGGCTGACCACTCAACTCAGTGGTACGACCCTTGCCCGCAGGACGCTCGCCCTTAGCGACGATCTCCTCCGCCTTGCTCTTGTCAGTCACGACTTGCTCCTTACTTCACTGTTGTTGACATGTACCCCTCCCAGGGTAGGTACTTCCGCATGAACCGGTTGCCGAAACATTCGTAAGCAGCCTCGACGGTGGCTACCAAGTACGTTTTCTACGCTTCTCTACGTCGCCACCAGAAGGTGGCTCCACGTTGTAGCCGAGGTCTCGAAGCGCCTCCGCTGCCTCCGCAGGATGATCCCGGACCGCAGCGCGGAGCTGCTTGTCCAGCCATTCTTCCCGAGACTGCAGCAGCCTACCCTCCCAGCCTGGCCTTCCCCGGAAGCCACATTCGCGGATAACGAAATACAGGAAGTCCTCCAAGGAAGGACGGAAACGTCTCCCCCCTACGGGAAAATGCAGGGCTTGCAGATCACCTCTGCGTTTGTCCTTCGCCTTTGTCCCCTCGAAGTTCGCCATAAGGGCAACACTTAACAACCCGGAGATCCCCGAAGAGTGAATGTGCGCCGTGGGGGCAGAGGTATATCCGCGTTCATACTCGAATCTGATACCAGGTGAAGTGCGGACGCGGATCTCGAACTTGCTTCGATCGACGGCCAAATACTGTTCGCCTGAACCGATCGCGAGCTCATATTCGATAAAAACCTGATAGATCGCACTGTAATCAGATTTCGAAACCCCCTGGTCAGACTGTCCAGATCCGTAAACAAGTGGCAGTTGAAAACTACCGACAACGCGATCTTCATCCGTATTGGATTCGGCGTTGTACCGAACGTCGCGAATGGACGCGACTGGCAATACATCAAGCGCCAAGTCGAGTGCCTGCTGCAGGAACTCTACAGCCTCTTTCTCCACGCTTAACGCTCCCCGAGAAGTGACTCCACCCTGCGCAACTCGTCGTAGATGTCTCGCTGCTCGTAGGTGAACCCGCCTGACCAGGCAAGCTCCTTCAGCACGTCATCAGATGGCAACGCCATCCCCAACGATTCAGTTAACTTCGCGCGCAAACCGCGTTGGCGTGCTCGCAGCTCTGCATTGGTAAAGCGGCGCACTTTCAGCTTCATGAGAATCACCTTCTTTCTTTTGGCTCTGATCCTAGCCAACAGCAGCGACACTGCTCTCCAGCTATTCGAACACAACTATCCACACCTGTGGATAACTCTGTGCACAACTCCACAGGAACCGTGGATGTGCTGGGGATTATTCGAAAACACCAGGTAATTTCGGCGTGTCGTTTTCGCTGTTCGACGTGTCGTTCGAGAAAACACACGCGTGTAGTTCTCCACATTGTGGATAACGCTTGTGGATAACTCCGGTTAGTACACAGGGATCGTCGACGGCACCGTGAGCAGCCACACCACCGGCACCGCCGCCACCAACGCCGAACACGCCGCCACCCACCGCGTGCGCACATTCGGCGAGGTCAGCCACCACCCCACAACCAGCCCCACCACAAGCCCACCCAGGTGCCCCCACAGCGACACCGTCGGCGACATCAGCGAATACACCACGTTCACCGCCACCAGGGTGAGTGGGGCGCGCAGGTCGGTTGATCGTCGATAAGCAACTGCGATGAGCACCGCCATCAGCATGTACAACGCCCCCGACGCGCCCGCCGTCGGCGTTGTGAAATTAAACGCAAGCACGCTAATCGACGACCACAGCACCCCCGCGCAATACGCCACCACAAACGGACCCGACCCCACAAAGCGCTCCACCTCCGCGCCAATGAACACCAACATAAACATGTTCAACGCAAGATGCGTAATGTCCAGGTGCAGAAAGCCCGCGCTCAACGTGCGCAAATAACCCCAGTCGTACACCAACGGGCCGAACAGGATCATCTGCTCCCCCACCTGCGAATCCCAAACGTCCATCACACTTCGCGACTGCACCGCCGTCACCACAAACACCAACGTGCACAACGCAGCAATAACGGAGGTGGCCGGAGCATTCTTCAACGTGTTCTTCATGGCATTGGGGAACATGGCCTTCAGCGTACTTTGGGCACGAAAAAGCCCCCGCCAACTGGCAGGGGCTGATCGAGACGTGTTACTTGACCTCGACCGAGTTGATCACAACATCCTCAACCGGACGGTCCATGCGGCCGGTCTGCACGTTCGCGATCTCGTCGACAACCTTCTTCGACGCCTCATCCGTCACCTCGCCGAAAATGGTGTGGCGGTTGTTCAGCCACGGGGTGGCGTCCACGGTGATGAAGAACTGGGAACCGTTCGTGCCCGGGCCCGCATTCGCCATAGCCAGCAGATACGGACGATCAAACTGCAGCTCCGGATGGAACTCATCCGCGAACTGGAAACCCGGGCCGCCCGTGCCGGTGCCGGTCGGGTCGCCGCCCTGGATCATGAAACCCGGGATGATGCGGTGGAAAATCGCACCGTCGTAGAACGGGCCCTCGGTCGTACCCTGGGCGTTCTTCGTGGCGTACTCCTGCTCGCCCGTCGCCAGGCCAGTGATTACCTCAACCGTCTTCGGCGCGTGGTTGCCAAACAGGTCAATCACGATATCGCCGTGGTTCGTGTGCAACGTCATCGTTTGTGTCTTCTGAGTCATGCCGACCAGACTACGCGGAATCGTCCGCGGGCGTTCGCCGGGTCGGCGGTTGGGCGTGCCGAGCCGTCCTGGGCTGTCTTGGTGTCCTGGGCTGTCCTGGGCGGTCCAGGACTTTGATCGCAAACCCAGCGAACCAATCCCAGCGAATCGTCGAAAATTGCCGATTCGCTGGGACTGGTTCGCTGGAAACTCGATCGGAGGCCTCGGTTAGCACGTTGCTCTTGTGCATCGGCTCCCCAGCGGATACTTTTAATCCAGCATCATAAACCGGGGGGTCATATGGTTGGGGAAAAGTTGACGCAATTGCTCGTCGGCCAGGCGGTCGCCGAGGCGGAAGCATGCGTAAAAGTTGCATCGCGTCGATACGTGCGCCTCGAAGCGTGGAACGCGCTGCGGCCGTACGAGCGCGAGTACTTACGCTGCTACGCAGCAGGTTCATCGGCCCATCGCTCGGTGTTGGTGAGTCGCTCGGCCGCCCGCCTACTGAACATGTGGACCATCCCGGACGGCAAGGAAGTCATCGAGCTCGCACAAACGCACGGTACGCCACCATCCACGAAAGACTGGCCCGACGGTCTGCGTTACCGTCACATGCGGATCCCTGAATCGGACGTCTACTGCATCCACCGGACCGACTGCATCGGTGCGGACCGAAAAATACAGGTGACAAGCCCAGAGCGCACCGCGATCGACATCGCGCGGTTTCACGGCGTGCGTCAGGGCGCGGTCGCGATGGACTGGCTTCTAAGCTTCGGCACCCTCCAAGAAAAGCGGAGACGATGGGAGACCATCCAAGCCAAAATTGCCCGTCTCAAGGGAAAACGAGGGATTGCGAACGCACGGCGGGCACTCGAACTTGCGTCTCCTTGGTCAGAGTCACCGTACGAGACCCTCCTGCGTGTGATCCTCCACGAAAACGGTATTGAGGTGGAGATGCAACTGTGGATCGGACCAGATTTCCGAGTCGACCTGATCTGGGGAAATCTCGTTATTGAGATCGATGGCCTCGATAAGTTCGAGAACAAGCCTCACGATGCCGTCCTCTCTCAACTCAAGCGCGAAACTTGGATTCGTGAGCAGGGATACGAGGTCATCCGATTTTTCACACGGGAGATACTCCGGAATCCGGAGGAATGCGTCCGCCGGATACGGGAGGCGAAAGCACGGGCAGACAAGCGCGGTGAGCCGCAAGTCGCCGCGACCCGGCAACGTCCAAGGCAACGCCAATCCCGATTCCCGTAAAGCGCGCCGCGCCGCACCCCTGAAACGAAAGAAACCAGCGAACTACACCCAGCGAATCGCGGTTTTCGGGCGGTTCGCTACAACTAGTTCGCTGGAAACTCGAAGCGGGGGCGGGGGCACCGGCGCACCGGGGCACCGGCGCACCGGCGCGGCAGAGCACGCCCCGGCGCGACCGGAACCTACAGGCCGGCGACGACCTCGTCGCGGGCGGCGACCAGGTTACGCAGGGACGGGTCGACCTCGGCGTAGCCGCGGGTCTTCAGGCCGCAGTCCGGGTTGACCCAGAGGCGCTCGGTCGGCACATTCTTGAGCGCGGCACGCAACAGGCCCGCGATTTCCTCGGTGGACGGCACGCGTGGGGAGTGGATGTCCCACACGCCGGGGCCGATTTCGGAGTGGAAGGTCTCGTCGATATCTTCCAGCAGTTCCATCTTGGAGCGGGCTGCCTCGATGGAGGTGACGTCGGCGTCGAGGCCGGCGACGGCGTCGATGATCTGGCCGAACTCCGAGTAGCAGAGGTGGGTGTGGATCTGGGTCGACGGCTTCGCGTTCAAGGACACGAGGCGGAAGGCGCGGACGGCCCAGTCGAGGTAGGAGGCGCGGTCGTCGGCACGAAGTGGCAGCAGTTCGCGCAGGGCCGGCTCGTCGATCTGGATGACGTTGATGCCGGCTTCCTCGAGGTCGGCGACTTCGTCGGCAAGGGCGACGCCGATCTGGTCAGCGGAGACGGACAGCGGCACGTCGTCGCGCTTGAAGGACCAGGCCAGGATGGTCACCGGGCCGGTGAGCATGCCCTTGACCGGCTTGTCGGAGAGGGACTGGGCGTATGCGGACCAGTCGACGGACAGGGCCTTCGGGCGGGAGACGTCGCCGACGACGATTGGCGGACGGGTGCAGCGGGAGCCGTAGGACTGGACCCAGCCGTTTTCCGTGACGACGAAGCCGTCGAGGAGTTCGGCGAAGTACTGGACCATGTCGTTGCGCTCGGCTTCGCCGTGGACGAGGACGTCGAGGCCGATCTCTTCTTGCAGTTCGATGACCTGCTTGATTTCGGCCTTGAGGGCTTCCTTGTAGTCGGCGTCGGAAAGGGTGCCTTCGCGGTGGTCGGCGCGGGCCTTGCGGATTTCCTGGGTCTGCGGGAAGGAACCGATCGTGGTGATTGGCAGGGTGGGCAGCTTCAGTTCTTCGCGCTGGATCTTGATGCGCTCTTCGAAGGCCGGCTCGCGCTTGACTTCGCCCTCCGGCAGCTTTGCCACGCGGTCCACAACCGCCTGGTTGTGAATCGTCGTCGATTCTGCACGGGTGCGCACAGCGCGGTCGGACTGGGCGAACGCCTCGGCTGCGGCCTCCGGACCGGCGACAAGTGCCTGGATCTCGGCGAGCTTCTCGTCAGCAAACGACAGCCACGGTGCGACCTCGACCGGCAGGTTGCGCTCGGCCTTGAGGGTGTGCGGCACGTGCTGCAGCGAGGTGGAGGTGGAGACGGATACCGGGCGGCCGAGGGACTCGAGGACCTCGGTGCGTTCGCGCAGGTTGGCGGCCCAGACGTTGCGGCCGTCGATGATGCCGGCGACGAGGTGGGTGGTCTCCGGGATGGTGGTGCGGATGCGCTCCGGGTAGCCGGCGTCGGCGTCGAGGGTCCACGGGGCAAGGTCGACGTGCAGTGCTTCCACGCCGAGTTCGCCGAGGACCGGCAGTGCCTCGCGGGCGGAGCCGTAAGGGGTGGTCAGGTAGACGTTCGGGCGGTCCTCGCGGCCGAGCAGATCAGACCATGCCGAGCGCAGGTACTTGGCAATCTCGGCGTCCGGGGTGGACAGGTCGGCGACCACGGCCGGTTCGGCGATCTGGATCCACTCCACGCCGGCGTCCTTGAGGGCCTTAAATACCTCGGCGTAGGCGTCGACAAGCGCTGGCAGCAGCGACCACTCGGCAGGCTTGGACAGCGCAATGAGGGTGACCGGGCCAACGAGGAACGGGCGAACCTTGTGGCCGGCCTCGGCGGCTTCCTCGACGATGCGCAGGATGCGCTCCGGCACGGCCTTAATCTCCTGACCAGCCTCGATCTCCGGCACGAGGTAGTGGTAGTTGGTGTCGAACCACTTGGTCATCTCCAGCGGCACGCGGGTGGCGTTGCCGCGGGCGAGCGCGAACTCCTCGTCCAGATCCACCCCGCCCGGCACGAGGCCCACGGTCAGGGCGGTCTCGAGCACCTGGTCGTAGAGGGCGACGTCGGCGGGGATGGCGTAATCCTCGGTGAGGCCGAGGTCGCGCAGATGGTTGTAGTTGTTCACGCGGAGGGCGCGGGCGGTGGAGCGGAACGTGTCGGCGTCGATACGCCCTGCCCAGTAGCTCTCAAGCGCGTGCTTCAGCTCGCGGTTCGCGCCGATGCGCGGGTAACCCTCGATGGTTGCCTTGGGGAAGGTGGTCATGGTTTGTCCTTTATCTATTGGATGCCGATGCGGTCCAAGAAGTCCCGCGTGACGGCCAGGTTGTTGTGGGTGTACACGTGGAGTCCGCCGGTGCCGGCGTCCAAAATCTCCCGCGCAAGGTTGGCGGTGAGTTGCATGCCGGTTTCGTATTCGTCGTCAGCTTCGAGCAATTGCTTCTCGACGACCTCAGGCACCTCCAACCCCGACAACTCACCCATCCGGCGCACACGCTTCAGGGAAGTCATCGGCATAATCCCCGGAATCAACGGAATACGCACACCAGCCAGGCGTGCCACCTCGACAAAGTCCAGGTAATCCTGCGCCTCGAAGAAAAGCTGCGTAATCGCAAAATCGGCACCCAGGCGCTGCTTAGTCAGCAGCACATCCAGGTCATGGTCGAAATTTCGCGACTCCTCATGCCCCTTCGGGTAGCACGCAACCGACAGCGCGAGCTTGCCGGCGGCGAGGCGAAACGCCTCCTCCTCCTGCACCTCCTCAATGAGATTGAGCAGGTCGGTGGCGTACTGCAGGTAGTGCTCCGGCATGCCCGTTTCGGGCAGGTCGCCGCGGAGTGCGAGGAAGCCGCGCACGCCGGCGTCGATTAGCGTGCGGATCCACTCGGTGAGCTCCTCGCGCGTACCCGCCGTGCAGGCCAGGTGAGCGATCGGGCGCAGGTCAGTGGTTTCCGCAATCCGGGAGATCACCGCGGCAGTGCCTTCGAGCCACTCGCTGCGACGCGAGCTGGTCACGGAGACGTAATCCGGGTTGTAGGCGGCCAGGCCCGCAATGAGTTCGTCCATCTTGGCCACGCTGTCGGAGGGGCGCGGCGGAATGATCTCGAAACTCAACGCGGTGCGCTGGCGCTTCGGGCGGGGGCGGCGGATCACCGGAGCGCCCTCGCGGTCGATGGGTGCCGAGGCGGAAAGCCGGGTCGAAGGGGAGGCTTCGAACATGGCGGACCTTTCTCTCGGCTGGCTGTCATCGGGACTTGTTGCACCGTGGTTAAACGGTGACTTGAAACTTATGTTGCCCGTTTCCGCGCCACAATCAAGGTTGTCTATTTTGCCCGTTTGCGCAGGTCATGCGGCTGGTTTTCGTGAATGTAAATACCGCAAACTGAACCGCTTGGTTCATTTTTGCGTAACGCTTGGTACGGAGCCGTTCTGCGGGGGCTTCGCTACGCTAGACACCGAACCAATCGAACAAAACTTGAACCCACTAAACAAAGGAGCACCCATGAACCTCAGGACCATCGGCATGGCCTACGCCCTCGCAAACCAAGGCCTGAAGTACTTCCGCGACCAAAACGACAAACGCGAGCGCGACATTTACCAGTCCCTCATCGACACGCTTAAAGACGGCGACCTCTCCGACCTCACCGACAAATTCGACCGCGACCAACTCCAGGAGCTCTACGGCGCCGCCCGCGCCGAAGCCGGTGAAATCACCCGCAAGGCCCACGAGCGCCTCGACCGCCGCCGCGCCGCCTTCGACGCCGACGCTCCCCTGCGCGCCGCCCAACTCGCCTTCCTTAAAGACCACGCCAAGGAGAAGAAGGACGAAGGCCGCAGCGTGCTCGGCACCATCGGCTCTGTGATCAAGTGGTCGACGCTCAGCGCCGTCGCCGCAGGTAGCGCATGGGCTGCGTGGGAGTTCTTCCTCAAGGACAAAATCGCCGAACTTCGCGACGACTCCCCCGCCGACCTCGACCTCGTCTCGGTCGCCGAGGGCGGCGCTGGTCGTGCTGGCGGTGCTGGCGCTGGTGGGACCTCCACGCTGGTCTACTCCACCACTACCGAGGACGACCGCGAAGCACGTTCGGCCGACGATTCTGACGATTCCGCAGGCCGCCACCGCCTGGAGGACTAGCGCCACGTCCCTTCCAGGCCCAGCCCCGCCCCCGAACGCCTATACGTTCGCGCGCCAGCCGGCCATGAGGTGGCGGACGAGGCGATCGCGCACGTCGGGGAGCAGATCGGCCAGGGGTGAGGCAAGCGGTCGGGTGGCCACGATCAGTTCGGTGGCGAGCTGCAGCGCGGTTTGGCCGGGGGCGACGATGTTGTGGGGCACGGCTTCGTCGATAAGCAATTGCACGTTGTGCATGAAGGTCTCGCGGCGTTCGACGATGATGCGGGGGCCGTCGGCGGAGGGTTCGGCGGCAAGGGCGGTGGCGAGCATGCCGACGCCGGAGTCGACGATGGCCCAGACGAAGCGTTCGAAGCTGCCTTGGGGGTCGCGGTCGAAGTCGGCGAGGGTGCCGTTGAGGAGGGTTTGGAGGTTGTCGATGTAGACGACGGCGCAGGCGTCGTAAAGCGATGCGCGTGAGGGGAAGTGGCGGTAGAGGGTGGCGATGCCTACTCCGGCGTCGGCGGCGATGCCTTCGAGTGTGATTTCGGAGCTGGGGCGGGTTTGGATCTGTTGGAGTGTGGCCGTGATGATTTGGTCGCGTTTTTTGCGGGCGTCTGCACGCATGGCACTCCCCACTCTGGGTTTGACAGTGATTGAATTGGGGAGCACCATATCACGAGTTAAGTGATAGTCCACCCTACGGTTAGGGGACCGAATGTCTGCAATCCTGTCGGTACAGGGCCTTGTGCTGCGCAGTGGTGACGAGCCGGAGTCGTTCGACATCGGCCGCGGTTTGACCCTGCTCAACACGGCGCGCGAGTCCGATTCGACGCTGCTCAGCCTCGCGCTGGCGGGTCGCTTCCGCCCTGCAGAGGGCACGATTCTGCTTGACGGCGAACCGACCACCCACCACGACCGCTTCCGCGATATTGCGTTGGCGGGCGTGCCGGAGATCGACTCGATTGATCGTCTGGTGCGCGTGCGGGATGCGGTGCGGGAGCAGATTGCGTGGTCGCAGAGTTTCTTCAAGCGCACCCCGCGCAGCCCGGAGGCGATTAAGGCGCATCCGTACGTGGAGAAGTGGTTGGAGCCGCTGCAGTTGGAGGAGCTGGATCTGCTGGCCAAGGTCGGCGACATTACTCCGCTGGAGCGCTTCCGCTTGCGCGTGTTGCTTGCGTTGATTTCGCGTCCGGAGGCGAAGTTGCTCATTGTCGACGACATCGATCAGGTCCGTGACATGAAGTTGCGCAAGTTGCTTCTTAGCGACCTCCGCGGCGTCGCGGTCCACCTTCCCGTGATGGTGAATACGGTCAATGAGGAGGGGCTATGAGCGGCCTGCATATCGGAACCGATTTCCGGAAGTTTTTGAACGGCAAGCTCCCACCGCTTGCCCTTGTTGCCATCATGTTGCTGCCGTTGCTGTTCGGCGGTTTGTTTGTGTGGTCGTATTGGGATCCACTGGGCAATTTGTACAAGTTGCCGGTTGCGTTGGTGAACTCGGATGAGGGTGAGAACGGCGACCAGGTGGTTGACGAGCTGTTGGAGCAGCGTCCGTTGGATTTCCAGTTGGTCAGTGCCGAGGAGGCCAAGGAGGGCATTGCTAACGGCACGTATTACCTGGGTATGGAGATTCCGACGAACTTCTCTGAGGCTGTGACCAGCGTGAAGTCAGAGGATCCACATTCGGCGAAGATCAACATCACCTTGAATGAGACGAACGGTTTCATCCCGACGGTGTTGGGTGATAAAGCCGGTGAGGCGGTCGCGGTTGCGGTGTCGAACTCGGTTGGTGAGAAGGTGGTGGACCAGCTGTTCGTCGGCATTAATACGTTGTCGCAGGGCGTGCAGGACGCCGCAGATGGCGCGGGCAAGCTCGACGACGGTGCGAATAAGGCCAAGGACGGCTCGCAGAAGCTCAACGACGGCGGCACGAAGCTCAACGACGGTATCCAGCAGCTCAATGACAAGGTGCAGCAGATGCCGGGTGCGGTGGGCAAGCTCGACGGCGGTGTGGCCAAGTTGCAGGACGGTGCGGCGCAGCTTAATGACGGCATCACCACCGCATCCGGCGGCGCCTCCAAGCTCTCTAACGGCCTGGATCAGTTGCAGGCGGGTACCCAGCAGTTGGGTGCCGGTGCGACGAAGATCGCCGGTGGCGTGGATAAGCTCACCGGCTTTGCTGGCACGTTGAACCAGGCGCAGGCGGCATTGGCTGACGTCAATGCGAACCTGGACCGCGTGATCGCGGATCTGGACCGCTCCCCTATCCCGGGCTCGAACGAGTTGGCCGCGCAAGCTCGTGGCGTGAAGGCACAGTTGAACGCTGGTCCGCTGCAGGCGGTGCCGGGCAACGACCTGGTTGGCCAGTTGATGCAGTTGCAGGCCGGTGCGCACGAGTTGGCCACGCAGTTGTCTGATCCGACCGCGCAGTACCGCGGCGGCGTGGATAGCGCCGTAGCGGGTGCCCGCACTCTTGCGGAGGGTCTGGCCCGCCTGCAGGACGGTTCGGGCACGCTGCTGGCCGGCATTACGACGCTGAAGGACGGTACGTCGAAGTTGGTCGTCGCTGCGAATACGGCGACGGATGCGACCTCAAAGTTGGCGGCCGGCTCGAACCAGTTGGTGGTGGGCCTGAGCGATTTGAACGACGGCCTGGTGAAACTTTCTGACGGCACCGGCGAGCTCTCCATGAAACTTGCGGACGGCGCCAAGGAAGCCCCGAAGTGGGAAGGCGAACGCCTGGACAAGGCGATCCACGCCGCCGCGGATCCGGTGACCCCGCAGCACACGGGCGACAGCGTGACTTACTTTGGTAAGGGTTTGAGCCCGTTCTTCCTGGCCCTGTCGCAATGGTTCGGTGTGCTGATCACCTACATGATCATGAAGCCGTTTAGCCGCCGCGCCATCGACTCGGGCGTGAGCGCGTTCCGCGTGATGCTGTACACGATGATCCCTTCCGTGATCATTGGCTTTGCGCAGTCTGTGGCGCTGTGGGTGGTGCAGGTTGGTGTGCTGAAGGTGGAGCCGCAGCACCCGGTGGCGCTGTTCGGCGTGTTGGTGTTCGTGTCGTGGGTGTTTATCTCGGCGATTATGGCGTTGAACACCACGTTGGGCCCGGCGCCTGGCCGTTTGGCCACGATGGCGTTGATGTCGCTGCAGTTGGTGGCGTCGAACGGCCTGTATCCGCCGGAGGTGCAGCCTGGGTTTATCCAGTGGGTGCACACGTGGGATCCGATGCGCTATTCGGTGGATTTGGTGCGCTACGCCCTGTTCGGTGCGCCGTCGTATGACCCGCGTCTGTGGACTGCGCTTACGGTCCTGTTGTTCGTCGCGGCCCTGTCCATCGCCATTACGTGTTTCGCGCTGCGGAAGCGTCGCACGATGGCGTTCAAGGACCTGCACCCCGAGTTGACGGTGTGAGACGCCCCTTAGCTTTCCTGCTGTCTGCTGCGCTTGTGCCGCTCGCGGCGCCGCAGGCGCAGGCGTTGCAGTTGCGGTGCCACCCCGTGCATGTGATTCAGGCGGCGGGGTCCGGGTTTTCGCATTCGTGGCATCCGTCCGCGCGCGAGTCGCTTTTCGACGACACCTCCTCCCCCGCCGACGACCTCCAAACGCGTTTCGGCGCCCGGACGGTGTCCACGTTTCAGGTGAAGTACCCGGCGTCGCTGGGCCGCTTCAGCGTGTTCGGTACCTCGGGCAACGTTCCGGAAGGCACCGAGGCGGCCACTTATGGGGAGTCGGTGCGCTACGGCCGCGACGTGGCCACCTTGGTGATGGAGACCGTGGCCCGGCATTGCCCCGGCACCCGGTTCATTTTGATCGGCTACTCCCAGGGCGCCCACCTGGTCGGTGATGCGGCGGCGGAGGTTGCCGCCGGTCGCGTGCGGGGTGTGGGTGCGGATGACATCGCCGCCGTCCTTCTCTTCGCCGACCCCGCCCGCGCGCCGCTGGGTGACCCGGCGCCGCAGCAACCTTCGCGCCTCTACGCCGAACCACCTGCGGGCGTGCGCGGCCGCAACGGGGAGACGGTGCAGACCGGTGGCACGACCCTCAACCCCGCGTTCGAGGGCCTCGCCGGCACCCGCACCACGCCGTTTACCGGCCTGGAGGGCAAGGTGCTCTCCCTGTGCAACGGCGCGGACATGGCGTGCGCGACCGAGCCCACGAGCCCGCTGCGCACACTTGCGGATGTGGCCATGCGCAATGTCACACCCGGCCCCTTCAACGCCATCACCGGCATCCGCGTCGCCCGCTACCGCGACTTACGCGCGCAGGGGCTGCCGGTGCCCGAGGCGTTTGAGCAGTCGGGCCTCTCACTTATCGACGCCACCCTCATCCCCCAAATCATCATCGAAGCCACCACCGCCGCCACCGCCCTCGGGCAGCACGCAGCGCGCACCAGCACCACTCCCCCAGCCGAACAAGCCGCCATCGCGCTGCTCGCCGCACTGCCGGAGTTGGCCAAGGAGGGCGTGACCTGGCCGTGGCTATTCCAGGCGCTTGAGCCTCTGCGCGATCAGGCGGCGCAATTGCTTGACGACGACACCACCGCCTGGCTCGATCTCACCCTCGAAGTGTTTCGCACCATCCATGCTGTGGAGCAGTTCAGTTGGCAGCTGCATCGCCTCGGCGTGATCCCCCGCACCCCAACCGGCACCGAGGGCCGCCAGGCCTGGGCGCATAGCACCGTGGCGGCGTTGTGCGGGCAGGTGCTGGATGTGACCGGCCTGCGCGCCACTTACGAGGATCCCCAGAATGCTGTGCTGGTGTCGTCGGCCCAGCGTGCTGGCGATTTCGGGCCGCGGCACATGTCGTATTACAAGTTGGGCTTCACTGACATCCCCGGTGGGTTCAAGGTGGGCGGCCAGACGGGTTATGACTATGCGTTGGGGTGGCTTGACCGGGTGGTTCGTGGGGTCGTCGCAAAGTAAATGCGCAAGAGAAAACCCGCCGGGCTTTCGCCTGGCGGGCTAGCTCACTGCGGGTTTACTTGTCCTCAGCGGGCTTGTTCTCTTCGGTGCCCTTGTCCTTGGACTCCGGCATCTTGTCGGAGGAGCCCTTCATGAGCGTCTCGTTGTCGATCGCCTTGCCGAACATGTAGGAGGAGGTGTACTCACCTGCGCCACATGCGCGCATGACGCCGTCGACTGCCAGGAGGCCGAGGGTGATCGCACCCAGAGCGCCGGCTGCGAGGCCGATCATCTGCGGGTTCTCGATAGCGAACGCACCCTGGATGCCAGCCGCACGCTGTGCACGGTTCTCGTCGTGGATGCCCAAACCGCGTTGGATCTGGTCGTTCGCCTGACGGATTGCCGCGTTGACCTGGGCGGAGACCTGCTCTAGGCCCGGGATCTGAACCTGCGACAGGATACCCAGCGGGATAGCCAGCAGCAGCGGCGCGGTCATGCCGACGATGCCGGCGATGCACGTGCCGTCGAGCTCAGAGGAGCCCTTGGTGGTCTGATTATTCGTCTCCTTGTTCAGGAGGAACTCGAAGTTGAACTCCTGAATGTCGTGGCTCTGTGCACCCTGTTCGGTGTAGCGGAAGAAACCACTCGGAAGACCGCACTCAGCCGGGTTGAGCGGCTTACCCTTGGCCTTCTGATCAGCAAGGCACTTCCTAGCCTTCTCAGCAAGATCCTTCGGGATGATCAGGTCTGCACCCTTATCGGTCGGCACAAGCTTGGTGCCGTTGCTCTCACCGACCACACCGACGTCCTTGACCGGATCCTTGAAGTACAGGTGAACAACAACGTCACCGTTCTTGGTGCTGTTGTCGATCGTGACATCCGGGAGGTTCTTGTTCGAGCCAGCCGGAGCACCGTTCTCGGTAACGGCACCTTCCTTCACCACACCCAGAATCAGGTTGCGGACAATATCGCCGTTGGAGTTTCGCTCCTCGACGCGGATCGTCTCACCAACCGTGCCCTTCTTCGGGGTGATGATGAACTTGCCGTTCTCGGTCTTCGTATCAGCGTGCTCGCCACCAGAAACCACAACGAAGGTGTTCTCCGGCTTGAGTGCCTCGAACTGACGCTCCTTACCTTCGATCACGTAGTCACGCTGCTGGTAGGTAGCGGCGGACTTGCCCTGCGTGATCTTCAGGCGGTAGCGGTTGATTTCCTTACCGTTCTTGTCGAGCTCAACGACCAAACCGGACTTGCCAGCTGCGTTGGACTTCGGCTTCAGAATCCACTGACCGTTGCTGTCCCTCGGTGCCTGGAAGAATTCGGCACCTTCGAGGATCTTGAACGAGTTCTCCTGGTGCACCATGGTGGCGATGAACTCAGAGTTCGTCGAGACGGTGTACTCGCGATCCTTAACAGGTGCGTCAGTCAGCTCGAGCTCGTAGCGAGCCCAGACGCCACGCTTGTCCTTGACCTCGATAACAGCGGTGCCGGTCTCACCCTTCGGGCTGGTGATAATGAGCTTCTTATCGCGCTCCTGCACATCAACGAGGTTCTTGCCCTTGATGACCTCAAAGGTATCCGGGTAGTCCTTGACCTCGTTGAAGTTCACCTGTGCGGTGCCATTAACCGTCATGCGGCGCTTGATGGTCTCAACGTTAGCGTTGCGACCCGGAGTGACGTTGATGGTGTAACGCTCGTAGACGTATCCATCATCGGTCCGGTTCTCGATGACAACCTTGCCCTCAGCATCGGCCTTCAGGTCGAGTTTCAGGGTGTCCTTGCCATCCTCCGCATCACCTGCGATGAGGTCCTTGCCTTCGACGATGAAGAGCTTGTTGCCGCCCAGGTTGAGGAAGTTGTCCGCCGTGATGTTGTAGGTCATCTCACGGATCTGTGCTGGCTTCACGTTGTAGATGTGCTTCGTGATGGTCTTGTATTCGACCTTGCCGTCAGTTACGAACGGCTGCTCTTCCTTGACGACGACGCGGCCGTCAGCACCCGGCTTGAAGTAGAGCTCAAAATCGTCATTTTCTTCAATCTTCGACTTCTCAGCCAGAAGATCCTTGCCCTCGACGATCTTCAGCTTGTTGCCCGGCGTCTGATTATTGCCAATGAAACCACGGAGCACACGAACGATCGAGCGATCAACAACATCGCGCTCGCGCTCTTCCTCGCTAACCTGACCAAGGTTTCGGGCAGGTGCAATGCGTACGGTCCACACTGCGGACAGAACTCCGTTCTTGTCCTTGATGTGGATGACAACGTTGCCACCCTTCTCGTTAACCGGAGTGCCGTCTTCGTTAGTCGGGTCGACGACAAGGGTCTTTCCGTCGTTGGTCTCAAAGATGCGTGCGACGTCCTTGCCGTCGACGATCTCCCAGGTCCAACCGTCCTTCAGGTTGATCTCTGCAGACCCGTTGTTCTCAATCGAGTCGTCGCGCATGAACGGACCACCGTTCGGGTCCTTCACGATCTCCAGGGTGTAGTTGTACTCCACGCCCTTGTCGTCAGTAAAGACGATCTCGACGGTGCCCTCAGCGCCGTCCTTCGGCTTGATTACCCAGTTCTTGCCGTCTTCGCTCTTCTCCACCTTCTTCACCAGGTTCTCACCGGACGTGATGGTGTAGTCACCACCGCGACGCTCAATGAGTGCCGTGGAGGTGTTCAGGATCTGGCGAGTGACGTCGAACTCGGAGGTCGTGTTCTCGACGGTGACGATGTTCTCGCGGATGTTGCCGTTGTCCTCGGTAATGCGTACGACAACGTTGCCGCGTACCGACGGATCCTTGACCTCAACATTGAGCTTGTTCTCGTCCTCGACAACCTCGATGGAGCCCGGCTTCGGCTCGATGCGGTTGCCATCCTTGTCGACGAGGTACCACTCGTACTTCTCCTTCTTGTTCCACGGAACCTCGCGGACGCGGTTCTCGCTGCCCGGGTTGATCGTGTAGAAGAAGTTGTTGACCTTGATCTTCGTCTTGGTCTCGACGTTGATGGTGTCGCTGACCTTGACGCGGTAGATGTGCTGGTTGCCCTGGTCGTCGGTGATCAGGATCTCAACGTCGCCCTCGCCCTCGAAGCCCGGCTTCGGGGTGATCTTGAGCTTGCCGTCTTCGGTGCGCTCAACGATGACGATGTCCTGACCCTTGATGATCTCGAAGGTCCAGGAGCTACCCAGGTCCTTCGGAAGCTCAATGTCCTTGGACTTTTCGCCCTTGATGAAGCCAGCGAAGTGGTGGTATTCGCGGATCTCCTTGACGCTCTCGTAGACCTTCTCGCGGTAGTAGTTCTCCACGTGGGTCAGCGTCTGTGTTTCAACCGGAACTGGATCCGGCGTGATGGTCTTCGTCGTGGTGACGGTCGTGCCCGGGACGTGCTTCTCGGTGATCTTGACCGGGGTGGTCGTCACGGTCTCCACAGTTTCGCTCGGCTCACGCGTGATCGTCTCGGTGACTGCGGTGACGGTCTCGGTGTACGTGGTCGGCTTGCCAGGCTTGGTTTCCGTGGTCACGTACGGCTCAGGCGTAACCACCGTGGTCTCCACCTTCGGCTTGCCGTTGACCGTGGTGGTGACATAGTTGGTCAGCGGCGTCGGGATCACGGTCTTGGTGACCTCTTCGCCCGGCACCGTGGTGCGGGTAACAACCGTGCTACCCGGAACCGTGGTCTTCTCGTTCTTGGTTACCGGCGGCAGGGTACGGGTGGACGTGATCGTGGTAGCCGGCAGCGTCTTCGTCGTAACGGTTTCGACTGGCTTCTGCGGGACCGTCTCAGTGACGGTGCTCGGATCCAGCGTTTCCGTGGTGACCGTGGTGGTCGCCTCCGGCGTGGTGTAGCTGGTAACGGTGATCTTGCCGTCCCAGTCCTTCTTGTTCGGGTTCAGGCCCGGCTGCTC
The DNA here is from genome assembly GCF_001807155.1 of Corynebacterium sp. HMSC05C01. NCBI lineage: Bacteria > Bacillati > Actinomycetota > Actinomycetes > Mycobacteriales > Corynebacteriaceae > Corynebacterium > Corynebacterium sp. HMSC05C01. Next base: position 79,808 of record NZ_KV787948.1, on the reverse strand, counting down.
GTTCGGGATGATGCGCTGGAACGTCAGGTTCAGGCGACGCGTCATCGTGTAGTTGTAGTTCTTCGGCACGATGATGGTGACGTACGCGTCCTTCGGGTACTTCGACTTGAAACCATCGAGGATCTTGCGGTCGGGAACCAGAGCGTAGTTCGGCTTTCCGCTCTTGGTGTCCACCGTGACGTGCACCAGGCTGAAGCCGGTAAGTGCACGGAACTGAGCGCCGTCAACAGTGACCGGGTTCTTGTCACCCGGGTCGCTGGTGTCCGGACGGCCGTCATAGATCGCGCCACGAACGTTGTTCAGGGACGTCAGGTCGTTGCCCAGCAGCGCACGGAGTACGGTGGTCTTGACCTTGATGGCGTGGGTCCTATCCTCGCCTTCCTTGTGCTTCTGGTAGTCCTCCATGAGCTTGGTGACGACGTTGATCGCTGCGTAGCGCACGTCCTCGTCGATGTACTCACCGTTGCCGTAACGACCGGAAGCACCGGTCAGCTTGCGGACTTCGTAGCCCGCCTTGGTGTTGTCCCAAGGGTTCGACAGGCCCCAGTCGATGCACCAACCGTTGCCGTACTCGGTCGGAAGCAGGCCGATCGAACCGTTTCGCTCGTTCTTGCTTTTCTTAACGGCCTCGAAGTATTCGTGAAGTTCCTTTTCACTCATCTTCTCGTAGGCGTTCACCGTGAGGTAAGAGTCTGCGACGGTTGCAGCAGTTGCCTCAGGCGCTACCACGGCGATCGTGCCAGCCACAGTGGTGGCGGAAATAAGCGCAGTCATGACGCGCTTCTTCAAATGTGCGTTCTTCAACGGCTTCAATCCTTACAACTCGGAGGAGATATTCGAAGCAGCCTTGAGATCACCTGAACACGGATCTCCAAACTGATAACTACATATTTAAGCGCAATATCGGCTTGGAGAATAGTCCGAAACCCCCTACAGAAAGCCAAAACGCCAGATCAACACCAAAAACTTAGAAACCTGACCCTCTGAACTGGACGTTTAGACAGTACTCAGGAAGAAAACCACAAGGTGATTTTCACCACAATCCGAGCAATTGTTCAACAAATCCCATTTCAGGCACGGAGAGGGCCTGGGCTTTTGTCGCCGCGCAGGCGCTTCAGCACATTTTCAGCGGAAATCAAGCACATCGGCACGCCCACCCCAGGAACGGTCGTGGCTCCGGCGTAGTACAGCGCTCCCAGCTTCTTCGAAGCATTTGCGCCGCGCAAAAACGCCGACTGCTTCAGCGTGTGCGCCGGCCCGATCGCCCCGCCCGACCACGCGTGGTAGCGGTCGCGGAAGTCTGCAGGACCGAGCGTCTGCTTAACGACGACCCTCTCGCCCAGGCCCTCAACCCCACACCACTGCTCAATCTGCGCAATGGCAGCGTTGGCAATCAGGTCCACCTGCGGGGAGGCCCCATCGCGGTACATGTTGCCGTGGCCGATCGTCTCCTCGGCGGCTACCGGCACAAGCACGAACAGGTTCTCGTCGCCTTCGGGCGCCACGCCGGGGTCGGTCGCGCTCGGCTTGGACACGTAGATCGACTGCGACGCCCCCAACGGCCGCGCAGCCGGTTTGCCCTCGAAGACGGTGGCGAAGTCATCGTCCCAGTCCTCGCTGAACAACAGGTTATGGTGGGCCAACTCGGGGATCTCACCCTTCACGCCCAGCATGACCAGCACGGTGCGCAGGCCCGGATCGCGGCGGGAGAACCACGACTCGTCATACGTGCGCAGCTTCGGCGGCAGCAGCCGGGTTTCGGTGTGGTGCAGGTCGGCACACGAGATGGTGAGGTCGGCGGGGATGAGGGTGTCGTCGATAAGCGAAATGCCCGTGGCCCGCCCACCGCTGTACGTGATGGAAGCGACGTCCGCGTTGAAGCGGAACTTCACGCCCTGCTCGAGCGCCAGCTCGTAGAGCGCATCCATCACCGCCGCGAACCCACCCCGCGGATACAGCACGCCCTGGGTGAGGTCCGTGTGGCTCATCAGGTGGTACATCGCCGGCGTGCGCGCGGGATGCGACGACAAAAACACCGCAGGGTACGTCAGCATCTGGCGCAGGCGCGTGTCCTTGAACTGGCCTGCGACGAAGCGATCCAGCGGCTCGACCAGGTAACGCAGCAACTTGCCGTACTGGCCGCGGATCTTGGCAAAGGGCTTCAGCGTGGAAAAGGTGGTGTAGAGGAAGTAGCGCAGCGCCAAGTCGTAGGTCTCGGCGGCGCGGTCGAGGTAACTGGCCAGTTGGGCGCCGGCGCCGGGCTCGATGCTGTTGAAAAGCCGGATCGCATTGTCGCGGCCCGACTCCACATCGATCGGGTTGTGGTTCTCGGGGAAGAGCCGGTATGCGGGCGTGAGCGGCTTGAGATCCAGCACGTCCTCGGTGCGCTTGCCAAAGAGTGCGAAGAAGTGGTCAAAGGCGTCCGGCATGAGGTACCAGCTCGGGCCGGTGTCAAAACGGAAACCTTGGACGGTTTCGTTGCCGGCGCGGCCGCCATGCGAGCCGAGGCGCTCGACCACCGTGACCTCGTAACCCTCCCGCGCCAGCAGCGCCGAGGTAGCCAAACCGGCAGCACCCGCGCCGATCACCACCGCAGTTGTCATAGCCCAACCCTCGCAATCGCCTTCGCCGTCAGCGCAACCTTGCGGCGCTGCGGCACACTGATGCGCTGCTGCGTCAACTGCGCGGCCGGGGTGCGCTCCGCGATCTCCGTGAGTTCACGGAACAGCGCCTCCGCGGCCGCCACTCCCCCACGCACCCCGCGAGGCAGCAACGGGATCGCCTCCAAGGCCTGATCAAGTTCGGTGTGGATGGTGGTGGTGATGGCGTGCTTGGTGTCGTCGTCAAGCATGCGCCCAAAGTACGCCCGCCCGAGACTGTCCTGATCCTCCCCGAAATCGCGCAGGAAGTTGATGCGCTGGAACGCCGCACCAAGCGCGCGGGCGCCACGCTGAAGTTTCTCGGGATGGGGTGCCTGGCGCTCTGGGAAGAAAATGTCCAAACACATCAAGCCAATCACCTCGGCCGACCCATATATATAGGTCTCCAACTCCGCCGGGGAAAAAGCGTGCGGGTTGAGGTCCGCGCGCATCGACGCGAAAAACGCCTCGAGGTGCTCCGCGTTGAGGCGACAACGCCGATACGTATTCGCCCACGCGTGCAGCACCGGATCCGTGTGAAAGCGCTGGTTAGCGGCCTGGAGGACCTGCTCCTCGTAGGCGTTAAGCAGGGTCTCGGGGTCTGCGTAGGCCTGATGCGCGGCACCGTCGACGATCTCGTCCGCGATACGCACCACCGCGTAGAAATTACGAATATCGCGGCGCACCCCCGGCGCCAACACCTTCGTAGCCAACGAAAAACTCGTCGAATACTGCGCAATCACCTGAGCAGCCGCACGATCCGCCATCGTGTCGTAACGGGAAAGGTAAGAGTTCACGCAGGCGCTTTCTATTTGCAGACTTTTCCGGGAGCTTACCGCGCAGCAACCGCTGCCTGGGCCCCTGGTGACCACCAACGCCAAAGGCCAGGTCCCCGGGAGGACCTGGCCTTTGTGTTCCTGTGGAGCATAGGAGGACTGAATTTATTCCCCCTTTCGGGGCTGGTCACGCCATGTTTTTCAGAAATTCCCGTTTGGTCATTCCCTTAACTTTCCCCTAACGCGAGAATTCCCCCAAGCCTTCCCCTTGCCGAACTCGCCGCAGTTGGCCGCTGCCCGAACCGTAGGAAGTGCGCCCCGCTAAGGTTGTCTACAGCGGACACGTTAGCACCACAGCGGACGCAGACGGTTGCATTCGGACTTTCAAAAGCGTATCTTGGATCACGCGGCAGAAGACTGCCAAAAGCCAATCAAGGCCCGGACTGGAAAACACCAGTTCAGGGCCTTTTTTCATGCCCAAATTCGGGCGCGAGTAAGCCACCGGCTCGCAAATACGACATGCCCACATTCGGGCCAACTTTCCACAGAAGGAAAACACCATGTCGAAGACCAATCTTCGGACTTACCGCTCGATCCGGCAGGAAGCAGAGCGCACGGGGCTATCGGAACGAACCCTTCGCCGCTACATCGCACAAGGGAAGCTAAGGGCCTACAAAGCCGGGAAGACGCTACGAATCGACCCCGCCGACACCGACCAAATTTTTACCGCCACGGACAACTGGGACTAAACCATGACGACAAAAACGAAGCCCCCGGCAAATACCGAGGGCCACAAGCAAAATCAAATTACCACGATGCGCGCATTCGCGGACAGCACCGCGACTGGCCTGCTCATGGCCGCGCTGACCTCCAACACCGCCGCCGACATACTCAACCTCGATCAGGACCTTCTCGCCGGTGACTGGCCAACGACACAACACCACGCAATTTGGCAAGCGATTGTGTCCCAGGCCCAAAAGCTCGCCAACGACGGCCACGCGGACACCGTAGCCAGCGCCGAACTGGTTTACACCGAACTGCGCCGCAAGGGACAGCTCGACTTCCACGTTCAGGGCCTTCTAACCGATGCGCTCGGCACCGTACGCGGTGGGCACCGCCTGCCACCGACAGCCGCCGCCGAATACGCCCATGCACTAAAGCGGCAACGACTGGCCACCGTGTGCGCTATTGCGCGCGATATGTTCGCCGCCGCCGCTAGCGGTTCAGACCAGGACGTGCGCCGTGCGCTCGCATACGTAGAAAACCTACGTGCCAAAGCCGTAAGAGCGGGGGTGGACCTCAATGCGCCCTACTTCACCTAGACGGCAGGAAAATCTGCCCAACCCGTCACGACCGCGTGGCGGGTTTTCTTATGCCCAACTACAGGCACAGCAGATCACCGCCGCAGCTGCGACCAGGGCAAACCAAGCCCGGCGCGAACGTGTCGCGGAAATGGCCAACGGGCAACGACCGGCCTTCGACCATGCGGCATTTACAGCCCGGAAGCGCCAGGAGCACCGCCGCCGCGAAGCCGCCGCCCGCCTGCCGTGGTGACAGACAGCAACCAAACAACTAGCACCCGCCAAACCCGGCGGAGGAAGGCAACAATGACAACGAACCCGACACCTTGGCCCCACCACGCCCGCCCCCTCGATACAGCGCAACGGCTGGTAGAGGAAGTGTTTAGCGACCAATTCGGCCAACCCACGCTTGGCTGGTGGCGCGAATCGTGGTGGCGCTATACGGGCACGAACTGGCGCGAAACTCCCGAAGAACTGGACGTGCGAGAGCACATCTGGCGCGCACTACAGGGCGCAACGATGGAACAGGGCAATGGCATAGAGCCGATCCCGTGGAACCCAACCACAGCACGGGTATCCAACCTGATTGAGCCGCTACGGATCGCAAGCCTTCGGCCCGGCGCGCAACCCATACCAACGTGGCTACCGCGCTACGACGACGACCCGGACCCGCGCCGGGTGGTACCGCTGCGAAACGGGCTGTTTGCCCTGGATACCGGCGAACTACTGCCACACACACCGCGCTACGTACAAACGTGGTCACTGCCGTTCGATTACGACCAAAACGCGGACTGCCCTATCTGGCTGGAATTCCTGGCCGACACCTTCGCGCACGATCCACGCGGCCAGCAAGCCCTACAGGAATTCGCGGGCTATCTGATAGCCGGGCAAACGCATAGGCACAAGGGGCTGATGCTTATCGGCGCGAAGCGCGGCGGGAAGGGCACTATCTCGCGCGTGCTGCAACAGCTGCAAGGCACCGACAACACCGTGGGCACGTCGTTCTCGGACCTATCCAGCGACTTTGGCTTAGCCGAGCTTATCGGCAAGCCACTGGCCGTTATTGAGGACGCGCGCGCTGCCGAGAACCCACGGAAAAGCAACCGCGCGCTAGAACGCCTTCTGAACGTGATCGGCGAGGACACGGTGAGCGCGAACCGGAAGAACCAGCGGTATTGGGTGGGGAAACTACCTACCCGTTTCCTTCTCGTCTCGAACGAAACACCGCGATTTAACGACCCGTCCGGTGCGATAACCAGCCGTTTCGTGGCAATTAAGTTGAATCACACCGTCCCGGACGATAAGCGCGACCCGAACCTGGGGGCCAAACTCGCAGCCGAACTGCCGGGCATCTTTGCATGGGCATTAGAGGGGCTGCGTCGCCTAGAGCAGCAGGGCCAGTTCACAGTGCCAGATACCCAAAACGACGTGCTGGAAGTCATGGAAGCGTTGGCTTCACCGCTGGCCGAGTTCTTTGACGAATCGACGTACCGCATCACCGGCAATCACGCCAACTACGTCGAAGCCACCCGCCTATTCCAGGACTACCGCAAGCACACCGCCGAGAATGGCGGCACCCCAGCATCGCGCAACGTATTCCTGCAACGCCTACTGGACCACTATCCGGGCGTGATCCAGAAGAACACGAAGGCCGACGGGGTACGAAAAACACGGTGGATATTCGGCGTGACTGACCAAGCCTGAAAAACCGTGTTCCGCGTGTTCCTGTGTTCCTCCCAGGTCAGAGGGCATAAATCAGGAACACACCGAATGTTCCCGTGTTCCAAACGCCCAGACCAGGAACACGCGGAACACACCAGAACACAAAAATGTTCCACAAAAACAAGCCCTGACCTGCGAAAACCATCGGGAACACGTGGAACACGCAAAATTCGGCCCCGCACCACAGAAAAAGGAACCCACAATGGCCCGAAAGACCGTAAAGGCCCAACTACACACCCCAGACAGACACAAGTTCGTGAACCTGCCTGTACGAATAGACAGCTCGCAGTTCATCACAATCCGAATCGGCGGCAGCGGGCAAACCGTCTCACTCAAGCCAGACGAAGCCCGAAAACTCGCTGACACATTGCACGACCGCGTAGACCGCATCGATCTAAAGAGCCGACAGCACAAAGGAAAGTAGATATGCCAACCAACAGAATCACCGACGATCAAAAGGCCCGCGTCGAAAAACTACGCAAGGACGGCTGGACACTTAGGGAAATCTCGCACGAAACCGGCGTAAGCGTGGCCACGTGCTCCCGGCACTTGAACCGTCAGGGCATCGTGGGAGACACCAGCCGCACCGTAGAAGCCGCGCGCGCAAGGTTTGAAGCCGCGCAAACAGCCCGCTACGACTTAATCTGTGACTTATTCGACGATCTGGAGAACCTACGGCCCAGGCTAAACGAGCCGTACCACGAATGGGTCAACAGCCCCGAGGGACCAGTCAAAGTAACCCTGCCCGAGCCGCCACTAAGCGAATGCGCCCGGATCACGGAGGTCATGCGTAAAACTGTTGCCGAAATCAGCCGACTAGAAGCCGAATTCCTAGCAAACAACGAACTGGACAGTGCCCGCAGTTTCCTACAGAACTTGCAGAGCAGCCTTGAAGCCGCCGTGGCACTCGCGGGACCAGACAACGACCCTCTTAACTATGACAGCGACTACGACGTAAATACCGACCCCGAGCAGTAGCAGGCACAAAAAAGGGGCCACAGGCAAACGCCAGCGGCCCCTACAGCAAGCGCGGGCTACACGAACGCGCTGCCGTTCAACTGCAACGGTTCAGGCGCGCCGGGTACGTCTGCGAGCACTGCACGGTCTCCGTCCCAGCGGTACGCGGAACGAAGTGTGTACTGTTCGCACAGCCGCGTCAGTTCGGCAAGACCGAGCGTCCCGGCCACGCGCCGGGCAAACGCGCGGGGATCGGTAGCAGACGGGGCAACGCCCGAGTGGTCCAGTAGGTCCACGGCCAAATCGACAACGCGGTAAGCGCTCGAAGCGTTACCCGTGAGCCGTTCAACCGTCGCGCGCAGCCCAGAGACGAGTGCAACCCAAGCGGCGTGCGTTAGGCCGGTGGAATCAGTTAGAGCGTCAGCGGGGACATACTCACCGCCTTCCAGTTCGCTCGGTGCGGGCAACGTCACGTAATCGGCGGCGGCATCGGTCCGGTACGCGGGAAGAACACCGTCGAGCACCACACCATCGGGCAGGTGGCCCAGCATGAATTCAGCGGACACCACGCGGTTATCGGCCCCTACAAGCCGGTACACGTCGCGGGACAGCCGGTCCATGTCGTACTTGGTGGCGTATACACCCCGGCGCGCCATTGCCTGCGAAAACAGGTCTAGAAAAGCCGGATCGGTAGCGGACGCAAAGCGAAGTTCAGCCATTACAAAATCTCCTCAAGTTCGTTGTCTGCCACGGTGAGCGGCGCTAGCCCGTCAAGGTCGCCTTCCGTGCCGAGTACGCGCGCGCGGGCATCGGACAGCAATTCGTTGCCCAAAATGAACCACTTCGCGCCGACACGCAGAGCCGGAAGCTCGCCGTCGCGGCACAAGCGTTGGATCGTACGTGGGTGCGAATCAGTCGCCGCCGCGAACTCCTTCACCGGAATCAATTCCCCCAGCGCGGGTAACTCTGCCACGTTAAACAACCTCCAAAGTCACCGTGACGAAATACTTACATGTGTAACCCTATCGCAGATATGAACGAATCGGAATAGACGCGCACAAAATCGCGTCTAGCGCTTAGCGGCTATGGAACTGCAACGTTCCGCCCCCTCCTACGCGCGCGCAAGGCTGGCCTGCATTGCGGGGCCTTCCGTTGCGGCGTTAGCGGTTGAGACTGCGGTTCACTTGGGCCATGAGGTCCGTAGTGCGTTCGGGCCTGGCCTTCATGTAGACGTTCAGGATCGTTTGCACGTCCTCCTGGCCGAGTAGCGCGCCTATCTCCTTTAGGTGCGCGCCCTGTTCGGCCAAGCGGGTAATAAGCCAGTTTCGCCCACAGTGCGGGTCTATCGCTGTTGTTACGCCCGCTTCTGTTTCTGCCTTGTTGAGCAGGCTTCGAAACGTCGTATCCATGAGCGGCTGGCCTTTGCCGTTCGGGGTGTAGAGCACTAGCGGTTTGTCGCTTACCTTGTTGCGGCTTGCCTTGTCCGCGTTGGGCGGCGCGAGCACGGGAACGGGCGTGGCCTTGGCTGGTAAGTGCTTTGCGTTGTGGTTGAGGAATAGCGGCACGTCGGTAGCCATGATGGGCACCGTTCGATAACCCGCCTTCGTCTTGGGCGGCTGTACCAGCATGTACGTAGGTTTACCGTCGGCGGCGGCGATGCGCTGCGCGTTCTGTTCAACCTGCACGGTGACTTTCGGCATGTACGGCACAGGTGTTGGTTCAACGACGACGTGGCGGGCTTCTATCGCTAGGGCTTCTCCAAGGCGTAACCCGTGCCGGAGCACGAGGGAGGTTAGAGCCTTGTATCGCGCGGGCATTGCTTCGATAATCGCGGCAATTTCGGCATCGCTAGGCAGGTACTTCTCTGCGGTAGCCACGGGCTTTCCTGCTTCGGGAATGTCTACCGGGCTTATCGGGATCATCTTGCGGCGTACGGCTTCGGCGCACGCGGCTTTGAGCCGTACGTACGCCTGGCGGTTAATCGTCCTGGCATCGGGGTAATTGCGTTGTAGAGCGTCCCACCAGCGGTACACGTCGGACGTTTCCAGCTCGGCTAGGGGAGTGTCTTTCAACCGGGTTACGTCCTGGTCCCCGTCGCCGGGCGCAATCGGGTCCGTGATGCGTACCCGCGTAACCCGTCGATAGTTCTGCGCGGTCGAAGGCTTAAGCGGTTGTGTGCGCTGTTCCAGCATGTCGTGGTACTGGTCCATCCACTCCCCCACGGTGACAGATGCGCGCTTCTTTTCGTCGCGACGTGCGGCGGGTGGTTTCCATGCTTCTAGGTCGATTAGTCGCTTCTCGGCGGATAGCCAGCCTGCGGCATCTGTTCTGGAAGCGAATGAATGTCCTGGCGTGTGGCGCTTGCCGTCGGGGCCGGTGTACTCGCAGTAGTACCTTTTGCCCTTCTTGGTTAGTTTGCCGAAATCTCGCCGTGTTCTGCGGGCCATTGCATTCCCCTTACGTTCCCTTAGTGGGGTCAATTCGTGTCCGAATGTGACCGCTTGGGGCAAGAGGGTATCACCGTTCTAACCAGCGCAAACATGAAGAAACCGCTGGTCTTTGCTGACCAGCGGTTTTGTTCTTTGTGGAGCATAGGAGAATCGAACTCCTGACATCCTGCTTGCAAAGCAGGTGCTCTACCAACTGAGCTAATGCCCCGTGCCCTTTCGGGCTGTGGGCCTAGCAAGAATCGAACTTGCGACCTCATCGTTATCAGCGATGCGCTCTAACCGACTGAGCTATAGGCCCTGGGAACGAATAGGAATATTACAGAGCACTGCTATAACCGCCAAATCGCCAGGTTGTTGCGTGTTTTTATGCTTATCGTCTAGCTGCTTGTGCATTGCTACTAGACGACCCGCCTGCACCCTCCACATATCCCCAGGTGATGTTGGCGATGGTTTTCAGTATCAGCGTGATCGTCTGGTTCGCCGGAACGGGAGCTAGACGATCAGGGCACAACAACCGCACTCCAACGACACCTCAACGACACCCTCGCGGAACGGGGGTAATTTGCGGGGGTAGGAGGCCTGCACAAATTGGTGAACAATCCGCCCAACCTGGCCTTTTCGCCACTCAGCAGCGCCCCAAGACGGCGCCAAAACCTGTTTTTATACGAGCGTGACAGGCAAAACTCCTGGTGAGGGCCAGATCCCAAGTTGTATACCCATCCGTATGCAAATCAATGCATAGTATGCTGCTCCTCCGGATTGTTGAACGAACCGAACCGGAGCGCAAAAGATCGTTCAACAACCCAACGCGACAGCCCTAAAATCAGCTCGGATTGATGAACAATCCGCACGATAAACGGGGTGAAAACGTTGAACAATCCAAAATAAACGTTGAACAATCCGGCCTCGAAAGGGCCGAAAATTCGGCGGGTTTACCAGCGCATACTTGGTGCATAAACTCGAGGGCAGCAAAGGAAATGCGGTGTTTACCGCAAACACCGCAGATAAGTAAGGAGCAGGAAAATGCGCGCAGCACTTCGTACCGGTCTCGCAGCAGCCCTCGCCGCCACCGTCGCCTTCGGTGGAGTTGTTCCGGCTAAGGCTGCAGAGCCTGCTGACGTTGTCGTCGATAATCAAGCAATCTCCGCGGAGCTCATCGACTCCGACGGCGACGGCATCCCCGACATCTGGGAGCGCAACGGCGTTGTCCTCGAGGACGGCACCGTGCTTAACCTGCCTGCTTACGGTGCGGACCCGAGCCGCCCGGACCTGTTCCTCCAGCTCAACTGGATGGAGTCCGAGTACAAGACCCTCGGCTGCGACGTCGAGCCCTCCGAGGCTTGTGCCAACGCCAACACCAGGGAATACGGCGTGAAGGCCGAGTCCCTGCAGGAGATGGTTGATCTTTTCGACGACCACGGCATCAACCTCCACGTCGACGCCGGCGAAACCTTCAACAACATCCCCGGCTACGAGGCTCGCGGCGGTGAGACCCTGAAGTACGTCAAGAACTACTTCGAGAACGAAAGCCAGGGTTCGAAGCTGCTGAACAACATCGACGAGATGCTCGGTGAGCGCCAGAACATCTTCCGCATCGGTGTTATCGGCGACCAGATCGACGCCTACAACCTGTCGTCCGGCGCCTCGCTGGTCAACGACACCTCGTTCTTCGTGGCTAACCACCGCTTCATGAACTCGGAAGAGATGCTGCGCAACACCATCCTGCACGAGCTAGGCCACACCCTCGGCCTGCGCCACCAGGGTGCGCACGCGGTGGTCAAGGACATCCAGGGCATGCGTCTGGATACCTCGGCCTACAAGTCGGTGATGAACTACGACTACCAGTTCGACTACTTCAACTACTCGGAGAAGCCGTACCTGCTCGACACCCCGTTCGGTGTGCGCGAGGTTCCGGCGGACTGGGAAGCACTGGCCATCAACGCTTGGCGCATCGGTGCCCGCGGTGTTGCCTCGGCTCCGTCGCAGGAAGGTGCAGTTAACGACCCGGCTCCGAAGGAGCAGCCGGAGAAGGAGAAGCCGGCAGAGCAGCCAGCACCTGAGGCCGAGAAGCCCGCTGAGAACCAGCCGGAAAAGCCCGCCGAGAAGCCAGCCGAGCACGAGCAGCAGGCTGAGCAGAAGGACAAGCCGGCTCCGGTTGTTGAGAAGGACGTCAACGTCGCGGCGATCGTCGCCCCGATCGTGGCAATCCTGGCCTTGATCGGCATCGGCTTCGCGGTGATGAACATGATGCCGGGCCTGGGGTTCTAACCCAGCGCAGGCCAGTACAAGTTAGTGAAGCGTCCTGGATTTAGTTCCTAGCTTTGCTAAGGAAGGATTGGTCACTACATCCAGATGGTATTCCGTCGAATTCAAGGAAAGGCGGTCGATCAAATCGTTGAGATAGTCCGTGTTGAATCTTGCTCGTTGCAACACACTAATGAAGAAGTCGGGGTACTGCTTGGCGTATCCCATCACGCGTTGCGCTCGTGGTTCCGCGAATTGGTTGTGCTTCGCGGCCAGGCGACATCCTCGGGTGGGGAATCTATCTAAGAAGAACTCAAGCGGCCATGCCGACAAATCCGTGAGTTGAAACGAGCCAACAAGATTGTGAAATCTGCTTCGGTTTTTCGCGACGAAACTCGACCGACCCACCGCCAGATGATCTCTTATAGAGAACTCTCGTCCATTAGAAACCCCTGACCCCAAGGCCTCCCACGAGTACCTTTGAAGTCTTGCGTCGGACCCTTGCGGGGCCAGTGACTGCCCCAGAGTTACCCGCCCATCTCGATTGCCGCTCAATCAGCTCCAGTCTGTTTTTATCGAATACACAGTCTAAACTCATACATTAACGTTATATGTTAAATCAATAAGAATAGCGCAGCATCAGTTGCGGGGCTGGACAGCATTTAGAAAATTTTATACCGGATGACTTTTCATCCCACGGTTTGTTCACCTCCGTCCGAGAAAGGGAATTATGCCGCAAACACAGAAGAAACTACTTTCCGGCTTTACTGCGGCGGTGATTGCATTGACAGCCACCACCGCAATCGGAACTGCTAACGCGGATACGCCCGCAGCCGATGAGTCTGTACAAAGCGCCATCGAAAAAACGAAGATTGAGCAAAATGCTGATCTTTCCTCGACTGAGGAAGTCACCTTCGAGCCATCTATTTCCAATTACTCTGCAGATGGACTCACCGCAGCTCCTGGAGCAAGTGGAGCATACGTAGGTATCAACGTAAACGGTAGTGGACTTCATGTAGATACTGTCTACGTGAATTACTTTTCTGGGGCTGAGCTTGAAAACTCCACAGTAGAAGACATGGAGCTTGCCTGGTACGAAGGCGGCCAGCGACGCACAGAAACTACCGGCCCTGATAGTGGATGGGTGCGTGCTACTCGTAAGTGGGATTTTAACCGCAGCATTGACGCTGGCCCTATGTGTGGACGCGTCAAGGTTGAAGGAAAGTGGAGTAACTACGCCTGCGTAGAAATCAAACCTTAGGAAACCGCAAAAAGGGCGAGGAGCTAATGACGTCCTCGCCCTTTTTGCAATCTTTTCTACATCCTGCCCTTTTGCTTATCGACATCAGTGCGCAAATCCGTTTTATCCACCGATCGGTACCCGTTGGCGAAACCCCGCAGAATTTTGACTACCCACCAAATCACGGTAACTACGATGAAAACAAGGATCGCATAGACGAGAAACTCCTGCATCGAGAAATTAATTGTCGGCCTCCTATCAGATACAGCAATTACAAAAACTCACCGCAATAGTAAGGCGGACGGTTATCTGACGCACGGTTGTGAAATTATTCGTATCCAATCCGTTATGTAGCAATCTGTACAAAACCGGGGACAGTTCACAAGCCAGCACAGAAAAGACTTAACGCGCCCCGGGAGGTACGACCCGGGGCGCGTTTTGGTGTCGTCGATAAGCGCTATTTTGCCCTGTTAGACATGGTGTAGCGCACACCACCGACGAGGTCCGCGACGGCGTTGTACATGATCGCGGTCAGTGGCGCCATGATGGACATGAACACCACACCGGCCAGGCCGAACAGGGCCGCGGCCATCATGGCGAGTTTCATGTCCACCACTTGGTCGCCGCCCACGCCGCCGATGAGCGAGTTGATGGACTCGACCACCCCGGCGCGGTCCAGCGCGAGGTACACCAGCACTGCGGCGAGCATCCAGGCGATGAACCCGAACAAGGCAAGCAGCGTCGCAACCTTAAAGACGGATCCGGCGCTGACGTTCCGGATTGTCACTTTGCGAGCGGCCATGGGCTACTCCTTCGCATCGTCGAGGGTCTTCTGGCCGGTTGCCACGGCAGTGGCTTCCTCTTCGCCCTCGTCTTCGACGTTGCGGTCGATGGCGAGCAGCTCGACACCGTCGTTGAGGTCCACGAGGCGCACGCCCATGGTTGCGCGTGACGACGGGCGGATCTGGTTGACCTCAGTACGGATCACGCCACCCGCGGAGGTGATGGCGAAGATCTGGTCCTCCTCGGTCACGGCCAGGGCGCCGATGAGCTTGCCGCGCTTCGGGGTGTACTTGAAGGTCATCACACCCATGCCGCCGCGGCCCTGGGTGTTGTACTCCTCGATGGCGGTGCGCTTGCCGTAGCCGCCGGAGGTGGCCACGAGCAGGAACTGGCCGTCTTGGACGACGGTCATGGCGAGCAGTTGGTCGTCGCCACGGAAGCGCATGCCCTTCACGCCGGCGGTTGCGCGGCCCATCGGGCGCAGCTGCTCGTCGTCGGCGGAGAAGCGGATCGCCTGGCCCTGTTCGGAGACGAGCAGGATGTCGTCGTCCTCACCAACGAGGGACGCGCCGATGAGGGCGTCGCCTTCGTTGAGGTTCAGGGCGATCAGGCCGGAGGAACGTGCGGATTCGTAGTCGGTCAGGCGCGACTTCTTCACACGACCATCGCGGGTGGCCAGGACCAGGTAGGGGGCGTCCTCGTAGGACTGGATCTGGATGACCTGGGCGATCTTCTCTTCCGGCTGGAACTCCAGCAGGTTAGCCACGTGCTGGCCGCGGGCCGTGCGGCCTGCTTCCGGCAGTTCGTAGGCCTTGAGGCGGTAGACGCGGCCGAAGTTGGTGAAGAACAGGATCCAGTCGTGGGTGGAGCAGATGAAGAAGTTCTTCACCACGTCGTCCTGCTTCAGCTCAGCGCCACGTACGCCCTTGCCGCCGCGCTTCTGGGACTTGTAGGCGTCGACCTTGGTGCGCTTGGCGTAGCCCGTGGAGGTGATTGTGACCACGACGTTCTCGCGGGCGATGAGGTCCTCTTCGGTCACGTCGCCGGTTGCGGCAACGATCTGGGTGCGGCGCTCGTCGCCATACTTATCGACGATCTCACCCAGCTCCTCGCCAACAATCTGACGCTGACGCTCCGGCTTGGCCAAGATGTCCTTGTAGTCCGCGATTTGTTCCTCGATGGCGGCAAGGTCGTCGACAATCTTCTGACGCTCCAGCGCTGCCAGGCGGCGCAGCTGCATGGCCAGGATTTCGTTGGCCTGGATCTCGTCGACATCGAGAAGCTTCATCAGGCCCTGGCGGGCGTCGTCGACAGTCGGCGAGTTGCGGATCAGGGCAATGACCTCATCCAACGCATCCAACGCCTTGACCAAACCACGCAGGATGTGGGCGCGCTTCTCGGCCTCGTCCAGGCGGTACTGGGTACGGCGGACGATGACTTCGATCTGGTGCTTGACGTAGTAACGCAGCATCTGATCCAGGCGCAGGGTGCGCGGCACACCGTCGACGATGGACAGCATGTTGGCGGAGAAGTTCGTCTCCAGCTGGGAGTGCTTGTACAGGTTGTTCAGCACCACACGCGGCACAGCGTCGCGCTTGAGGGTGACCACGATGCGCATGCCCACACGGTCGGAGGACTCGTCCTCGATCTTGGAGATGCCCACCATCTTGCCGTTGGTGACCTGCTCCGCAATATTATGGATGAAGTTATCCGGGTTGACCTGGTACGGCAGCTCGGTGATCGTGATGACCTGGCGGTTGCCAATCTCCTCGATCTCCGTCACGCCGCGCATGCGGATGGAGCCGCGGCCGGTGGTGTAGGCGTCCTTAATACCCTGATCACCCACGATGAGGCCGGCGGTTGGGAAGTCCGGGCCCTTCACGCGCTCCATGACGGCGTCGAGCGTGGTCTGCTCGTCCGCGTCGTGGTTGTCCAGGATCCACTGGATCGCGGCCGCCAGCTCGTTGAGGTTGTGCGGCGGGATGTTGGTGGCCATACCGACGGCGATACCGTTCGAGCCGTTCATCAGCAGGTTCGGCACACGCGATGGCAGCACGTCCGGCTCGCGGGTCTTGCCGTCGTAGTTCGGGGAGAACTCCACGGCGTCCTCGCGGATGTCGCGGACCATCTCCATCGCCAGCGGCGTCATCTTGCACTCGGTGTAACGCATGGCCGCGGGGCCGTCATTACCAGGGGAACCGAAGTTACCCTGGCCGTCCACCAGCGGATAGCGCATCGCCCAAGGCTGAGCCATGCGCACCAGCGTGTAGTAAATGGCGATGTCGCCGTGCGGGTGGAAGTTACCCATCGTGTCAGCGACAGGCTTGGCACTCTTCACGTACGAACGTTCGGGGCGGTACCCGTGGTCGTACATCGCGTAAATGATGCGGCGGTGCACCGGCTTCATGCCATCGCGAACATCCGGGAGCGCACGGCCGACGATCACGCTCATCGCGTAATCGATGTAGCTCGTCTGCATCTCCTCATTGATGTCGATTGGTTGAATGCGGTCGCTGCCGCTTGAGGTCTCGTCAGCCATGTTTATGGAGTTTACCGGGCTTCTGTGGCTTTTTCCGCCACGACCATGGAGCGCCGTGGTATCAAAGTGGTATGGCTATGACGCTCCGGTTGACCGCAGACGAAGACAAAGCGCTCGTTTTACTCGCATCCGCATGGGGGTGCTCCAAGCAGGAAGCCGCACGTCGTGCGGTGGTCTCCTCCGCAACGCGTTTGCTTGACGACGCCACCGTCACCGACCTCGCACGCTCCCTCATCCCCGGCTACACCGCCATGGAATCGCGCATCCGGCAGGCACGCTCGTGATGGGCTTGAGTGCAGAGCAGTTGCTGGCCATCGCCGACGAGTACTGCGACTTCCACGGCTGCCACATCACGTCCTTCGGGTTCCTGGCGGCGTGTGCTGCCGTGCCAGGCTCCCGGTTCCACGGCGTGCCGGTCTTCGACTCGGTGGACGCCGCAGCCGAGGCCTTGTCCTCTTCTATTACTGCGCTCGCTCCGCTGTCGTCTGGCAACGAGGGCTTCGCCGTGGTCGCCGCGGAAGTGTATCGGCGCTGGGCGGGATAAACGGGATAAATCCGAAAACTCGCATTACAGGTGTCTAGGGGTATAGTCGAAAAGTTCTTATAACTTATTGGAGGCAGCCATGAAGTTCAGTCGCACCGCAATTGCGGTCGCCACCACCGCCGCGTTGTTGGGCGGCGGTGTTGCCCTGCCCCACTCCCCCGCAACCGCCGCCACCTCTCAAGCCTTCCTGTCCGGACTCACGTGGCCGGTCAAGCAGGTTACGCCCGGCGGTACCGTGGAGATCGCCCCGCAGGGCTCCATCCCCAGCAACGTGCGCTTCGAGGGTTCCGACGACTACCTGGGCTACCGGTTCAGCACCAACCCACGCACCGGCGTGGTCACCATGCACGTCGCCGAAGACGTGATCCCGAACCAGCGCACCCAGTTCATGATCACCGGCAGCGACGGCGTGCGCGCACGCAGTTTCCCCATCATGATCCACGTCGTCGACACCATCGGCGAGATGGCAAAGAAGTATCCCCTGTCGTACTACCCAGCGTTCACCGTCGAAGACAGCTCCGATGCGGTGCTCTCCGTAGCGCAACTGCAGGGTGACTTCCCCGAAGGCACCCGATTCGAAGTCACCGCTCCCGACCATTTCAAGGTCACCGCAGCCGCCAACGGCGATCTGTCTGTCACGCAGCTCGATCCGGTCAAGCCAGGCTCCAAGAGCGCAGCCAGCGTGAAGGTGGTGTACCCCGACGGCTCGTTCCGCAACGTGCGTGCAGATATCTACGCCTACTCCAAGAAGTCCAGCGAGTCCCTTGGCAGCGGTGCGTCTATCGAGGACTTCTTCAACAACATCTACGACAACGCCTTCACCCCGAAGTGGCACGACAAGACAATGAGCGGCAGCGAGCAAGCCTCCACCGCGTTGGCGGACGCCCTGCCCGAAGGCACCACCTTCAAGGCACGACCCGATCTCAACCCGAGCATCTTCCGCTTTATTGATGTCGATGTTGACGAGGCCAGCGGGGTTGTCGTCGTCAAGCCAAAGCGCCCACTGACAGCACCCTGGACCTTCCAAATCCCAGTCGAGGTCACCACCCCGGACAACCTCGTCGGCATCGGATGGGCAACCTTCACCGTCACCGAAGACGGCAAGTGGAACTCCGAAACCTTCACCGTGAAATACCCCGCCGCGAGCGCCACCACCACGGAAATCGCCACATCCAAACCGGTCGGCGACTTCCCCAAAGGCACCACGTTTGAGATCAACCAAACGCCCCCGGCCGGCTGGCAGGTGAAGATCGACCGCCACACCGGCGAAATCAACCTGACCCCGCCGCAGCGCACCAGGGCCGGCACCACCGTGACCATGCCGGTAACCGCTCGCTTCCCCGACGGGTCGCGCACGTACCTTGAGACCAACTTCACCTTCACCAAACCCGAGGTGGAACAGGCATCCGTGACCACCGTGCGCTACCCCACCGCAAGACTCCTTCCCGGGGAAAGCGTGACCGTGAAGCCAAACAACTGGCCGGACGGCGCCGTAGTGAGCATCACTAACTTGGTCGTCCGTGACCTCACGTTTACGGCCGACACCTCCACGGGTGCCATCACCATCACAGCAGGTAAGAACGCGGACGTTGCGCAAATTGCGGCGAATGTGGTGGTGACCTACAAGGACGGCTCGCAAAACACGGCCCGCCTGCCAATCGCCATCCGCAGCAACACCACGACCGCAACGCAGCCTTCTGATGCGCCTGGTCCTGGTTCGCCCGCACCTGCGCCTGCGCCGAAGCCGGGGACGCCGTCCACCGCCAATCCGGCACCCGCTCCTGCGCCTGCACCGACTCCTGGCGGTACGGACAAGGAGGGGTCCAGCACCGGCGGCATCATCGCCATTGTGCTCGGCGTCCTGGCCCTGCTCGGAGCCGCAGGGTTCGCAGTGACACAGATGGGTTCATTGCCCTTCTAACGGTCCCGAGCGCTTAACATGTCTGCCATGAAGAAAACCGCCACCGCCGCCACTGCGATTGCCGTGGCCGCTGCCGTCGTCACCACGGTCGCACCAGCTCACGCCGAACCCGCCGTCACACAGCTCTCCACCACGAGCTCCGGTGGTTCCTCCAAGCCGGACTACCGTCCGGACTACGACAAGGACCTCGACGTGCCAGAAAAGCGCCCACTTGAGGGCTCCTACACCGGCTCGGCTCCGATCTCGTTGACCATCGCGTTGGTGACCACGCTGGTTGCCATCCAGGCCATCGTCGATTTCGTGCCGCCAGTGCGCCAAGCTGTCGACGACGTAGCCAAGCAGTTCAACCTCACCCACGTCGTGGGCTCCTCCGAGAGCAACCGAATCTTCCCGGCACAGTTCATTACGTCCCAGGTCACGCAGGCGATTGACCAATTCCAGAAAAATCCTCCGTCGTTTAAGTAACGCCCCGCAACCGCGTATGTTACGGTTGTGAACTGTTGTGGTTGCAGTGACTTATGGGGCTGCGGAGGAAGAACTGCAACCAAATAGACCGCGTCCAGTCCTGGACGCGGTCTTGTCGTTTACCTCCGGTTCTAGCCCCAGTAATAGAAGTTGTACTGACTCAGGTACTCAAGCACAGGGCCGATTGCGGCAGCACCGATTTGGGTAGCATTCACCTTCGGTCCGAAGGACAGGACACCTGCGGCGTAGCGGCCATTCGGCCCCTCAACCCACACTGGGCCGCCGGAATCGCCGTGGTCCGAAATGTTTCGGAACCGGAACACCAGCGGACTTGGAGTATCGATGTAGTAGCCACACGACAAGCCGCTGCGCCAACCTAGACGGCAAAGCTTCGGCTCAGTCCTATCGATTGCCGGCAAACCAGCAACACCCTGCACACGGCCAACACCTGGAACGGTCGGGTCAATCTGCACGTTGGGGTTATCAAGGAAAATGACTGCGAAATCAGCATCGACCCCAATCCGATTCGGCATGCCGGTCGAAGAGATAAACCGACCCGCATACATGAGCTGGTTGTTGGGAAGCATCACAAATGCACGGTCCCCTGTCACACCGCAGTGACCGGCGGTCAGGTTGAACACACGGTTAGTGTTCTGCTGGCGCAGCATCCACCCAAAACTGCATTCGCCTTTAGGACGACCCGCCTGGTCAAACACCGTATATTTGGCACCCGGCGCCACCTTGCCCAGATTGACAAGCCGTTCGAAGCCCTGGGACTGGCGGTACACCTCGGTGTTGCGCATACCAGCGGTTACACGCGGTGCAGGCTTCTGCGGCTGCTGCGAAGGCCGAGGCTGCGGCGCAGGGTTGGGCCTCTCCCTGTCCGGTTGCGTAATGTTCTGCTGCCCTGGGTTTTCTGAACTTAACTCCCCCGATGACAATCCGCCGATGAATCCGAGAACCGTCAGAATCGCGATGACCATACCTGCGATCTCAGGAAGCCGAGAAGCGATGTCTTTAAAATCAGGCATAACGTTTCCTGTCAATAAGTGCCGAAGATACTGAATACTATATCCCTGCTCCCTGACAGCTGCTTGTTTTCCTGCAAACACGAATCGTGTCGTACGGCAAGTACACTGCCCACTATGAGTGATCTATCCAAGCTTCTCGACGCCTCCACCCGTTCCAAGCTCGTCGAGGACCTGACCCAACTGACGGAAACCACCGTGGCCAACCAGTCCGGCCTGACCGGCATGGCCCTCAAGTCCGCCATCGCTGCAGGTAAGAAGGCTGATGCAGACGCCGTGAGCAAGGGACTGAACAAGTTCCTGCCGGACCTCGTCGAGTCGCTGAACCCGCACTGGAACGCCTTCAAGGCAAGCGGCCAGCAAGACTTCGGTGGGTTCCTCGCCGCGAACGAGGACTCCGTGATCGATTCCGTCCTCAAGGCTGGCGATACCGCCATCGAATCCATGCCCAGCGCGCTGAAGAAGGTCTACTCCACGCTGCGCGGCAAGGCGAAGAAGATTGTGAGTCCGGCGTTGCCGGACCTGGGGCGTGTCGTCGAAAAGTACGCGTAGCGCAAAGCACCCGCAGCACCTCACAACCACCAACGCCCCGGCACTTCCACCAAGGGAAGTGCCGGGGCGTTGCTGTACGCGCCTACAGCCTAGACGTCGAGGAAGCGGACGTCCTTCGCGCGGCGGGTGATGAAGCTGCGGCGTGCCGCGACGTCGTCGCCCATCAGGATGGAGAACAACTCGTCGGCGCGCTGCGCGTCCTCGAGCTCCACGCGGCGCAGGATGCGGGTCTCCGGGTCCAGGGTAGTCTCCCACAGCTCCTTGGCGTTCATCTCGCCCAGACCCTTGTAACGCTGGATGCCGTCATCGGTGTTGATCTTGCGGCCGGCCTCCAGGCCCTCCGCCAGCAGCTCGTCGCGCTCGCGGTCGGAGAAGGCGTAGCCCGGCTCGCCCTTGCCCCACTTGAGCTTGTACAACGGCGGGTTAGCCAGGTACACGTGGCCGTTCTCCACCAGTTCCGGCATGAAGCGGAATAGCAAGGTCAGCAGCAGGGTGGCGATGTGCTGGCCGTCCACGTCAGCATCGGCCATGAGCACGATCTTGTGGTAGCGCAGTTTCGCAATGTCGAACTCTTCGTGGATACCCGTGCCCAGGGCGGTGATGATGGCCTGGACCTCGGCGTTCTTGAGCACGCGGTCCATGCGGGCCTTCTCCACGTTCAGGATCTTGCCTCGCAGCGGCAGGATCGCCTGGTACTTGGAGTCGCGGCCGCCCTTTGCGGAACCGCCTGCGGAGTCACCCTCCACGATGAACAGTTCGGACTTTGCAGGGTCCTTCGAACGGCAGTCCGCCAGCTTGCCCGGCAGGCCACCCAGGTCCGTCGCAGACTTACGACGAACCAGGTCACGCGCCTTACGCGCCGCCTGACGAGCCTGCGAGGACGCCACCGCCTTGTTCACGATGACCTTCGCCTCAGCCGGGTTCGCGTCGAACCAATCGGACAGGTTCTCGTTGATAGCGCGCTGGACAAAGCCCTTGACTTCAGTGTTGCCCAGCTTCGTCTTCGTCTGGCCCTCGAACTGCGGGTCAGCCACGCGTACGGAGACGACAGCGGCGAGGCCTTCACGGCAGTCGTCGCCAGTAAGATTCGGCTCCTTGTCCTTGAGCAGCTTGTGCTCGCGGGCGTAGCGGTTCATCAACGTGGTCAGCGCGGCACGGAAACCTTCCTCGTGCGTACCGCCCTCATGCGTGTTGATGGTGTTGGCAAAGGTGTGGACAGACTCCTTAAACGAGCTGTTCCACTGCATCGCCACCTCAGCCTCGAGGCCGTCACCCTTCTGGTCGAAACCGACGATGGTCGGGTGGATGGCGGTCTTCGACTTGTTCAGGTAGTTGACGTAGTCAATCAGGCCGTCTGGGTAGTGGTAGACAACCTTCTTCTCGCGCTTCTTCTTGACGTCCGGTGCAACCTCATCGCCAGCCTCAACCGGGTTTCCGTCGCCGTCCTTATCAACCTCGGACGCATCGACGGTCTCGGTGGAATCGTCGAACGAGTCGCCGCCGATCAGCGCAGCGGTGTCGCCCTCTTCGGCGATCGCCTCGAGCTCAAGTTCCTCGTCAGTGACGCGCTGGTCCGTCAGCGTGATCGTCAGACCCTTGTTCAGGAACGCCATTTCCTGCAGGCGGCGTGCGATGGTGTCGTAATTGAACTCGACCGTCTCAAAAATCTCCGGGTCCGGCCAAAAACGAATCGCCGTACCAGTACCGCGGGCATTACCGCCCTCTTCCAACTCATCCGGCACGGCCATGTTGAAGCGCTGGTACCAGTGCCTACCGTCACGCTTAATATCCGCCTCAACGCGAGTGGACAGCGCGTTCACCACGGAAATACCCACACCGTGCAGGCCACCGGAAACCGCGTAGGACTCCGAGTCGAACTTGCCGCCGGCGTGCAGCTGGGTCATAACCACCTGGACAGTCGGGGCGCCGGACGGGTGCATCTCCACCGGAATACCACGACCATTATCGACGACCTCAACGCCGCCATCTGCCAACAACGTCACATCGACCTGGTCGGCGTAGCCCGCCATCGCCTCGTCGACAGAGTTGTCCACGACCTCCCACACCAAGTGGTGCAGACCGCGCACACCGGTGGAACCGATGTACATGCCTGGGCGCTTACGCACCGCCTCGAGGCCCTCGAGGATAGTAATCGACGACGCGTCGTAATGGGGTTGCTGTTCAGCCACTGCGGGACGCTCCTCCATGCGTGAAATATGGGCCATAGGCCCGTTGAACTCGTTTCATCTTACACGCCGAGGGGGACATAACGGGCACCCGTCCAACCCGCGAGCGGGCGTTTCACGCCCCAATTTCACGTTTTCGGGTTTTAAAGGACAGTCAATCCGTCAAGGAAATCTTGTTGCTGGGCGATCACAGAACGAAAGCGGTTGTTTTGTCGGATAACCTCCGCAACGTCCTCGTCGATATAGCTCGCGATACTAACGAGGTTATCCGCATCACTATTAAAGTTGTGCCGTCCGAGAAGATGTTCATGATGAGCGATCCGGTTCCGTAACTTGGCAAACTGGTTTAATTCGTTCCTCAGCTGGGAACGCTTGCCTTGATAGTTCGGAAAAGCCTCAACCAAACACGGCTCCCATAGCGTCTGTTCGTAGTTGAGATAGCCGCGCCCTGGACCCGAGTCTCCGTTATTCAACAAGCTAAGCCACATTCCTAGAGAAACTTTTCCTACAAAATAGTCCCCCGAAATAGCAGAACTGGGACGCTTCCGTTTAATCTCACTCAGTTTCTGTTCAAATGCACGGTAGTCTTTTCGCGTCAGAAGGATGTACTTGCTCTTGAGCTGATTCCCTTCTTCGGAAGACGATATGGAGTCTTCTCCATTCATCACTAACGTATGCCAACCGTCTTCGTGGTCTATATCGAAGTAGTCGCACAGTTCGTCGTTCATAGCGTTGCGGACGAGAACCTCCACCAGCGCCACTGCGGGCCAAAAAGACCCCGCGATTTGTGAGTCCCAGAAATACAGTCGACTTGCAGCCCGGTTAATTCTTTCAGAAAGTTCGAGGTGTTGTTCCGCCCTTGGTAAGCGATCAACTGGCGCTTCCTGTCCATTCTTTCCTGGCGTTAAAACATAATCCCGAAACGTTGACATTCTCGGCGAAGAAGCGATGAGATTCATATTCAGATCGCTGAAATTCATTTCCACCCCCAGAAATTTCAAATGCCCCGAGCGTCCTGAAAACTCAGAACCTTCGCCGTTACTGGCTCAATCTGCGGGGCTTACATGGAAAACAATAAGCGACACTTTTCCCCAACGCAAGCTCTAACTGCGTGAGGGTATTGACATTCAAATCAGTAACCCCGGTGATGTGCTGATGCAGGGATCGCTCCGGGGCTTTCGGGGGAAACAATACCACCGTAATCCCTACCCATACGTATCCCGCGGGCCGCGGCCTTTGACGTGCAGCGGCCCGTAGCGCCAACTTTTCGTCTTCGGTCCGTAGATGTGCAGTTTGGTCACCACGTCCGGCCCGACTTTCTCGGCGATGGCGCGCAGCACTTCGCGCTGCATGTACTTCATCTGGGTCGCCCACGCGGTGGAATCACAACTCACGTGCACTTCGTCGCCCTTGATCATCTCCACGTGCGTGTGCTGTGCGATCTTCTCCCCGACCAGGTCCTCCCAGTGCCCCATCACCCAGCCATGCGCCATCTTTTCGGTCCAGTCGCGTTTGCGCACTTCTTTGCCCAGCAGGTTGGCAAAAGAGGAGACTTTGTAACTCCTCGGCAGCGCGCGTCCGTCCAGGCCGGTGGGAATCCCCCGAACATCTGCTTGTCGACGACCCCCTTCCGGCAAGTCCAACCCCGGCACCGTGATGGTGCGGTGGTCGTCGACAAGCGTTGGTGTGTTGCGCCTTGGAATCACACTTGTGCCCTGCCGGGAGAGGTCCGGCAGGCGGCCGCCGCGTTTGCGGGCGGTGGCGCGCAGGTTGTCGAAGGTGGTTTTAATGAGATCGCTCAATCGAACTCACCCCATCCTCCATGGTCACGG
This sequence comes from Corynebacterium sp. HMSC05C01, assembly GCF_001807155.1. NCBI lineage: Bacteria > Bacillati > Actinomycetota > Actinomycetes > Mycobacteriales > Corynebacteriaceae > Corynebacterium > Corynebacterium sp. HMSC05C01. The sequence continues at coordinate 54,629 of NZ_KV787948.1, read as the reverse complement.
CGTAGCGGGCGGTGACGGCGTCGTCGAGGTTGTCGGGCAGATCGTCGCCAACCGCGGCGGTGATCAGGACCTGCTCGGTCTCTTCCGCCACGTGAACGAGGCGCTCGCGGCGTTTGGCGTCGAGTTCGGCGAAGACGTCGTCGAGAATCAGCACCGGATCCTTGCCGTCGCTGGACAACAATTGGTATTCGGCCAGGTGCAGTGACAACGCATACGACCAGGTCTCCCCGTGCGAGGCGTAACCTTTCGCAGGGTTGTCGCCGAGCATGAGCGCCAGGTCGTCGCGGTGCGGGCCGACCAGCGTGATGCCCCGGTCGATCTCCTCCTTGCGGCGCCGCCCCAACTCCGTGAGCATCGCCGCCTCAAACACCGCAGGGTCCCGCGAGGGCCCGCCGGCGAGCTCCGTGACAGCTTTGTCCAGCGTAGAGCGGTATTCCACCGACGCCGGCCGCGATTCCGGCGCCACCGAGTGGTACGCCTCCGCGATCAGGGGCCCAAGCGTATCGACGAGCCCATGCCGCCCCGCCACCACCTGCGCCCCAAAATGTGCAAGCTGGCCGTCCCACACGTCGAGGGTGCTCAAGGCGCTGGCGCCGTCGTCGTCACCATAGCCCCTGCGAAGCGCCATGTTTGAGTGCTTGAGCAGTGCGTTTCGTTGGCGCAGCACCCGCTCATAATCCGCGCGGGCCCCGCCAAGACGCGGCGTGCGCAGCGCCGCCAGGTCGTCCAGGAAGCGACGCCGCTCCGCCGGCTCACCATTGATCAGCCGCAGGTCCTCCGGCGAAAACATCACCGTGCTCAACACGCCCAGGATCTCCCGGGCGGACTTCAACTTCGTGCGGTTGATCTGCGCCTGGTTCGCCCCATGTGGCTTGATCAGCAGGTGTGTTGTGAGTTCCCGGCTGTCGTTGACCGTGGTGACCGAGACGCGCGCGTTCGGTTTGTTGCTGGCTACGAGGGGTGCGTCCGTCGATACGCGATGGCTCGACAACGTGGACGTGTAATGCACAGCCTCCACAATGTTGGTCTTGCCATGGCCGTTGCGGCCGGCGATCACCGTCACCCCCGGCTCGAGCTTGAGATTCAACTCGGGCCACGAGCGGAAATCACGCAGATCAAGCTCGCGGACGTGCATACAGGCCGCCCGCGACTAACCCGGCAGGCGAACCGGCATCAGCAGGTACGTGAAGTACGTATCCGGGGTGGGGAACGTGCCGTTCTCGTCCGCCTCCGGCAGCTCCTCCGGCTCCGGGATCATGATCGCCGGACGCGACGGCTCCGTGAAGCCGAACACCACGCGGTTCGTGCCAATCACCGACAGGCCCTCGCGCAGGTAGCCGGCGTTGAAGGCGATGAGCAGTTCGTCGGCACCGGTGAAGGCGGCGTCGATGGTCTCCTCAGCCGCACCGGAATCCGCACCGGAGGAAAACAGCGTGACCTGGCCTTCCTTGAAGTGCAGACGCAGCTGCGCGTTGCGGTCCGCGACCAGGCTGACACGACGGATCGACTCCATCAGCGGCGCAACCTCAACCGACGCGATCGACGTGTGCTCCTTCGGCAACAACGGCTCCACATTCGGGAACTCCGCATCCAACATGCGAGTTGTGGTTTCGCGGTTGCCGGTGTGCAGGCCAAACAGGCCCTCGCCGCCAATGTTGTCCTCGGAACCGACAGCGATCTCCACCGGCTCGTCGATACTCGTGTCCAGCGTACGAGCGTTATCCAGCAGCGTCTTCGCCGGAACCAGCAGATCCGCCTTCACGTTCGCGCTCGCTGGCTCCCACGTCAGGTGACGCTGCGCCAGACGGAAACGGTCCGTGGCGGTAAGGGTGACATTCTCGCCGTCGATCTCCACGTGAATACCCGTGAGCATCGGCAGCGTGTCATCACGACCTGCCGCCGCCGCGACCTGCGTGACCGCACCCGTCAGCGACGCCGGCGAAATGCGACCCGTGACCTGCGGCAAGTGAGGCAACTGCGGGTAATCATCCAAGGACATAATCGGCAGCTCGAAGCGCGCCGCGGCACCCTGCAGCACCAGCTTCTGACCATCCGTGGTCACCTCAACCGGCTTGTTCGGCATGTTCGCCACAATGTCCGCCAGGAGCTTGCCCGCCACAGCGACGCGACCAGGGTTAGACACCTCCGCGCCGATACGCACACGGGTGGACACCTCGTAGTCAAAGCCCGCGAATTCCAAACCATTGTCATCCGCAGTGATCACCACCGCGCGAAGCACCGGCTGCGTGTTCTTCGTCGGCAAACTGCGCGCAACCCACGCCGCGGCGTCAGAAAGGTCGTCCCGTTCGACGCGGAACGACACGTTGTTGTCACCGTTGATGTCAACCATGGCGGCGCAGACTCCTTGCACGTGGGTAGGGGCCGGATGTAATTACGCAACCACTCTAGGCGGGCACCCCGACACACGCCATTTCCGGGTGCCAGTTTTGTCATTCGCTCTTTGCCTCTCGACGCCTATCGACGAAGCCCCGGCGAGTTCTGCACACCCTCTCTTTCTCTTAGAAGAATTACAAGTAAATAGGTAGGAACAACAGTAAGTCCTGGGGAATCTGTGGATTACACCTTATCTGCGCCGGTCATCTCGGCGATCCGTCTTGTGATTCAGGGTGTGGATAACTTGTGGATAACTGCCCTTGCTTGTGGATAGATTTCTGTGCTTTTTGGAATTACACATTTTGTCCCGAGCTATCCACGGTTTGTCCACATTTCGCTCCCCAGCCGGTCAGCGGCCTTTTGTGACCAAAATCGCCTAATTACAACGGTGTAATTACACAGGTGTGGATAGGTCTGTGGATAGATCTAGGTTGGGTGGGGTTTGGCGTGGTTTTGGTGTGTTGTTGAGGCTCCCTGGCTGACACATTCCGCCAGAATCTGTCAGCCGTCGGCATCGCTGCTGGTCAGAAATGAACCCTGACAAATTTTGTGAAGTTTGTCAGGAAACGCCGTGCGGGAGGCGCGACAACCACAAAAAAGGGAGCCCACCGGAGTGGACTCCCCTATTAACTCAACCGCCTACCGCGCGCGGGCCCGGTTCTTCACCAGTTGCGTGAGCTCCTGGATCTCGTCGTAGGTGCCACGGTTTTCTGTCATTTCCTTGCGGATCTTGCGGTCGGCGTACATGACGGTGGTGTGGTCTTTGCCGCCGAACTCGTCGCCGATCTTGGGCAGTGACAGGTCGGTGAGTTCGCGGCAGAGGTACATGGCGATCTGGCGGGCGTGCGCCACCTGACGGGTTTTACCTGCGCCGACGAGCTGCTCCATGGTGACTTCGAAGTATTCCGCGGCGGCTTCTTTGATGGTGGCGGCGTTGATGTTCACGTCGCCTTCGTCGGGAAGAATGTCGCGCAGTGCTACCTGAGCAACTTCCATGGTGATTGGCTCGTTGATCAGCGAAGAGTAGGCGGAGACGCGGATTAACGCGCCTTCGAGTTCGCGGATCGACGACTCAAACTGCGAAGCGATGAGTTCGAGCACGGCGTGGTCGACTTGGGTGCCGTCGGCGGCAGCCTTCTTCATCAGAATGGCGATGCGGGTTTCTAGGTCTGGTGGCTGAACGTCGGTGATCAGGCCACCTTCGAAGCGCGTACGCAGACGGTCTTCCAGCGTGGTCAGTTGCTTCGGCGGGCGGTCGGACGACAGGATGATCTGCTTGTTTGCCTGGTGTAGCGCGTTGAAGGTGTGGAAGAACTCTTCCTGGGTGCCTTCCTTGCCTTCGAGGAATTGGATGTCGTCGACCATCAAAATGTCCAGGTTGCGGTAGCGCCGCTTGAAGGATTCTTGGCGGTCGTCGCGCACGGAGTTGATGTAGTCGTTGGTGAATTCCTCGGACGACACATATTTAATACGCAGCCCTGGCTGTAGGACGCGCGCGTAGTTGCCGGCGGCGTGCAGCAGGTGGGTTTTGCCGAGGCCGGAGCCGCCCCAGATGAAGAGGGGGTTGTAGGCCTTGGCGGGGTTTTCGGCGACGGCGACGGCGGCGCCGTTGGCGAAGCGGTTTGAGGAGCCGATGACGAAGTTTTCAAAGGTGTATTTCGGGTTGAGGCTGGCTTCGCGGTCGGGGTCGTGAGCTGGCTTTTCGCGCGGGATGCGGCGGTCCACGGTGGGATGAGCAGCTGCTTCTCGACGACGCCCCTCAACCTGAGCGGCATGCATCCGCGCCAGCTCGTCGAGGCCCATTGGGATTTGTTCGCCGGCGGCGGGTTGTTCTGCTTCGTACTCCCCCGCCACGGTTTGGGATTGGCCCCAGGAGTGCTGCTGGACCGGCGGCGTGGGCGGCTGCACCGGTTCGGGTTCGGGTTGTGGTTCAGGCTCGGGCTCGGGTGCGGCGACGGAAACGGCCAGGTTGTAGGGCAGTCCGGTGTGGGAGGTCAGCAGCGCTGTGATGTGCGGGGAAAGGGAGTCTTCGACCACGTTTTTGGCGGCTTGGTGTGGTGCGGAGAGGAGGGCGTAGCCGTCGACAAGCACGACTGGCTTCATGAGCCGCAGGTAGGCGCGCTGCTGCGGGGTGAGTGTGGGGACCGTGGACGAGGGTTGCTCGGAGAGTCTGAGGAGTTCGTCGACGATGCCACGCCAAAGATCCTCGAGGTGTTGATCCGCCAAGGTCCGCTCCAGTCTGTCAATTTCCTGTAATTCCAAATTCACCGCTTGATCCACAAGCGCTGAGGATGATCGGCTTGGCTCTCACCTGCCGATCCACAATGTTATCCACAGGTGTGGACAGCTTCGCATTCGGGAGTTGTCCACAGGTGCATTTTCCTCTGTGGATAACTGTGTGAATTACAGAAACCTGACCTGCCCTGCGGAAATGACCGCCGAACCGGGAAAGTCTCAACCATTACTTCACAGTTATCCACAGGGCTGTGCATGAACAGCCTGTGTGATTGTGGTGTTGAAACATTGTTACCCCGCCCGACCTCGCAGTGTCTAACGTTTTGTCATTCACCAAACTGTGGACAACTTCTGTTGTCGAACATGTGTCCCCATACTCACAGCTGCTCCGCAGGAAACTTCGGCGATTAGTTTCCCGACCTGCGAAAAAACACAAGCTTGTAATTACGGGGGCACCCGTTCGGGCCAGATGAGAAACCCGGAGTGTTGATTTGGCCGCGGCCGCAAATCTCGCGTAGTCTTATCCCCGTCTTCACGCCAGTTACCCCTGGCGTGCTTCACGAGAGCACCGCCCCCGCCGGGCACCGGGCCGCTTACCAAGGCGAGCCGGCGAAGGCGCTGCACGCGACTGCGCACCGATCCACTGGTGCCGAACCGCAATCTCGACGCACTCGTTTCAACTTTGGAACGGCTACTACCCCGGGAGGCTTTCACGAGCCGTCGGCCGTTCATGACCGCACAAGGAGTCCACCGTGTCTAAGCGGACTTTCCAGCCGAATAACCGTCGCCGCGCACGCAAGCACGGCTTCCGCGCTCGTATGCAGACCCGCGCCGGCCGCGCAATCGTTTCCGCGCGCCGCAAGAAGGGCCGCGCGAACCTTTCCGCGTAGTCTTACGCAACCATCGTGCTACCCCGCCCGCACAAACTCACTTCATCCGCCGACTTCAAAACGGCGATGAAGCAGGGAGTGCGCGCGGGGTCTCGCACATTAATGGTCCATGTCTACCCACGCCCGGACGAGGTCATCACAGGTGGCCCACGTTTCGGGCTTGTGGTGTCTAAGCAGGTCGGCAACGCCGTGACCCGCCATGCGGTGTCGCGGAGGTTGAGGCATGTGGTGGTGCAACGTGGGGTCGTCGATAAGCTGCCGCGCAATTACGACGTCGTCATTCGCGCCCTGCCGAAATCAGCCACCGCAACCAGTGATGACCTCGCGCGCGACATGGAACGCGCCATCACCAAAGCGCTGAACCGCTGATGGCGTACTACAACTTCGCCGGCGGCGAAATCCCCGCCGCCCGCGGACCGGCCGCCAAAGCGCTGGTCGGGCTGATTCGCGGCTACCAAAAATACCTCTCACCCCTTAAAATGGGCGGGACCTGTCGTTTTCTGCCGGTATGCAGCGCGTATGGGCTCGAAGCTGTGTCTCGGCACGGCGCTCTACGTGGTGGGATGCTGGCGGCGGCCCGGATCTGCAAGTGCGGACCCTGGCACCCGGGGGGCTACGACCCTGTCCCGGGCAGCATCGAATTGAGTGAGGAGTAACACCGAAACGTGCTGAATTTCATTTATTGGCCGATTTCCTGGGTGCTGAAGTTCTGGCACGAGGTTCTCGGCTTCATCCTTCCGAAGGATTCAGGTATTTCCTGGATCCTCGCCATCGTGCTGCTGACATGCACGGTGCGTCTGCTGCTGCTGAAGCCGATGGTGAACCAGATGCGGTCCACCCGCAAGATGCAGGAGATGCAGCCGCGGATGCAGGAAATCCGCGAGAAGTACAAGGGCGACCAGCAGAAGATCGCGGAGGAGACGCAGAAGCTCTACCGCGAGATGGGTACCAACCCGCTGGCATCCTGCATCGTGCCGCTGGTGCAGATGCCGATTTTTATTGGCCTGCTGCACGTGCTGCGTTCCTTCAACCGCACCGGTGACGGCGGCGGCGTTGGTCTTGGTTTCACGGTTGAGCAGAACCGCAACACCGCCAACTACGCCTTCCCGCCGTCGGACGTGCAGTCCTTCCTGGACGCGGACTTCCTCGGTGTGCCGCTGTCGGCGTACATGTCGATGCCGGAGGAGATGTTCGCAGCCTTCGGTAACGCTGACCTGACGCGTGCGAACATCATCGCCGTCTGTGCCCCGCTGGTCGTGCTGTGTGCTGCGTTTACGCACTTCAACGCCCGCATCATGATCAACCGCCAGGCCGCCCGCAAGGCTGCCGGCAAGACCGCGAAGCCGCAGGGCGAGATGGCCGCGATGATGGAATCCCAGATGGGCATGATGAACAAGATGATGCTCTGGTTCTTCCCCATCATGATTCTGGCCACCGGTGTCATCTGGCACATCGGCCTGCTGTTCTACATGCTGACCAACAACGTGTGGACCTTCTTCCAGACCCGTTTCCTGAACAACAAGATGGACGCCGAGGAGGCTGCCGAGGAGGCCCGCAAGGTGGAGATGAAGCGCACCACCGCGCCTGCCCCGGGTGCCCGCAAGGTGGATCGCCGCACGAAGAAGCAGCGCAAGCAAGGCAAGTAAGCATTTGCTTATCGACGACGCCCCGGCCCCACCCGGGGCATTTTTCATGCCCATATATATGGTGTGGGGCCGTGTCGTGGAGCCGACTACAGTGTTGTGCATGTCGGATACGTCCCCTGCAGCCGCAGCCCAAGTTTTCGGAGATCGCCTCGCATTAGCCGAGGCCTACCACCAGTCGTTGGCCACCACCGCCGCCGAGCGTGGTTTTATTGGCCCCAAGGAAGTCGCGCGCCTGTGGGAGCGCCACATCCTGAACTGCGCGGTGATCTCAGAGGCGTTCGAGGAGGGGCTGAAGGTGGCTGACATCGGCTCCGGCGCCGGCCTGCCCGGCATCCCGCTGGCGATCGCTCGGCCGGACCTGAAGATCACGCTCATCGAGCCGCTGCTGAAGCGCTCCACCTACCTGCGCGAGATCACCGAGGAGCTCGGCCTGGACAACGTCACCGTCATCCGTGGCCGCGCCGAGGAGCAGCCGAAGGCATCCTTCGACGCCGTGACCTCCCGCGCCGTGGCACCCTTGGGCAAACTTGCCGGCTGGTCGCTTCCGCTGCTGCAGGGCGGTGGGGCCATGATCGCCATGAAGGGCGAATCCGTCGCCGAGGAGCTGGAGCGCGACGCCAAGCTCATCGCCAAGGCTGGCGGTAAGGATCCCGAGATTCTCACCGTGGGTGCGACTACGCTTGAACAGCCAACCACCCTAATCCGCATCACCCGCAAGAAGAAGGGGGAATAAGTGGATCACTACGATGACACGCCTTTGATGGAGGAGGCGATGCGGGCGGCGAGGGTGTCGTCGAGAAGCGAAACGCTCCCGCGACCCGACCAACCCCGCGTGATCACCGTTGCCAACCAAAAAGGCGGCGTCGGCAAAACCACCACCAGCGTCAACCTCGCGGCGTCACTGAGCCGCCAGGGCATGAAAGTGCTGGTGATCGACCTGGATCCGCAGGGCAACGCCTCCACCGCGCTCGGCGCCGAGCACACCTCCGGCACCACCTCCAGCTACGAGGTGCTCATCGGTGAGGCCGACGCCGCCGATGCCGTGCAGGCGCACGCAGACAACGAGAACCTGTTCTGCATCCCAGCCACCATCGACCTCGCCGGCGCGGAAATCGAGCTGGTGTCCATGGTGCGCCGCGAATACCGGCTCCACGACGCCATCCGCCGCGGTTTCATGCAAGAACACGGCTTCGACTACGTATTCATCGACTGCCCACCCTCGCTCGGGCTGCTGACCATCAACGCGATGACCGCCGTCGACGAAGTACTCATCCCCATCCAATGCGAGTACTACGCACTCGAAGGCGTGGGGCAACTGCTGGGCAACATCGGCATGATCCGCGAACACCTCAACCACAACCTGCACATCTCCGCGATCCTTTTGACCATGTACGACGCCCGCACCCGCCTCGCCGCCGACGTCGCCGACGAGGTCCGTGGCCAATTCGGCCAAGTCGTGCTGAACAACGTCATCCCCCGCTCCGTGAAGGTCTCCGAAGCGCCGGGCTACGGCCAGACCGTCATCGACTACGACCCCGGCTCCCGCGGCGCACTCGCCTACTTCGACGCAGCCAAAGAACTCGCGCTGCGCGGCGACTACCAACCCCACCCCACCACCGGCCCAATTGGCGTGAGCCCGGAAGTCTCCGCCCAACTCGACAGCACTTCCGAGGAGGACTAAACCATGGCAGAACGCAAAGGCGGCCTCGGCCGCGGACTGGCAGCGCTGATCCCGTCGGCACCCGCAGACATTGACAAGAACGGCAAAACCCCCGGCATCGGTGGCAACGCCTCCGACGTGATCTTTGGCAAGCAGGACAAGGACTCTGGTGCTGGTTCTGGTGCTGCGAAGAAGGGAGCGCCTAAGGGGGCGCCGCGGGCTGTGAAGGGCGCGCCGACCGTTACTGCGAAGCAGGACAACGTCATGCAGCCGGTGCCGGTGGGCGCCCGATACCAGGAAATCCCGATCGGCCAGATCATCCCCAACCCGAAGCAGCCACGCCAGGTCTTCGACGAGGATGAGCTCGCCGAACTGGTCCACTCCATCCGCGAGTTCGGCCTCCTCCAACCCATCGTCGTCCGCGACACCCCCGAAGGCTTTGAACTCATCATGGGCGAGCGCCGTTGGCGCGCCTCGTCCAAGGCAGGCCTCAAGCACATCCCGGCGATCGTGCGCGAAACCTCCGACGAGGACATGCTCCGCGACGCACTGCTGGAAAACATCCACCGCGTGCAGTTGAATCCCCTCGAAGAAGCTGCCGCCTACCAGCAACTTCTCGACGAGTTCGGCGTCACCCAAGAACAACTCGCCGACCGGCTCGGCCGCTCCCGCCCCGTGATCACCAACGCGATCCGCCTGCTCAAGCTGCCGGTTCCGGTGCAGCGCCGCGTCGCCGCCGGTGTGCTGTCCGCCGGCCACGCCCGCGCGCTTTTGGGCATCAAACTTGGCGACGACACCACCGACGCCCAGGCCCAACTCGCCGATCGCATCGTCGCCGAGGGCCTGTCCGTGCGCGCCACCGAAGAGGCCGTCTCCATGATCAACGCTGGCGGCAAGGTGCCGGACAAGCCGAAGCGCCAGCCTGTCCCCCAGCCGGAGTACCTCACCCAGGCCGCCGACTCGCTTGCCGACATCTGGGACACCAAAGTCTCCGTCACCATGGGCAAGCGCAAGGGCAAGATCGTCGTCGAGTTCGGTGATAAGGACGACTTCGAGCGCATCATGAGCCTCATCCAAGGCACCGACTAGGGGTTTTAGGCGGCTGGTTTGGGTCGCCTGTGCGCCCGCGGTGTCCGCATGCCCGCTGCCGGCCTGCCACGCTGCCTGCCGTGCCCGCCACCGGCAGCCGATTCTGACAAATTCTGCCGGACTTTGTCAGGGTCGTTTCTGACCTGCACGTTTACCGGCGGCTGACAGATTCTGCCGCAATATGTCAGTGATTGGGTGCCGGGCGACGGGCGCCCGCTGCCGCGATAGAGGTTGCGATCGAGGCCGTTGCCGCTCCCCTCACCAAAAAAGTTCCACGGAAATCGGCAGATCGCGTTAGGCCCGGGAACTATTTTCGGCCTGCGACGGCGCGACCTGGGCGAAGTGAACTATTTGGGCCCGGAATGCCGAAATAGTTCCCAGGCCGGGAACTATTTGGGTAAAAGAGGGCCGCGGCGGCGCCCAACAACCGGCGGCTAGGCCTGCTCTTCGCGCAGGAGCTCCTTGAAGGAGTAGGTGCCGGTCGGGCGGGTGTCGTGGTCCAGCAGGTAGAGGCGCTTCACGGCGACGACGACGGCTTCGGCGATGGCGTCGCGCTGGGCGGGGTCGGTAAGTACGGCCAGGTCGCCTGGGTTGGTGAGGTAGCCGGCCACGAGCTCCACCGACGGCATGCGGGTCATCCGCAGCATCTCCCAGGTGCGGGCGTGGTTGCGGCAATTCTGCAGGTCAGTGCGGGCAGCGATCTCGCGCTGGATGTAACCGGACAGGGTTTCGCCGGTCATCGAGGAGCTGCCGTGCTCGGAGCCGAAGTAGAAGGTGGCAACGCCGTTGGCCTTCTCGTTTGGGTAGGAATCCAGACGCAGTGAGATCAGCAGGTCGGCGTTGAAGCCGTTGGCCAGGTCGGCGCGGTGCTTGTTGGATGGGTTGTCGCCGCGCGGGCGGGACAGGATGGTTTCCATGCCGGTGGCGACCATGCGGCCCTCGATGCGCTGGGCGAGGTCCCAGAGGATCTCCTCCTCCGTGATGGGACCATACGGGCCCTCCACAACCAGGCCCTTGTCGGAACCACCGAGGTCAGGGTCGATGACCACGCGCTTACCGGCGAGGTTCGGGCCGGCCTGGCGGACGGTTTCGCGCTCACGGATCGCCTGGGCGGAACCTCCGGTGATGCGGCGGCCAAGCAGGGACAATGCATGCAACGTGTCGGGGCCGCACACACCGTCGTCTTCCAAACCGGAGTTCAACTGGTAGTTCATCAACGCTTCGTAGGTCGCGGGGCCGAAGCGGCCGTCGATGCGGTTGGCGTAGAAGCCGAGCTCGTGAAGCTGTGTCTGCAGCTGGCCCACGTCGTCGCCGACCATTTCTTGGCCCGGCTGGTAGCTCAGCACGCGTGCGCCCAACGTGTAGGAGGCTTCGCGCAGCTCGCGGAGCGTCAGGTCGTCGATGGAGCCAGACGGCAAAATGCCGCGAGATTGTTGGAAGGCTTTGAGGGCTTCGGCGAGGGTGTCGTCGAAAAGCATCTCGCTTTCGGTGAAGCGACGCGTGCTATCGATTTCGCCTTCGTATCCGTCGAGGAGACCGAGGCGGGCCAGCGACAACCGAACCTCGGCAACCCGCGAGCTGGAGTCGCCAACGTGCAGCAAGTCTTGCACTAAGCACCTAACTTTCCCGGTCGAAAAAACAAAACCAACTACAACAGCTTACGCGTCGAGCTGCGCCTGGATCTTAGCGACGATCTCCGACTTCGGACGCAGACCCACAAACTCGTCGACGCGCTTGCCGTCCTTGAACAGCAGCACGGTCGGAATGGACATGACCTGGAACATTGCGCCCAGGGTGCGCTCGTTGTCCACGTTGACCTTGGCTACCTTAACCTGGCCTGCCATCTCCGACGCGATCTCATCGAGCAACGGGGAGAGTTTGCGGCACGGGCCGCACCACTCTGCCCAGAAGTCCACGAGAACCGGGGTGTCGGACTCGATGACCTCGCTCTTGAAGGTGGCCTGGGTGACATCTACTGGTGCGCTCATGGCCGTTAGTTTACAGCTCCGCGAGATAGTGCTGTGCGTCCAACGCGGCACGGCAGCCCGAACCAGCCGCCGTGATGGCCTGACGGTATGTCTTGTCCACCAGGTCACCGCAGGCGAACACGCCGGCGACGCTGGTGCGTGTCGACGGATCCTCCACCGAAACGTAACCGCCCTCGTCTACAGCAACCTGGCCCTCGAGGAACCCGGAGCGCGGGTCGTGGCCGATAGCAACGAACAACGCGGTGGCATCCAGGACGGACTCTTCGCCGGTTTCCACGTTGCGTACGTTCAGTCCGCCAACCTTGCCGTCTGCCTCAACGACTGATTCGACGACGGTGTTGGTGACAAACTCGATCTTCTCGTTCTGTCGCGCGCGCTCCAGCATGATGGCGGAGGCACGGAAGTTCTCCGAACGGTGGATCAGGGTGACCTTGTAGCCAAACTTGGTCAGGAAGGTTGCTTCCTCCATTGCGGAGTCGCCACCACCGACGACGGCGATGTGCTGGTCTTTGAAGAAGAAACCGTCGCAGGTGGCGCAGGTGGACACGCCACGGCCGGTCAGTTCGGCCTCGCCCGGGATGCCCAGGTGGCGTGGGGCTGCACCGGTGGCAAGGATGACGGCGCGGGCGTGGAACTCCTCGTCGTCCACGAACACTTTCTTAATCTCGCCGGAGAAGTCCACGCGGTCTACCAGTTCAGGGCGCAGGTCTGCACCAAACTTATCGGCCTGCTCGCGCATGTTGCCCATCAGGTCTGGGCCGAGCACGCCCTCGGGGAAGCCGGGGAAGTTCTCCACGTCGGTGGTGTTCATGAGTTCGCCGCCGAACTCGTAACCCTCGAATACGAGGGGCTTGAGCTCGGCGCGAGCGGCGTAGAGCGCGGCGGTGTAGCCGGCCGGTCCGGAGCCGATGATGATCACATCGTGGATGGTGTCTACATCGGTGCGGGCGGTGGCGGGTTCCGTTGCGGAATCGCCGCTTTCGTCGGTCTGCGGGGTAACGAAATTGAATCCGGAGAAGTTCATATCGGTGAGTCTAGCTGCTTGTTAACCTCTCCCCGATTGCTGCAGCTACTGCCTCCCGGGCACGGTATCTCCGGGACTTCACGGTGCCCGGTTTCACGCCTAATTCGTGGGCGGCGTGCTCGACGGACATGCCTGCGACATCGATCAGCCACAGTGCCTTACGCTGCCCCGACGGCAACACGTTGAGCGCCTGGCGCATCGCGATGGTGCGTTCCATGGCCTCCATGGGGTTGTAGGCGAGGTATTTGTTCATGTCGCTGCTGACGGCCACGGCGTCGTCGTCAAGACTTGCCTGTGCGCCCGCGCGCGTGAACTTGCGTTGGTGGTCGATGGCGGCGTTGATGGTCATGCGGTGCAGCCACGTGGATAGCTTCGCTTCCCCGCGGTAGGTGTGCAGGCTGCGTGCCGCCTTGAAGAACGCGTCCTGGACGATGTCCTGCGCGTCTTGGTCGTTGCGCGTGTAGTTGCGGGCCACGTAGTACATGGCTTTGTGGTGGCGTTTGACGATCTGCCTGAACGCTCGTCGGTCCCCGTCGAGGTATTGGGCGACTAGAGCCCGGTCATTGCGGTAATCCATGATTCCCCCCAGAAAAGTGTTGACCCCCAGTGTGCACGACCCCCGCCCCGAAGGGAAGGGGTCAATTGCACAATCTATTGGACATCCACATGCCCTGCCAACGAAACTTCCGAAATTTCGAGCGGTTTCTGTTCCGCCGGGGTGAAGGAGATGATGACCTCGGTCAGCGCGCCGGTGTAGTCCACATCGGCACTGATCTGGCCGGTGCGCACCGTGCCCTCCGACAGCACCACAGGCGCTTGACCACCCGCGGGCACGCCGGAGATGGTGAAGGTTGCGCCGGTTGCGCCGGAGGCGTCGATAAGCACTTGCTCGAGGTCGAACGGCTGACCGTTGCTTTGCTTGACGACGAGATCCCCTCCGACCTCCCACTTCGTGGCCCGATCACCGTCAACGGCGGCGTGAGCATCAGAGCCGGAAGAGCCAGCAGAGTCAGCAGAGTCAGCAACAGCCTCCAGCGGTGCGATGAGCACGGGTACGCGTGGGGCGGGCGCCACGGAGGATGTCGCGACGGCTTCCTCTTCTTCCTCCCCGGAGACGATGTCCACCAGGTAGGTCGTCAGCACACCGATCGCCACTGCGGCAGCCACGGCCACCAGGGTGACCAGCGCGATTGTCAACGGCTTGGTGCGGCCGCTGCCGAAGCCACCGTGGATGACGTCCGGGTCCTCCACGTGCTCGGGCACGGGCTCGACGGACTCGGGCACCTCGACGACGGGGATGGTGTCGGTCGGGGTGTCGTCTTCCTCGCTGTGGCGGCGCGAGCCCGGCAGGTTGGCTGCTTCCTTCAGGGCGGTGGCGATTTCGCGGAAGGCGGCTTGGTCGACGGCGTCGGCGTCGACAAGCGCTCGCGTGCGTGCGGTGATCTCGGCAAGGTCGTCGGAGGTGACGTTGGAGGTCAGCAACTCCAGGGCGGCGGCGAACGCCTCGGCGTCGGTCGGCTTTGTCGCATCCGGCAGGACGGCCGGGAATGCGAGGCGCACGATGCCGTCTGTATCAATGCGCAACTGCTGGCGGTTGTCCAGACCCAGCGGCACGCCGGCCTCGTGCGCGGTGGCCAGCGCAGCAGCCAGCGGCACGAGTGCATTGGCGACGGCCTCCGTGTGCAGCGTCTGGCCCGACTCCGCAACAGCCTTCACCGAGGAGCCCTCGATCCAGTCGGACACCACGACGGCGCCGGAGCGGAACGACAGGATCTCCACGTGGTCCGGCAGCGCCGGCAGGTGCATGTTGACCAGCTGGCGGGTACGGCGCGCGATGCCCGCGGCCTGCAGGGCGGCCTCGCGCGGGGTGGCGGGCGCCATGGGGGCGGCACCGGTGGTGTCCACGAACGTCAGCGCGACGTCGCGGCCAGTGGCAATCTCGCGCGCCTGCCAGAAGCGGGCGCTGGAGGTGGCGCCGTGGTCGCGGATGAGGCGGAACCGGCCGTCGGACACGGACGCACCGGGCACGAGGCGCGGGCCGCGGACGACACCGGCGGACATCGGCGGCGGTACCGGGGAGGCGTTGAAGGTGTCGGCGGCGAGGAACTGGTTGGACATTTCGCGCGGGTCGACCTGGCCCACTTCGAGGCCGCGGTCGGCATCCGCGGTGATGAACCGGCCCAGGCCCGGGATGCGGCCCACGGCGGAGCCCAGGTTCTGCACCTCAGGCAGGCCGGAGCGCGACAGCACGACGCCGGTGACGATGAGGAACAGCACGCCGAGCAATGCGATCTCGATCAGCGATCCCAGCGACGGCGCACCGATCATGCGCCCAAGGGCTTCCGGGAGGTGGAGGCCGGCGACGTCGCGAAGCAACCAGCGCACGCCGAACACCGCGGCAACACCGACGGCGGACGCACCGATGGCCCACAGGGACGTGCGTAGCACCTCACGGAACTGCAGGGTGCCAAGCTTGCGGCGCAGTAGCAGCGCACCGATGATCGCGCCGGCCACGAAGCCGAACCCGTTCGCGGCACCCAGCAGGATGACCACGTGGCCCGGCTCGCTCGCGATGGTCGGCGCCAGCATGGACAGCGCAATTTTGGTGCCGGTGATGCCGGCGATGATGAACGTTGGCGTCCAGGCCTCCTCGCGCGCGTAGAACACACGCAGGTGCAGCATGACCAGTGCGTACGGGATGAGTGTGAACGCGGCGGCGCTGATGGTTAGGCCGAGGGTGTAGGCGGCTTCGTCGCTAAATGAGCCGTAGGCGAACAGGGCGCTGGCGATGTCGGGGCCGAGCGCCGTCATGAACACGATGATCGGCAGCAGGGCGATAAACGTCAGTTTGGTGCCCATGGTCAGGTCGTGCACGACAGCCTTGTCGTCGCCGTCGGCGGCGTTGCGCGACAGGCGCGGCATGATCGCCGTCAGCAGCGTCACGCCGATGATGCCGTACGGCATCTGCAGCAGCATCCAGTGCTGTTGGTAGATGAACTGTGCCGCCGGGTCCGCCGCGAACGCGATGCGGGTGGTGATGACGTAGCCGAACTGGCTGATCGCCACATAGGTGATGATCGCCAGGGCCATGCCGCCGAACTGCTTGAGGCGCTCGTCGATACCCCACAGCGGCCGCAGGTCGATGCCCAGTTTCCGCAGCGCGGGCAGCATGATCAGGCACTGCACCACCACGCCCGCGGTGGTGCCCAGGCCAAGCAGCAGGACGTGCGGATTGCTTATCGACGACGGCGCTGCCGGATTCAACGTCCCCGGCAACGCCATATACGCCACCAGCACCGCGATGGAGACGACGTTGTTCGCCACCGGCGCCCACGCGCCCGGCCGGAAGTGTTCCTTCGTGTTCAGGATGGCCATGAACAGGGAGAACATGCCGTAGAAGAAGATCTGCGGCAGCAGCAGGTAGGCAAAGGATGTGGTTTGGACGAGGTTGCCTGTGGAGTCCTCGTCCAGCATCATCTCGGTCAGCCACGGCGCACCGACGACGGCGAGCAGCGTGACCACCGTCATCAGCGTCAGCGTGAGCGTGAACAGGCGACGGATAAAGGCGGCACCGTGGTCGGCGTCCTCTTTCTCCGCGCGGACCAGCACCGGCACGACCAGTGCGGTGAGCACCGATCCGAGCACGATCTCGGTGATCAGGTTCGGCAGCGTGTTGGCGGTGTTGAACGCGGAGGCGACAACCTCGCCGAGCGCCGCACCGATGAGCACGGTGCGGATGAAGCCGGTGATGCGCGAGATCAGCGTGGCAATTGCCATCGAGCCGGTGGCGCGGACGACTTTTTCGCCGTCGCTCGGTTCGGTGTCCTCGGCAGGCTCGGTGGGCTCGGCGACCGCAACGCTTGTCGCGGCTGTGGCGACAGCGGCGGCGTCGTCAGCCGTCGGCGGCGGGGCGATGGTCTCGCCCTTGGGGCTGGTGGTCAGCAGGGACTTGTCCGGCAGGCCGGTTGCCGCCGGGGTGGGCGGCTTCGGCTCGCGCGGGGCCGGTACTGGCGCCGGGGGTGCCGGGGCGACGATGCGGCGGCGCAGGCCAGCCTCGGGCTGGCTGTTGTCCTGTGCTGTCACGGCTGTCTCCGTTCACGTGGGTTGCTGGGTGGTGGGCGTTTGGTTGGGCGCCTGTTCGGCGGTGCTTTCCTGCGGGTGATGAGCAGGAGCGCTAGCATCGCGGCGATCAGCGCGCCGGCGAGCGCCCACCCGCCGAGTTGGAGCCCGGCGGTGCGCACGGAGATGTCCACCGGGCGCGAGATCGGTTGGGCCGAGGCACCCGCGAGGTAAAGCTGCAGGTCGGTGCCGCGGTTGTTGTCGGGCAGGTCGGCGGTCATCTGGACGGTGACGGAGCCGCGTGCGGGGATCTTCAGCGTCCCCGGCACGTTCAGTTTCGCGCCGTCGGGCCCCCAGTAGCGGATCTGGGTTTGCACCGGCAGCGGCATTCCGTTTTGGGCGACGATGAGCAGTGGGCTTGACGACGACGCCCTGGTGTACACGTTCCCCGGCGGGATCAACGTCACGGAATCGCGCAGATCGTTCAGCGTTGCCCGGCTGGCGGCGAGGCGGTCGCCGGTGGCGCGCACGGCGTCGTCGTAAAGCGAAAGTGCCCTGCGTCTGTTGGTGCTGAGCGCGACGAGCATGTCGCGGCGCAGTGGCAGGGTGAAGCCGTAGCGGGTCAGCGCGATGGCGGGGTCGTTTGCCATGAGCGCGGTGATGTCGTTGATGAAGCTGTTTTGTTGCGTGACCTGCAGGATTTCCGCGTCGGTGAAGGCGGCGGGGTCCGAGAATGTGGCCGTGGTGTCGGCGGGTGGGACCTCCGGCGGGGCGGCGAGGTAGTCGCCGAACGAGATCGGGCGGGAGGTTCCGTCGGCGATCAGGCCCGCGACCGTGCCCAGGAGCACCGCGGCGGTTTTCGCGTCCCACGTTGCCGGCGGGTTGATCATCACGGGTTGGGTCGGTGCGTCGCCCTCACCCGTGGTGGCGCTCTGGGCGGCAAGCCGCATCGCTGCTGCGGCGTTCACATCGCGCGCGGTATTGGAATCCCGGGTGTAGTCGAAACGCAGGCCCGGGTTGGAATACCCCGGCGTGTCCGGGTGCTCCCCCGTCGCCGCTAGCACCGCGGCCAGCGAATCCTGGTACCCGACCTCCATCACGCCGGCAGTGTTCCACGTGAAACGTTGCGCATCCGCAGGCTTTGCGACGAGCACCTGCACCGGCACCTCCGGCACCGGCGCCGCCGCGCCCGAGAAGTCTGCGAGCTCCGCGCGTTCGAGCGCGCTCTGGTGGGAGTTGGCTTCGGCGTCGGGCGCGCTGTCAGCTTGGGCCGCCTCCCACGCGGCGTGCATCCCGCCGTCGAACACCGTGGAGCGGGTGTGGTCCGCCCAGCCAAGTGCTGGCCCGGCGCCCGGCTCGATGTAGCCGGTGCCGGCGACCACCGTATTGATCGTGCCTTCCGTGCCCAGCACCCGCTGCAGCACAAACGGTCCGCGCTCGACGGCCTCGCGCATCAGCCACGGATCACCCGTACGCGCCACTGCGTTGAGGTCCGCGTTCGCCCACGGCAGCGCCACGGTGCAGCCGGTCGCGGCGATCTCGCGCACTTTGTCCAGCCACGCCTTCGCGTCCTCGGCCCCGGAACCTGGGGTGCGGTGCGTGTCGTCGTTCGAACCCCAGCTGTCGCGCAGACGCTTCGGTTCCTCCACCACGGCGGGGCGCGAATCACTGACGGTGTAGCCGCCGGTCATGCGGTCCACTGTGTCCACCAGCGCCGGGTCGAGCGCCATGCAGGTGGCGTAGCCAACCTCAGGGGTTTCCACCGCCTTGCGGTACTGCTCCACCAGGGTGTCCAAGCGCCCGCCGGGTGCGAGTTGTTCCGCCAGTGCGTCGCTCTGCAGCACCAGCGGCGGGTCCTCGGGGGCCTCGCCGGTCTCTCCCGGCACGATATTCACCGGAGCGGAGACCGGGTACAGGGCGGTCAGCCCGCCCGGTTCGACGTCGTCGGCCGACCCGCGCACGGCCAAGTGGAAGCGGTCGGTGTCCAGGGTGGCGCTGGTGTCGTCGATAAGTTGCAGCATCATCGGGTACGCGCCGATGCCGCCGGGCGCGGTCATCTGCAGCGACAGCTCGGCGCTTTCGCCGGGGCGCAGCCGGGTATCCACGACCACCTCGTCGCCCACAACGCTGTACTCCCCCACCCCGGCGACGGCGGCCACGCGCTGCTCGGAGACGGAGCCCACCGGCGCGGCGCGACGCGTGAGCACTTTGAGGCCCTCGAGGGTTGTGTCGGTCTGATTGGTCACGCGAAGTTTCACGTGAAACGGATCGTGCGCGGAGACGACCGCGGGGGCGTCGATAAGCGACACGCGCGCGAGCTGGCCCTCACCCGGGCGCACCGCCGGGTTGACCCACTGCTCCGCAACCTCAGGGTTCTTCGGGCTCACCGGCACCGCAGGCACCGCGCGAGCCGGGGTCGCTGACGGGACCGCCAGCGCCACCGCAACCGCGGCCGCAGCTAGACGGGAAATCGGCCGAATCATCGCGGGGTAGACCTTCCGGCGGCGACTTCCTTCCGCGCCAGCTCAGGCATCCGGTCAAACGCGATACGCGCCAGTTTGCGCTCGTCGGCATACGCAAGGTGCTCCATCAACTCGCTCATGGGCACCCAGGCCACTTCGGTGACCTCCGGGTCTTCGTCGTTAAACACGCCGTCCACAAACCGCAGCAGGTTGTGGTGCACCGTCTTGTGGATCCGCACTCCGTCGGACACAAACCAGTAATCAATGGTGCCCAGGGTGTCGAAGGCCTCGCCGGTAATACCGGTCTCCTCCCAGACCTCACGCTCTGCGGTGCGCCACTGGTGCTCGCCATCCTCGACGTGGCCCTTCGGCATCGACCACAACAACCGCCCACGGCGATCCAGCCGGCCAATCAGCGCGACGTAGATGCGGCTCATGTCTACCTTGCCGTCCGGGCCGACAGCCTCCGCCATACCGGAGACCACCAGACCACCGGCTGAGGTCTCGTCGCGCACCTCCATCGAAGAATCGTGCTGGCGGTTGTACTGCGAATGACGGCGATGCTGGTTCCGGTTTCGGTTCCGCTGATTCCCGCGCCCGCCCCTCCGGCGGTTGTTCGGGTTACGGCGACGGTGTTGCTTCTTCTTCGGCTTGTCGCCGTCTTCTGATTGGTTCTTGTCTTGGCCCTGCTGGTTTTTATTCTGGCCGCCGCGGCGCTTCCGCGGACGACGCCGCCCGCCGGATCCCCCCTTACCGCTGGGGGGACCCGGTACAGGCCGCGTGTTGTCACTCATTCGTGCCATGCTATCCGGCTTCAGGCCGGTTGTGGTACTCCACGCGCGGGGGTGGCGGGTATCGTGTCCAAGGTGACAAAGCTTTTCGACATGCCCGATCCGAACGACCCACTTGCCCCCGCCGCGTTGATGGCCCGAGCGCAGGGGGTCGTCGAGAAGCAATCTGCCCTGCTGGAGCCGCTTGCCCGACTCTTCGCCGAGCGCGGCGAGTCCTTATATATTGTCGGCGGTTCCGTCCGCGACGCCATGCTGGGCCGCGGGGTGCACGATTTGGACTTCACTACCTCCGCCCGACCTGCGGTTATCCAGGAAATTCTCGCGGAGTGGGGCGAGAAAGTGTGGGACACCGGCATCGAGTTCGGCACCGTCTCCGCGATCCGGCACGGCGAAACCGTGGAAATTACGACGTTCCGCTCCGATCTTTACGACGGCGTCACCCGCAACCCCGAAGTCACCTTCGGCGACACCCTCGAAGGCGACCTCGTGCGCCGCGACTTCGCCTGCAACGCGATGGCCATCGAGCTCTCGCTTGTCGACGACCACCTCGCCCCCACCTTCCACGACCCCGTCAACGGCCTGTCTGACCTGGTCGTGGGCGTGCTGGACACCCCGCAGGAGCCGGAAGTGTCGTTCCGCGACGACCCGCTGCGCATGCTGCGCGCCGCCCGCTTCGTCTCCCAACTGGGCTTTACGGTGGCCGACCGCGTCTTCGATGCGATGCGCGACATGGCAAGCGAGATCGAGCGCATCACCGCCGAGCGCGTCCAGGCCGAGCTAGACAAACTCATGCTTGGCGCACGTCCCTGGGAGGGCATTGACCTGCTCGTGGCCACCGGTGTTGCCGAGTACATCCTGCCCGAGATCCCCGCCCTGCAACTCGAGACCGACGAGCACATGCAGCACAAGGACGTCTACCGCCACTCCCTGACCGTGCTGCGCCAGGCCACCGAACTTGAAGACTCGGACGAAGGCCCTGACCTGAAGCTGCGCTGGGCGGCGCTCATGCACGACATCGGCAAACCCGCCACTCGCGCGCCGAAGGAAGGCGGCGGCGTGACCTTCTACCACCACGAAGTGGTCGGCGCGAAGATGACCCGCAAGCGCCTCAAGGCCCTGAAGTACCCGAAGCACGTCATTTCCGACGTGGGCCAGCTCGTGTTCTTGCACATGCGTTTCCACGGCTTCGGCGAGGGGCAGTGGACCGATTCTGCCGTGCGCCGTTACGTCACCGACGCCGGCGAATTGCTGCCTAAGCTTCACAAACTCGTTCGGGCCGACTGCACCACCCGCAACCCCAGGAAGGCCGCGCGCCTCCAGCGCACCTACGACCACCTGGAGGAGCGCATCGCCGACATCGCCGCCAAGGAGGACCTCGCTCGCGTGCGCCCGGACCTCGACGGCAACGAGATCATGGAGATCCTCGGCCTCAAACCGGGCCCGGAGGTTGGCAAGGCGTGGAAGTATCTGAAGGAACTGCGCCTCGAGCGTGGCGAGCTCGACCACGACGAGGCCGTCGCCGAACTCAAAACCTGGTGGGAGAACGAGAATGCCTGAGTACTTCTACGCCGATCGCCTCTTCAACGCCCTCGAGCGCACTGACCCCGAACCCGGCATGCTGCTCGTCGCCGCACCCGGCATGTACTCCCCCGAGTTCGCCCGCACCGTGGTGCTCATCATCGAGCAGAGCGCGGATCGCACCCTCGGCGTCGTGTTGAACCGACGCAGCGAAACAGCGCTTGCCAACGTGATCCCCGCGTGGGCCGACCTCGCTGCCAAGCCCCAGGCCGTGCACATTGGCGGTCCCGTCCGCCCCGAGGCCGCAGTCTGCCTCGGCGTCACCTCCCCCGGCGTGGACATCGACGCCAACCCTTACTTCCAGCGCATGGCCAACCGCCTCGTGCTGCTCAACCTCAACGTTGAACCGGAGCTTGTCTCCGCCGACATCGACGGCGTCCGCATCTTCGCCGGCTACGCCGAGTGGGAGCCGGGCCAACTCGACGACGAGATCCTCCGCGGCGACTGGTTTGTCGCCCCCGCACTGCCCTCCGACGTGATCGCTCCGGCGGGTGCGGATTTGTGGGGGGACGTGATGCGTCGCCAAGCAATGCCCTTGCCTCTGTTCGCCACCTTCCCGGCGAATCTGGAGGACAACTAATTGGGTGTTTCACGTGAAACAAAGCGGCAGATCCGCCTCGGCCTGAAGGACTCATGGCTCGTCTGCCTCGGTTTGGTGCCGCTCGGGCTGGCGTTCGGGTTGCTGGTTACGCAAGCCGGTTTCGCATGGTGGTGGGCTCCGATCTTCTCCGTCATTATCTATTCCGGCTCGATGGAATTCCTCGCCATCAGCATGGTGACCAGCGGGTTTGGCATCTTCTCCTCCGCGCTGACCGCGTTCATGGTGAACTTCCGCCACATCTTCTACGGCCTCACCTTCCCCCGCGACGTCGCGCGCCCGGGCCTGCCGCGCCTGTACCTCACCTACGGCGTGACCGATGAGCTCTACGCCCTGACGTCCACGCTCGTCGCTAATGGCACGCGCCTGACTCATGCCCGCTTGATGACCAGCGCGATGCTGATCAACGCATCGTGGATCCTGCCGGGCATCATCGGCGCGCTCGTGGGCAACCTCATCCCAGAGGACATCGAAGGCTTCGAATTCGCTCTCACCGCCCTGTTCGCCGTCCTCGCCTACGAGGCATTCCAAAGCAGCAAGGACCTCTCCGCCCCACTCATCGCCGGCGCGCTGGCCGTGGTCGCGGCGTTCATCTTCCCCGACCAGATGATCATCATCGGCCTCCTCGCCTACTTCGGCGTGCTGTTGCTGCGGTTCTGGGCACCGCGTATCGACGACCTCCTCACCTGGCAGGTGAAATAAATGAGCACCCTCGGACTCCCCGACGGCGTCACCCTCGGCATGGCGGCCGCCGTGATCATCCCGGCCGGCATCGTGACGTTCCTGCTGCGCGCCCTGCCGTTCGCGCTCACGCGGTACCTCAAGGGCAGCCCGTTCATCGACTTCCTTGCCGTCCTCATGCCCGTCGGCGTGATGACCGTCCTGGTCGTGTACACCATCGCCGGCGAAGCCGGAAACCCCGGCCGCTTCTGGTCCGCCCTCGCGGCTTTGGTGATTACGTTCGTGCTCCACGCCTGGCGACGCCGCGCCGACCTCTCCATCTTCGCCGGCACCGCCGTGTACATGCTGCTGGTGAATCTGGTGGTGTAGAGCGCTTATATCGCCAGGTAAGCCAATAACGTTACGGTTAAATTACGTTTGGTCACAGGTTGTTGGCTGTGCTTTAATTGCGGTTGTCAAGTTACTTGGCTCACTTTTATCCGCTCTACTTCAGGAGTTTCCCATGAAGCGCACCGCCGCAGCTGTCCTGGCAGCAACCACCGCCCTGTCCCTCGCCACTGTCCCGGCTCACGCTGCTGATGATGTCGTCTACCTCCGCGGCCTGAATAAGCCTGGTGGATCCTCGGCAGTTTCGGACAAAGAGCTTGGCGAATACTTTTTTGGTGCTGGCTTTGTCGAGGGAGCAAACGAGAAGGGCTTGACGAACAACGAGGGTCTGACCTCCTCGGTTCGCAGCATGTACCAGCGCGATCAGGAAAACAAGACGCATAAGTTCACGGATGCTGCCAATGGACCGCTGAAGAGCTCGTTTAAGAACGACGCCAATAACGGTTACAAGGTCGGCACCACGTTCGAGATTCTTCTCGGCACTGGCATCGCTGCTCTGGTTCTCGCTGTCCTCGGTGGCGCTGCTTACGCAGGCGTCATCCCGGGTGTCCAGCTCCCGTTCTAAGTCTTCTCGGCTTTAACGCTTGACTCCTCTCCCGCGCGGAGGGGAGTTTTTCTCTGCTTTGGTTGCGCTTAGTCATCGAATCCGCCCCCGCTTTCTGCCCAGGTTTCGGCGTTGTCGCGGCGGCGTGGGAGTGAATAGTTCTCCGAGACGTAGCGGGTACCGTCTTGGTAGATGAAGTGCACGTCGCTGCCGTCCTTGACGGTTTCGAGGTAGCCATCGGTAACCAAGGAGTGGCAGGCGGAACAGAGTGGCAGCAGGTTTTCTAGATCGGTCATACCGCCCTCGGACCATTCCTTGATGTGGTGGATTTCGATGAAGCGGGAGTGCGTGCAACCGGGAGCGGCACATTGCCCGCCCCACATCGTGAGCAGGGCGTTGACCTGTCCCGGCGTCGCGAAGCGGGAAGAGCGGCCGGTGTTGATGATCAGGCCGTCGTCGTCGACAGTAGAAACGCGCAGGTCAGCGTTCGCGATCAATCCAACCAGTGCCTCGGAGCGTGCGCCGACGTTGTTGGGCATGTAGGCGCGGCCGTCCTTAGTCACCAGAACGTTGACGTGTGCGCCTGGCGTTGTCAGCGCGCTTTTGGGCTGGCTCCGCGTCATGTGCACCATGCCCATGAAGGCCTGCAGCAGCATTCGGCCGATCGGCATGCCATAGCCCGAGGCGGTCTTGCGTGCCTTCTTTGCGGGTTCGACGGCGTCGGCCTTCTGCAGCATGTCCCTGATGGAGAGCTCGGCGACCCGACCGTCTTCGTGGCGCAATGCATCCTCGAGCATTTCCTCCATCTCGTAGTAGGCGATCTCCCCGAGTTTCAGCGCGGCGATGAACGCGGCGCCATCCGAGGCGTTGAGCACCCCGTGGAGGGCAATCTCGCCGTTATCGCGGGTGTGTACGCGCAGGTAGTGGTCCGGTTTCTCGCTATCACCATTCCCTGGTTTGTCGTATCCACTGAGTGCGATTTCGAGTTCGTGGTAGCCGAGTTCCAGGGCCATGTCGACAAGTTGGCGCTCTACCGCCGGGGTTAGGTAGCGAAGCAGCAAGCGAACCACCGAGTAGCTGATCTTGCCCGCAGAGAACTGCTGCTGAAGGTACAGAAACTCGCCGAGGCGGCAGCCGACGTGGACATATTCGTGCGCTGTGGAGATCGAGATCCCCAGGCGACGCGTCAGAAACTGCGCCGTGGTCCGTGCCCCCATCTGCGGTGCGAAACCGCCCTCCTCAAACGCGCGTATCGACGACAACAGCTCCGCCTTACAACGCGTCATGCTTCTGTGCGACTGCTCGATTGCATCCGTAAGCAACTCCGCAAACGCACTAGGTTCAGTGCACTTCTCCTCCACTGCCGTTGTCATTGTGGTCCCCCTTAAGGCCGTATGTATGTTCGATAAAGCAAAGCATACAACCCGCCACGACACGGCTGTGACCTGCACAAACAATGTTTTCTATGTGCGCTATAAAACGCACTAAAACCGAACGGAACAACTCCGCATTGCGGACAATCCCGGCCGCGCCAATCGTTGGGGAGGCCCAACGAATTCGGGCGCGTGGGGTCGTCGTCAAGCATCCGCAACTCCACATTGCGGACAAGTGGGGACGCACCAACTAATTCACCACGCGGTACCAGAGGCGCTTGCCTTCCTTCTTCGGCGGGACGAGTTTCACGCGGACCGGCTGCGGCAGGGTGAAGTCGTAGCCGCCACTCTGGATCTGGCGGCGGATCTCGCGGGCTTTGAGCGTGTCGCCGACGTCGATCCGATGCGAGCGCTGGCTTAGGGGGCGCTTGAAAATCTGCCGACGAACCGCGCTGGGGAGGGCACCGGGACTGGCGGGGATGTCCTTGTACTTCACTACCCCATTGGGCGTGGTGGCCTCGATCGTCGCAACGGACATGTATCTGACGGTCGAGTCCACACCCGGGATGTGCGGGGTGATGTGGATGGTGCGGATGACGCCGTCGATAAGGTCGCGGCGGAATCCGATGGGTGCGCGGCCCGGGAAGATCATCCGGGCGATGAAAAACAGCACCAGGATCGGGAGGAAAATCTGGCCATAGAACGCGATGATCTGGAGCGGGCCAGGCAGCAAGGGGCCTATGGTGTCGAAAAAGCTACCCATAGGCGAAGAATAAAGCTAGTGCGGGAACTTCGCTCGGGCTTCGCTCCAGAGGCCTTCGAATTCGTCGGCGGTGAGGTGGCGGGCGGTGATGCCTTCCATCGCGTCGTAGGTGCGCGGGTGTGGCACGGTGCCCATGGGTTGGTTGGCCTGCCCGATGACGCGTCCGTCGACGTAGATGCCGGTGATGGTCTCGGCGGGGTCGAGTTCGATCATGCGGAGCATGGTGCAGCTTTGCGACGACACCTCCTCCAGCTCAGCGATATTCAGCAGCTCGCCGCCAAGTTCGGGGACGTTGTAGTGGATGCGGACGTAATGTTTCACGTGAAACTCTTTCTGGAGACGTAAGCGGAACAGATCATCAACTGTGCCATGTGATAGATCATCAGCGGGATGATCAACACGCCGAGTTGGGCACCGCCGAAGATGACGGTAGCCATCGGCAAGCCGGTCGCAAGAGATTTCTGTGTGCCACACATCTGCACGGCCACGACGTCCTCGCGCGGGAATCGCAGCGCCTGTGGCACGACGCGGGTCAGCCACAGCATGGCGAAGACCAGCACCACGGAGAACACAATCAGCAGCACGATCTCAAGCGCGGTCACGTTCGACCACACGCCGGAGACGACACCCTTGGAAAAGGCGGAATAGACGACCATCCAGATGGAGCCGCGGTCGACGATCTTGGTGGCCTTCGACTTGGCCAACTCCCCCAGCCGCTTGTGCGCCAACTGGCCGAGCATGAACGGCAGGAGGAGTTGGAGGGCGATGTCGGTGAACACGGTGGTGTCGATGTGCACGCCGTCGCCTGCGCCCATCAGCCACATCACGAGCAATGGCGTAGCGACGACACCCACCAACGACGACACCGACGCCGCCACAACAGCACCGGACACGTTGCCGCGTGCGATGCCGGTCAGCGCCACGGAGGACTGGACGGTGGACGGAACGAGGGTCATGAAGAGTAGGCCCTGGTAGAGGTCCTCGGAGATGAGCCCGGTGGTAGGTCGCGCGAGCAGACCGATCAGCGGGTATGCCACGAAGGTAAACGCGAGGATGAGGGCATGGAGGCGCCAGTTGGTGAGGCCCCGGAGGGCTTCTTGCGTCGATAGGCGTGCGCCGTAGAGGAAAAAGAGCAGCGCGATCGCGAGTTTGACGGCCACCCCAAAGCCGTCCGCGAACGCGCCGCGCGCCGGCACGACGAAGGCGAGGATCGCAGCAACAACGATGCCGACGAGGAGAGGATCGAGCTTCTTCATGTGGCCGAGTCTACGGCCAGCAGGTTAGCTCGCCGGGTTTTGGGCTTCGACCTTGTCGCCGGCTTCGATGACCTCCACCTCGCGCAGACCGGAGATGGCGGGGCCGGAGACGCGCTCGCCGGTCGCAATGTTGAAGACGGAACCGTGGGCGACACACTTAACGGTCTCGCCCTCCACCTTGGTGATCTTCTTCTGCTGGTGCGGGCACACCGCCGAGTATGCGACGAACTGGCCGGCGGACGGCTGGGCGATGATGAACTTGTCCAGGATCACCGCGGAGCCGACCGGCACGTCGGTCTTCGCAATTTCTTCGGGGGCCTCTTCCCCGCAGGCGGCCAGGAAGGCACCGGCGAAGGTGGTGGCGGTGCCGAGCAGGAACATGCGACGTGAACAGGTCATGATGCGATCGTAGCCTGCTTCATGGCGCTGACGTAGTCGGAAAGTTCCCGTTTCAGCCTGTCCATGTTTTCCACACGATTATCGACGACATACTTATCAATAATGTTCGTAATCGCCGACCCGGTAATCGCGCCGGCGGCCCCAGCGGCGATCGCGTCGCGCACGTGCTCGGGACGGGAGATGCCGAAGCCGAGCAGCACCGGTGCGCCGCCGAAGGACTGCACATTATCGACGACCTCACGCAGGCCCTCCACCGTCGCCTCATTCTCCGCGCCGGTGACGCCGTCGCGAGAAATGGCGTAAATGTAGCCACGGGAGTTAGCGGCCACGCCCTCGAGGACCTCGCGGGAGGCCTTTGCCGGGGCGATGAAGATCGGGTCGATGCCGGCGCGCTCGGCGGCGGCGGTGAAGGGGTCAGACTCGCGCACGGGGACGTCGGGAAGCAATACGCTATCGGCGCCGGCCTCCTTGAACTCGGTGTAGAAGCGGTCGAGGCCGCGAGTGTGGGCGACGTTGGCGTAGATCAGCATGCCGATCGGCAGGTCCGGGTAGCGTTCGCGGATGGTGCGCACCTGGTCGAGGGACTGCTGCACGGTTGCTCCCCCACGGAGAGCGCGGACGTGGGCGCCCTGGATGGCAGGGCCGTCGGCGACTGGGTCGGAGAACGGCACGCCGAGCTCGAGTGCGTCGGCGCCTGCTTCGACGATGGCGGAGATGATCTCCACTGCGTCATCCGGGTTCGGGTCGGACAGCATGATGAAGGGGACGAACGCGCCCTCCCCCTTGGTAAAGAGTTCTTCGTAGCGCGACATTTACTTTTCCTCTCTATCTGCGAGCGTCGCTCGCACGTGTGCGATGTCCTTGTCGCCGCGGCCGGATAGGGCGACGAGAATGTTCAGCGGCTCGGCATCGGCCGGGTGCTCGGCGGCGCGCTTCAGGGCGTAGGCCAGGGCGTGCGAGGACTCGAGCGCCGGGATGATGCCTTCGTGGCGGGATAGGGCCTGGAAGGCGTCGAGGGCCTCGTCGTCGGTGACGGGCACGTACTTCGCACGGCCGGACTGGGCGAGGTAGGCGTGCTCCGGGCCGACGGCCGGGTAGTCCAGGCCGGCGGAGATGGAGTAGGACTCTTCGACCTGGCCGTCGTCGTCACGCATGAGGTACGAGCGGGTGCCGTGCAGGATGCCGATGGTGCCCTGGGCGATGGCGGCGCCGTGCTTGCCTTGGCCGAAGCCTTCGCCGCCGGGTTCGGCGCCGACCAGTTCGACGCTGTCGTCGTCAATGAAATCGGCGAACATACCGATTGCGTTGGAGCCGCCGCCGACGCAGGCGACGACCACGTCGGGCAGGGCGCCGGTGCGCTCGAGGATCTGGGCGCGCGCCTCGGTGGAGATCACGCGGTGGAATTCCTTGACGATCTTCGGGAACGGGTGCGGGCCGGCAGCCGTGCCGAGGAGGTAGTGGGATTCGTGGAAGGTTGCGGTCCAGTCACGAAGCGCCTCGTTCACCGCGTCCTTGAGGGTGCCCGCGCCGGATTCCACGCCGACGACTTTCGCGCCCATCAGGCGCATACGGTAGACGTTCGGCGCCTGGCGCTGCATGTCGGTCTTGCCCATGTAGATCACGCAGTCCAGGCCAAGCAGCGCACAGGCAAGCGCGGTTGCAGTGCCGTGTTGGCCGGCGCCGGTCTCCGCGATGATGCGGGTTTTGCCCATCTTCTTCGCTAGCAGCGCCTGACCGATTACCTGGTTGGTTTTGTGGGCGCCGCCGTGCACGAGGTCCTCGCGTTTGAGGAAGATGCGCGCGTTGCCGTCGATCGGCAGGTTGCGGCATTCGGTCAGCGGGGTTGGGCGGCCGAGGTAGTCGCGCAGGAGGGCACGGTATTCGGCCATGAAGGCCTCGTCGTTAAACGCGTCGACGAAGGCTTGCTCGAGTTGGTCGAGTGCTGGCAGGAGGGATTCGGGGACGAACTGTCCGCCGAATTCGCCGTAGTACGCAGGGAGGAGAGTCATGGGGTGTCCTTTAGTCGTGGTAGTTGCCGATGGTGTCAAAGCCGCGTCGCAGTGAGCCCGCGTCTTTGTGGCCGTTGGGGTCTTCGAAGCCGGAGTTCAGGTCCAGGCCGGCGCATCCGACGCGCAGCGCATCGGTGAGGTTGTCGGGGTTGAGGCCGCCCGCGAGGAACGCCTTCTGCTTCACGGCGTCCGGCACGCGCGTCCAGTCGAAGCGCTCCCCCGACCCACCGTCGTGGGCGTCGAGCACTAGCTTGTCGACGATCCCAGCAACCGCCTCGGCCACCTTTTCGCCATCCGGCTGCGTCATGGAGACGGCACGCCAGACCTCGACGTCGACCTCCTTGCGCACGGATTCGATGAGCGCCAGTTCCGTCTCCACGGAGCCCTGGTACGGCGCGTGGATCTGGACGGCTTTGATGCCGGGCTGGACGAGCTCGCCGTAACCCGAGGTGCGCCGGGACACCGCGACGTAGTCAAGGCCGGGCTCGGCAGCGATGATGTCGGTGGCTGTTTCACGTGAAACATTGCGCGGGGAGGCGTCGTCGAAAATGAGCCCGCCGTAGACCGCGCCGCACGCCTTGGCAGCCTGGGCGGCGGAGGCGGTGCGCAGGCCGCAGACCTTGTTCGGGCCGTAGACGAGCTCGCGGCAGGCGCGGTCGATGTCCGGCTGGGAGGTCAGCTGGCTGCCAACCAGGAACGCATCGGAGTGGCTGCCGAGGCGACGCACGGTTGCGGAGTCACGGATTCCGGATTCGGAGACCACCACTGCCCCATCGGGGGCGAGTTCGGCCAGGCGTGCGGAGCGGTCGAGGTCGATGGAGAGATCGTGAAGATTGCGGTGGTTCACGCCGAAGATCTTCGCGCCGAGCTTGATGGCACGGTGAGCTTCGTCCTCGTTGATCACCTCGGTGAGCACGTCCATGTGGAGCGACTCGGCGACGGAAGCCAGGTGCGCGTACTCCTCGTCGGAAAGGACGGAGAGCATGAGCAGGATCGCGTCGGCGCCGAAGTAGCGCGCGGCGTAGATCTGGACTTCGTCGATGATGAAGTCCTTGCACAGCACCGGCAAATGGGTCGTCGCGGCGACGGTGGCCAGGTGGTCGTAGTCGCCGTTGAAGTAGTCCGGCTCGCACAGGACAGAGATGCCCGCGGCGTAGCGGGAGTAGACCGACGCGATCTCCCCCGGCTTGTAGTCGTCGCGAATCGGCCCGAGCGAGGGGGACGCGGACTTGCACTCCATGATGAACGCGGTGCCGGGGCGCGCGAGGGAGTCGTACAGAGAGCGCTCCGAATTGCGTAACGTGCCGAAATCAACGTGTGTAACGCGTGCTCGAATATCGTCAAGGTGACGTTTTCTGTTCTCGACGATATCGGTCAAAATCTTAGACACTGTAATCGGCCTCCTCGTGGGTGGCGAGCCAATCGGCCACCGTGCCGTTTGCAAGCAACTGCTTCGCATGCTCGGTGCCGGCGGCCAGAGAATCAGCGATGCCGTAGAGGTAGAACATCGCACCCGCGGACACGGCGACGGCGTCGCGGTGGGCAGCCGGGCCCTCCCCCGCGAACGTGGCGCGCATGAAGGCTGCGTTCTCGGCACCGTTGCCGCCACGCAGGTCCTCCAGGCTGTGGCGCTCCACGCCGAGCTCCTCGGGCGTGACCGTGTAGTGGGTGATCTCGCCGTCCTTGAGCTCCCAGACCTCGGTATCGCCGTGGACCGCGATCTCGTCGGTACCCGCGCCATGGACGACGAGCGCACGGTTACGGCCCAGCTCACGCATCGTTTCCGCAATCACCTGGCCCAACTTCGGGTTAGCGATGCCCATGATCTGGAACTCCGGGCGTGCCGGGCTGAGCAGCGGGCCCATCGTGTTAAACAGCGTGGACACGCCAAGTGCCTTGCGGACCTGCTGCACGAACGCGATCGCCGGGTTGTACGCCGGGGCGAACAGGAACGTGAAGTTGGAGGACTCGAACTGGCGCACAGCACGATCCGGGTCGAGGTCCAGCGGGATGTTCAGCGCCTCGAGCACGTCCGCCGAACCGGACTTCGAGGACACGGAGCGGTTGCCGCACTTGATCATCTTCACGCCACCGGCAGCTGCGGTAAGCGAAGCGGCGGTGGTGATGTTGATGGTGTTCGCGCCGTCGCCACCCGTACCGGCGGTGTCCATGATCCCCTCCCCCGTCACCGGGAACGGACGCCCGGCGGCAAGGAACGCGCGGGCCGCACCGGCGATGTCGGCAAAAGTTTCGCCGCGCGTGCGGATCATGGCCAACAGTGCGGCGATGTGTACGTCGTCGTAGTCGCCGACGGTCAGCGGGGTAAATGCCTCGATGGCTTCCTCGAGGGTGGGCTCGGGGTTGTCCATGAAGCGGCGGAAGATCTCGAGTTGGCTAGTCATTGTCGTGGCCTTTCTGTAGTAATTTCGTCACACAGTGGTCCAGGATTTGCGGGCCAGAGGGGGTAAGGATGGATTCGGGGTGGAACTGCAGTCCGATGGACATGCCGTCGTCGGTTTCGGCGGCCATGATCACGTCGCCGATCTCCGTGCCGGTCCACGCCAGCGGCGTAATACCGGGTGGCGCGGTGGTGGCGCCGAGGGAGTGGTAGCGGGCGACGGGGACGTGGCGGCCGTCTGTAAGCACCATGCTTTGCGACGACCCATGCACCGGCCCGCACGGCTCAACCCGCCCACCAAAGTGCTCCACCAGCGCCTGAAAGCCCAGGCAGATGCCCAGAATCGGGATGCGGCCCTGGGCGCGTTCGATGACCTCCATCATGCAGCCGGCGTCCGCGGGGTAGCCGGGGCCGGGCGAAAGGACGATGAGGTCTGGGTTGGCGTTCAGCACAGTGTCGGCGGTAACGGTGTTGCGGTAGACCACGGTGTCGTAGTCGGCGAACGCGTCCACCAGGTTGTACACAAAGGAGTCTTGGTTATCCAGCAGGACGATCATTTCTTCACCTCCAGGTCGCGGCCACCGGCGAGTGCATGCAGGACTGCGTAGGCCTTGTGTAGAGTTTCGTCAGCCTCGGACTGGGGCACGGAGTCGCGCACAACGCCCGCGCCGGCTTGCACGATGGCCTTGCCATTGGCCACGAAGGCGGAGCGGATGACGATGCAGGTGTCGAATTCGCCGTCGCCACGCAAGTAGCCCACCGCCCCGCCGTAGGAGCCGCGGCGCTTGCGCTCCACGGAGCGCAGCAGTTCGGTCGCACGCAGCTTCGGTGCGCCGGTGAGCGTGCCCATGTTCATGCACGCGCGGTAGGCGTCAAGCGCGTCGAGGTCCGCAGCCAGCGTGGCGGTGACCCGGCTGACCAGGTGCATCACGCGCGAGTAGCGGTCCACCTGCAGTAGGTCTTGCACCTTGCGGGTACGCGGCTCGGCTACGCGCGCCATGTCGTTGCGGGCCAGGTCCACCAGCATGGTGTGCTCGGCGACCTCTTTGGCGTCGGTGCGCAACTGCAGTTCCATGCGCGTGTCCAGTTCGTGATTGACCGTGCCGTCCGGGTTCAGCCCGCGCGGGCGCGTGCCGGCAATGGGATACAGCTGCACCTGGCGGGTGGTCGGCGAGAACTTCAGGTTCGACTCCGGCGATGCGCCGAACAGTTCGTAGCCCTCGCCGCGGATGTAGAACATGTACGGCGAGGGGTTCGCGGCACGCAGGCGGCGGTACGCACCGAAGGCGTCGTCGCAGTCGGCGGTGAAGCTGCGCGCCGGCACGACTTGGTAGATGTCGCCGTTGTAAATGTTGCCCTGCAGCTGCTCCACTACCCCACGGAACTCCTCGTCCGGCATACCTGCCTCGGCGACGAGGGTGCCGGTGAGGGTGGTTGGGTCGGTGGGTGCGGGGGCGTCGTCGATAAGTGCTGCGATCTCGGCGAGATCAATGCCGTCACCTGCAGCATCAACCCCGGCGAGGTACGCCGTGCCGGTTTGGTGGTTCACGCGCAGCACCACCTCGGCGAGCACGAACTCGTAATCCGGGTAGGTGTTGTCGCCGTCCGCCACCTCGGGCAGACGCTCGAACGTCTCCAGATAGTCGAACGCGAAACCGCCCGCGAGCAGCGGAAAGTCCTCATTGCCCTCGGTGGCGGTCAGTTTGCGCAGCACATCCATCGTGGATGCGGCGGTGAGGCGCTCGCGCTCGTCCTCCACATCAACGCACGGAAACTCGTGCTCGAGCCCGATCTCGTTCGCAATGACCTCGCCCGACGGCGTCAACGGCGTAAGTGTCACGCGGTTGCCGGAGCAAGTAATGCGTATCGACGACCGCAGCACCGCCAACGACTGCAACCCCGAACGTGTCGTGATGTCAGCGGACTCGAGCAGCACCGTATCGGTTGCGTCGAGGCCGCCGATGTGGGCGAAGAGGCTTGCCACATCCTCGTGGTAGCGCACCTCTTGGCGGGTGAATTTCATGTGATCCTCGGTTCTGTTCTTGCTTGCACCGAGGGATAAAAAAGGGCCCGCGGCGCTTGGGGGACAAGCTGGCGGGCCGTGACTTCGCTAGGTGGCGCGCCAGTTAGGCGAGCCACCACCATGTTTGGGAAGTCATGTACGTCACAAAAAGGAAGTGTAGTCGAGGATCCAGCTTCGCGGGCTCATTTTATTCGTTGTTGTCGGCGTGGTCGGCGGCTCGTCGCAAAGCATCAAGGTTCACCGCGGGCTTCTCCTCTTCTTGCGCAGGCGCCTGCTCGCGCGCGTGCTCCACCAACGTCGCGGCGCGCGCACCGAAGTTGCCGCCCACGGACGCCGAAATCACCGCCGCCACCGCCGCGATCGCCGGCATGACCCACATCCAGCCGGAAGCGATGAACGAAAACGCTGCACCGAACGCGAGCGCCAACGCGGCCAGCACCCAGAACGGACCCGCTACCTTATGCGCCTGGTTCCAAATGCCTTCGTCCTTGCGCACAGCCGGCACGTGGAGGCCGATCCACTTGTTGCCGGGCAGCTTGCCCGCAGAGGCGAGCGCGCCGGGGATGAACAGCGCAAGCGTTAGCAACGAGAAGATAATGCCGAGGACAACGTTAAGGGAGCTCATGTTCGCGAACGGACTCATAGCCACTAAGCATACGACCGGACGCTCACCTGCAAAAAAATATGATCAAAATACAGTAGATTGCATAAATACGGGCTACGCTAGGCCCATGCAAAAGAAAATCCTCCACTCATTGCTGTTCTGGGTGGTTGTAGCGATCGCCTTGGGCTTCGCCTGCAGCTTCTTCTTCCCGGACTGGCTTGCCCGCGTCTTTGTCACGTTCAACGGGCTGTTCTCTAACTTCCTCGGCTTCTTCGTCCCGGTCCTTATCTTCGCCCTCATCGCCCCCGCCATCGCGGGTCTGGGTCAGGGCGCAGGCAAGTGGCTCGGCGTCACCGCCGGTGTCGCATACGGCTCCACGTTCATCTCCGGCCTGATCGCATGGTTCACGGCGTCCACGCTGTACCCGAGGCTTCTGGACGGCAAGACCCTCATCACCGATGTCGCCGACCCCGATGCCGGCGGCCTCTCCCCTTACTTCAGCGTTGAAATGCCGCCACCACTGGAAGTCATGTCCGCGCTGCTCCTCGCCTTCGTCGTCGGCCTGTCCATGACGGCGGTGAAGTCCGACAACCTGTTCAAGGTGCTCGGCGAGCTTAACGACATCGTGCTCAAGGTCGTGGTCACCTTCGTCATCCCGCTGCTGCCGCTGTTCATCTTCGGCACCTTCCTCAACCTGGGCATGAACGAGAACTTCGGCGACACCATGGCGGCCATGGGCGTGGTCCTCCTGCTCTCCGTCGTGATGACCGTCGTGATCGTCCTGCTGCAGTACCTCGTCGCAGGCACCGTCGCTGGCGTGAACCCGTTCAAGGCGCTGAAGAACATGCTGCCGGCATACTTCACAGCACTGGGCACCTCGTCCTCCGCCGCGACCATCCCGGTCACCTACAAGTCCACCCTGAAGAACAAGGTTGACGAGGACGTCGCCGGCTTCGTGGTCCCGCTCTGCGCGACGATTCACCTGTCCGGCTCGATGATGAAGATCACCCTCTACGCGCTCTCCATCGTGTTTATGGCCAACCTGGATATTTCCGCCGGCCAGGTCATCGGATTCATCCTCCTGCTGGGCATCATGATGATCGCCGCGCCGGGCGTGCCGGGTGGCGCCATCATGGCCGCTGTCGGTCTGCTGCAGTCCAACCTCGGTTTTGACGAGTCCATGGTCTCGCTCATGATCGCGTCCTACATCGTCGTTGATTCCTTCGGCACCGCCGCCAACGTCACCGGCGACGGCGCGATCGCCCTGATCGTGAACAAATTCGCTGCGGGCAAGATCAAGAACGATTCGCTTGACGACGACACCGTCACCACCCCGGAGGAAGCCACCCGCTAGTCCCCTTCTGTTGAGACGACCGCCCTTCGGGGCGGTTTTCTTTTGCCTTGTTGCTCTTCGAGGTGTTTCACGTGAAACATCAGGTGCTCACTGTATCGAGATGGCTCCTCACTGTATGAAGTGACGCCCTCACTGTAAAAAGAGAGGTGAAAATGGGTTCTCACTGTATTGAGTGATGCCCTCACTGTAAAAAGTGAGTACAGTGAGAGCATGAGTGAGCGGATGGATGACATCATGGCCAGGCTGCGGCGCCAGCGGAATGATGATCACTGGATTGAGGCGAAATCCGGTACGGGGAAGTTGGATACAGCCTTTTGGAAAGCAGTGAGCGCCTTTGCAAATACGAAGGGTGGCCTGATCGTCCTTGGCATTGAGGAAGATCAGTCGACCGGTACGTTCCAGCCAGCCACTGATTTTGACTCTCGTGCGATGAATGATCGACTCATCAGTGCTTTGAGGGTCGACCAACAGAAGCCTCCGGTGACGCCGATACCCGAGGCTGTCGTCGAACTCGATGAATACCAGGGTTCGCCGGTGATCTTGGTTGAGGTGCGGCCGATGCGTACCGATGAGCGCCTCGGAAAGCAGATGCCGTGTTACGTGACCTCGCAAGGACTCCGGGATGGCGCGTACAAGCGAGTACTGGATGGCGATCAGAGGCTTTCCAGCTACGAGATCTTCCAGCTCATGAATCTCTACACGCCAGATTCCTCGGAGTTGCTGCCTGTTCCTGGGGCGAACCTCGATGACCTGGATGGCCAGACGTGGAACGGGCTGATCCAATCTTTGGAGAAGAGGGGATCCCGGATCCGGGTGGGAACAAGAACCGATGCAGAGGTTCTGGAGCGACTGCATGTGCTTGATGCAGAGGGCGTGCCAACCCTTGCGGGCGCGTTGGCATTGGGCAGCTATCCGCAGCAGTTCTTCCCGCAGCTCTTCATCGATGTCGCAGTGCACCCGACGACGGAGAAGTCGACGTCTGAGACACGCTTCCTTGATCGGGCTCACTGCGACGGTCCGCTTCCACTGGCGGTCGAGGATGCGATTAAAGCTGTCGTGCGCAATCTCCGGGTTCGTACTGTGGAAGTTGGGTCGAATATGGTCGACGAACCTGAGATTCCAGAGATTGCTCTGCGTGAAGCGATTGTGAATGCCGCGATGCACCGTGACTACAGTCCGCAGGTTCAGGGGCGGCAAGTGCAGGTTGATGTGTACCCGGACCGGGTCGAGGTAAACAGTCCCGGCGGACTGTGGGGAGATCGCACCGAAGACAATATCGACGAGAACAGGTCGGTAAGCAGGAACCCTTCGCTCGCGAACTTGCTGAGCAACCTTCCAACGCCTTCAGGCTCGATGCGCGTGGCTGAAAACCAGGGAAGCGGCATTCAACGAATGAAGCAAGGGATGGAAGGCTATGGCCTGCCCCAGCCGGTGTTCGATGCCCGGATTGGTGAGTTCACCGTCATCCTCTACAGGTTCGGGATCCTCGATCCTGAAATGTCGGCATGGTTGGAGTCGGTTGCTCCTAATAGCTCTCGAGAGGAACAGATCGCGCTGGCGATTGCCAAGGGTTTGGGTGCTGTGTCCGTGAAGGAGCTCCGTAAGCACATTGGGCTTGATAGTGACGATGCACGGAGTCTGTTGAGTGATCTCGTCACACGCGGGCTGCTCGGTCCGGGCCACACGCGGGATTCGTTTGTTCTTTCAAGCAGCGGCATCGAACTCGATGAAACGGACAACAAACTCATCGCCTACCTGGCCCAGGTTGGAGAGGCAGCAGCACGCGATATCGCGGACCACCTAGACGTGAGTGTCAATACCCTGCGCCCAAGACTCCGCAGCATGGTGGATGTGGGTGAAATTGTGCCCACTGCCCCACCGACAAGCCGCAAGCGAAAGTATCGCCTCCCCAACTAGGCGCACCGTTTCACGTGAAACATCTGCCCGCTCCCCCAATGGCGTAGTGTCATTCGCATGTCCTTCGAGATCGTCACCACTCATTTCGTGGCGCACGAGCCGGACCTCGACGGCGCGTACGAGCTCTACCTGAACCGCATCCGGGCCAGCGGCGTCGAGATTGCGGCGGTGTCGCCGCACCCTCACCCCATCGAGGACGAGTATGTGCTTTGGGATCTCCGCTGCCAGGCCGCGTACGACAACCTCGCCGCGCCGGAGGACCTCCAGCTCTACGAGCTCAACGCGCTCGTGGACTTCTCCACCACGAACCGCGACGAGGCGCTTGACTACTTCTTTTTCGAGGATATGGGCGGCCCCACGCGGTTCGCGGCGGCACTCGGCGGCCTGTCGGACCTCACGCTTCGCGACGAGCCCACCGGCCCCCTCTCCCTCACCACCATCGTCTATCTCGGTGCCTCGCAACACATGGCGGTGGCGCAGCAGCTTTTCGACGACACCCTTGCCGCCCTCAACGCCGTCGCCTACCAACCCTTCGTCGCCCCACTCGAGGGCACCGAACATGCTGATCTCGTCGGCCCGCTCTGGCTTCGCGACGCCACCTTGAACATCATCGGCAAAGGCGACGGCATCTTCTCCCCCGGCAAGGACGCCTGGGCGGGTTGGGTGCTCACCTCAGACAGCAACAACACCGCCGAGCTTCAACTGCGTGAGCGCATCGAGCCTGACGCAGTGGTGATTAGCCGGGCGGTGTCAGAACCGTTCTAGCGGGCGTTAACCGCTGTCCGGTGTTGGCTTAGTTGGTCGGTGCGGTGGCTGCACTGCCAGCTGCATCGTCGGCAGCGCCACCTGCTGCACCGTCAGCCGGAATGGAGTTGGTCACTACCTCGTCGGAAATAACCGCGTCGCTCGGCGCCAACGGATCCTCGGAGACAACAGCCGTATCGGAGACGACCACATCGCCGGTGGAGTCCGTGCCACCCGTGCTGCCCGTGTCGCCTGCGGTGGTGACGGCGTCGCTGACGTCGGAGACCACACCGTCGGTCGGGGTGGACACGGAGTCGGTGGCGTCCTCCGAGTCGTTGCAGGCGGCCAGTCCGGTTGCGCCGAGAACAAGAGCGGTAGCGGCGGCTGCAATACGAGTGTTGGTCATGTTTACTCCTTCGCTAATTGATTCGCACGAGTTGATTCGCTCGGGCGTCGTGCCCGTCGCTATTCACTTGTACGGGCCGAATCTGTGTTGCGAGTTGGAGAAATCACACAGGTTTCGTGTTCTTCACTGACGTTTGCGTCCCCACTCCGTCACGCGACGGTGAAAACGGCTGCTCTCGGGAACTTTTTTCCCCTACCGCACCCAAATAATTCACTTTCGCCAGGAGCCCACGGAGCAAGACCGAAGAAAGTTCCACATGGCAACGCAAAACCCGGCCCCCCTCACAAGGGACCGGGTTGAGTTGGTGGTTTCTAAGCGCAGCGACTTAGAACGGCAGTGCCGGGAGCTGCACGCCCGGGATAGCACCGGAGAACGCAGCAGCTGCGCCGAGCAGTGCAACGAGTGCGACCGGGACGCCGATCAGGAGGCCGAGGGCACCGGACTTGTAGTCCTCGTCCTGAACTAATCCCTTGATGCAGGTGCCAGAAGGCGTGGAGCTGAAGACCTTAGCCTCCTTGTAGGAGGCCTCGACAATTTTCTTGCGCTCTGCCTTCTCAGCTTCGGTGGGAGCATCTTCAGCCCACTTCCAGTCTTCCTTGACCCCGTCGACGCACTTCTTGTAAGCCTCGGAGGAGCTAGGCGTCTCCTCCGCGGCGAATGCCGGGGTTGCGAGTGCGGTCAGGGACATGGTTGCCGCGACGGCGGCGGTAGCGATGCGCTTCATCGTTTCTCCTTGAGATTTGGTGTGTAGAAAGTATTAAACGGGTGTCAAGCGCCTTCCGCAGGAAAATCGACAAAATTACCTCAGAATCACAGAAAGACCCACCCCCAACCGGGGGAACTGGGTCAAAGTACCGCGTCTAAGTGTGACTTAGAACGGGAGAGCCGGGAGCTGAACGCCCGGGATAGCGCCGGAGAAGGCAGCCGCTGCGCCGAGCAGTGCGACGAGAGCGACCGGGACGCCGATCAGGAGGCCGAGGATGCCGGCCTTGTAGTTGTCGTCCTTGATGAGCTCCTGGATGCAGTCGCCGGTGGACTTGGTTTCCTTGGCCTTGGCTTCGTCAGCCTTAGCGTCGCCGTCCTTGGCTTCGACCTTCTTCTCTTCCTTCTTGCACGCCTTGAAGCGCTCGGAGGAGCCGACCTTGGTCTCGCCGGTCTTGTCGCCCTCCTGCTTGGAGATGGAGGAACCTTCCTTACCCGGCTTCTGGGCGTTGGTGCCCTCGGTCTCAGCGAAAGCCGGGCCGGCAACGAGGGACAGGGACAGGGTTGCAGCGGCTGCTGCGGTAGCGATGCGCTTCATGGGGTTCTCCTTAATGTGATCGGTGAAACATGCCAGGGCTCTGACACGTGTAAACCTAACATCGCTCGCCAGGCGATGTGTGTTACTTCGTCGCTAAAATTTTTTTCCATGGCGAATTTGAGTGAGACTGCAGCGGTTCTTGGCATCACGGCGTTGGTGGGTTTCGGTGGCGCCGCCGTCGGCTACAACATGGTGGATGTGCCGGAGATTTCGCAGGTCACGATGCAAACGCATGGCGCGCCGAATGCGATTATCGACGACCCTCAGCAGGTCCTCTCCCCCGACGACCGCGCACGTCTCGAGCGTGACACTGCACGCATTGATGCGCCTGAGGTGGTCACGGATTTCCACTACATGGTGTTCAAAACGAACCACAAGAACGTCCTCGACGACGTTGAGGCGCTCCTGCGCACCCAGTACCCGGACCTTGTCGATCAGTCGAAGGGCGAGAACGGCCACCTTGCGGACGGCGCGCTCATCGTCGGCGTTGGCCTCGACCCACGCCAGGCGTTTGTGTACGGCGGCGAGGATGTGACTCGCGAGCTCATGCTTGACGACGACTCCCACCTCACCGATCTCCAAGACGCCATGAAACCCGGCGTGAAGGACGGCAATATCCCGGCCGGGCTGTTCCGTACCGCGAACCAGGCC
Organism: Corynebacterium sp. HMSC05C01; assembly: GCF_001807155.1. Lineage (NCBI taxonomy): Bacteria > Bacillati > Actinomycetota > Actinomycetes > Mycobacteriales > Corynebacteriaceae > Corynebacterium > Corynebacterium sp. HMSC05C01. The sequence goes on along the minus strand of NZ_KV787948.1, from coordinate 13,406 downwards.
ATGAACGCCGAGGCACTCGCCCAGAAGCAGGTGGACGACGCGACTGATGATCAGATCGGCGCGACCATCGGGCTTGGCGTCCTCGGTGCCGGTGTGGCAGGCGCTAGTGGGGGTGGGTTGTTGGCGGTGCGGGGGCGTCGTCGAAAAGCAGTCGCCCAGGCGCGCAAGGACTACGACACCGTGACCAGCGAATACACCCGCCTCGCGGGACGGCTGGACGAGGTGGACGTGCGGGCGAACTCGCTGACGTCCGCGTTTGCCGACGAAACCCTGCGCCGCCAGTGGGCGGAAGTCCGTGACCGCTTCCTGAGCATGAACGAGTTGGTCCACGGCGCGGCGGGGCTGAACGCGATCAACATGAACGACGACAAGGACGTGTACGAGCACCGCAGGCAGTTGGCGGACGCGGCCGAATCCGTCAAGCACGTGTCTAAGGCGGAGGAAAACATCGACAGGCTTTTCGCCGTCGAGCATGGCGACGCCGCAGCGCGACGGGCCGACCTGACCAAGATCCGCGAGGACGTGCTGCGGGCGCGCAGTGAGGTGAAGGGCAAGGAGCTGAAGCGGGAACTCGACCTGCTGATGGGGCGGATCGAGGCGCTGGACGCAAACCCGAACTCCCCCACCTTCCTCGACGACTTCGTGCGCGTGCTCGGCGATTACCGCGTGATCCTGGACCAGGTGAAGAAGAAGCAGTTCAGCGACGTGAAGGAGAAGCAAAAGCTGCGGGCACCGGCGGTGTACGAGACTGGGTTCTGGTACGGCGGGTACGTCCCATACGTGCAGATGCACTCGTGGCACGCGGCGAACGTGCAGGCGGCAAAGGCGGCGTCGTCCTCCTCGAGTGGCTTTAGTGGCGGCGTGTCCTCGTCAGGCTTTTCCGCTGGTGGCGGTAGTTCGTCATTCTAAGAAATTTTGAGGTGACAGTCGTCACAAAACACAGTTAGGGCTTTTCCTTTATTAGGTCCGTGTTTATGCTTAGGCGCGGAGAAATTCGAAGCGCAAACCCGCCACTGAGAACACGCAGTGGCGGGTTTCCTTATGCCACGACCTAGTAGGTAGGTAGGCGTACCGTGAAGGTATGTCTGTCGAAATTGGCAAGGTCAAGAAGATTTTGGGTGACCTCATGTCAACCGGAACCGAACGCGAAGCGCTGTACAAGCACTTCCACCAACACCCCGAGCTGTCCATGCAGGAGCATGCGACCGCGGAGCGGATCGTAAAGGAACTGGAATCCTCAGGTATCCGGGTAACCCGGGTGGGGGAAACAGGGGTGGTGGCGGTCGTCGATAATGGCGAGGGCCCAGTCGTGGCCATGCGCGCAGACATTGATGCGCTGCCGGTCAAGGAAGCCTCTGGCAAGGACTATGCCTCCACGGCCACGCAGGTTGACGTTAAGACCGGCGCGGAGGTCCCCGTCGCCCACTCATGTGGTCACGATTTCCACCTGATGTCGCTGCTCACCGCGTTGCAGGCGTTCAACGCTCACAAGGACCAGTGGTCCGGCACCTTTATCGGCGTCTTCCAGCCCGCTGAGGAGACCGCTGAAGGTGCCCGTGCGATGCTCGCTGCTGGTTTAGAGGAAGCAATGCCACGGCCCGATGTGTACCTGGGCCAACACGTGCTGGCCAGCCTGCCCGGCGGACACGTGGGCACGCGACGCGGACCGGTGCTGTCCTCCGCATTCTCGGTGAAGGTCACGGTGCACGGCAAGGGCTCCCACGGTTCGATGCCGGAATTGGGAGTGGACCCGGTGGTGCTTGCCTCCACCATCGTGATGCGCCTGCAAACCATCGTCTCGCGCGAGGTAGCAGCCAAGGAAACCGCGGTGGTGACCGTCGGTGCGATCCACGCGGGCACGAAGTCCAACATCATCACGGACTCCGCCGAACTGCTCATCAACACCCGCGCATACAGCAGCGAGGTCAGCGAGCACCTCAAGGAAGCCATTGAGCGCATCGTGCGCGCGGAATGCGTCGCCGCCCGCAGCCCGATGGAACCCGAGTTCACCTACTACGACCGCTACCCGCTTACCGACAACGACGGGGACGCTACCGACACCGTCCGCGAAGCCTTCGACGCATACTTTGGCGACGAATCCTGCGACCTCGACGCCGTACCCGCCTCCGAGGACTTCTCCATCATCCCCGACGCGCTCGGTGTCCCCTACACCTACTGGGGCCTGGGAGGCTTCGCGGACATGAGCAACGCCGTGGGCAACCACAACCCGGCGTTCGCACCTGATCTCCAGCCCACACTCGACCGTGGCACCGAAGCAGTCGTCGTTGCTGCTTCCGCCTGGCTGACCGTGCCGGTCTCGGCGGATTAGTGGAGTTTAAAAATTTATGCAGCGGCCAATGGGGGGCATGGGCCGCTGCAAAGGACCCGAAGGCCCTGGGTGGGGACTATGTCCCCCAAAGGGAGCCCGCGCCTCTCGCACTCTAAATGGGGGGGTGGGTGAGTGCTCAGCCGGTTCTCGGGGGGTGTAACCGTGGGCGGGGCTCCGGCTCAAATATAGATCATGTGTAAATGGCTTGTCTAGTCTTAGTGCAAAATACTGTTAAACATGCAGGTAGATAGCGTGGTTTTGCGGTTGTGAGGTGCGGTTACGGCAGTTCCACGCCACACTGCTTGAGGATCGTTTTGAGCAGGCGGAAGCGAGCGGCCATGCGAACAGGTGTGCTAATTTTGTGCTGAAGATTCTCGGCACCTATTAAACTGTCGGTTAATAAAACTGCTGGTTACGAAAGAAGCAGACGGAGGCGAGAAAGTTGCCATTGGAAATCACTGTCACCAATAGTGAAGAGCTTCTTGAAAGGAAGCGAGAGTGTTTGGCATCTCTAAGGGCCACCACTCGCCTTCCCCATGCTGAATTTCAAGACCTCAAGGTGCTGGCGAATGCCGGCATGTTGAGCGAGGATGAGCGGACCGTGTACGACGAGCTGCAGACAGTTCTCTTACTGCTCGGTGAGGGTCGTTTTGGGAGTGCATGATGCGGCAGGGCGGTTTCTCGGCGACGTAAGAGACACGTTACTTGAGGCGTTGCCGCTGGCATGCAGAGCGGATTTACAGGCGAAAGCCAAGCTAAACATCGACAAGAATATCGTGGTGGGTGATTTCAAGGCTCCTCTCGTTCACGGTGCTGGACAACCTGAGGGCTCAGTGCGCAGGGAAGACTACAGTCAACTCTTTCACGTGATTATCAATTACGAACTGTCATCCGATTCGTCGGAGAAGTTCCTAGCCGTAAAGAGCAGCAAATTCGAAATGCGGGTTGCTACGTCGCCGGGCATACGTTTCGAGTTTGAGCGTGACTACACCAGCGCGCCCTGTGCGCATATCCACTACTCAGGGGTCGCAGGGTTGCTCAGTCCAGCGTTAATGCAGAACTTTCAGGACAAATCAGGCAACCCGAGGAAGAAGGGCCGCCTAGATGAATTGCACTTACCTGTGGGAGGAAAGCGTTTTCGTCCGTCGCTTGAGGACTTCCTCTATTTTGTGATCAGCGAATGTGGATTCCGCGGGAGGCCAGGATGGGAACCTGCACTACAGGAACGACGCCGAGTATGGCTTTCTAAACAGGCTTCTGCGGCAACCCGAGATCATCCCGAAGCTGCTGCAGAGGCGCTCAGGGACCTCGGGTTTACCGTCACTCCCCCGAAGGGGTTCACTACGCCTAAAGCAGATGCGCAATGGTGAATTGCCCGTTAGCTACGGCAGTTCCACACCGCACTGCTTGAGGATCGTTTTGGGCAAGCGGAAGCGAGCAGTCATGCGGGGGTCGACGATCTGGCTGATCTGGGTGTCGCCAACCAGGGATAGCAGCATGAGGGCGTCGGTGGCGTCGAGCGCGGATACGCTCACGAGCCAATCGCGCATCATGCGGGTGGACTCCTTGACGGCGTCCATCAGTTCGATCTCGGAGGAGATGGCGTAGACCGCGTCGCCGGAATCCAAGAACGGCAGCGGCAGCGGGCGGCCTTCGAGCACCGTGACGCGGATCTTCACCTCGGCCTCGATCTCGGCGCCACAGACTGCGACTTCGCCATCGCCCATGACGGCGTGGACGTCGCCAAGGCTAAGGTTCGCGCCGTCGACCTCCACTGGCAGGTACAGGGTGGAGCCGGCGACGATCTCCTTCGTGTCCATGTTGCCGCCGTGCTGGCGCGGCTCACCGGTGGGTACCGACTCGGATGCCGGTGCGGTGCCGATGACGCCGATCATTGGGCGGATGGGGATGGTGATGTCGTCAGAAGACTGCGCCTTGCCATCGCGGATCGGGACGATGCGGGTGCGCTCCTCCACCGTGCCGGGCAGTGCGCCGAAATCAGGGTGGGTGGTCATGGTGGCCTGCTCGCCGACCTCGATGCTGAGGATCTCCACCTTCAGTGTGTCGCCAGGGCGTGCTCCCTTGACCGCGATTGGGCCGGTGGCTGGGTTGACCTTGTCCCAGCCGACGGTGCTGAACAGCTGGGACTCGTCGGTAATCGTGTTGGAGAAGCAGTCAAGGGTTCGAACCGTAACCTCGTCGCCGCTTTCCACATGAAGGCGCCGCTCTTGGTCCGGAGACAGGGCCAATACACACGCGTTGGAATCGATGGAGTGCATCCTTTTACCTCTCTTCGAAGGAACAACCAGCGGATACCTCTGACCATAGTTGGAAACAGAAATTCGCAGGTGAAGGTTGTGAAAAGGGTGGGTGCGTTCAGGCCGTCAGAGGCCTTCAGGGGCCTGGAGCATTCATTGTCGACGAAGCCCGCAATCGCTTGGCATGTGGACACTGCGGCCGGTGGCTTCGAATGTTTCACGTGAAACCCGGCTGTTGTAAGGGCGCTGGCGGCTGTGGCGGTGGCGATACCGAAGTCGTGACTTGACCCCCCGAGTTTCCCGGTACCAAAAACGCGGAACACGGGAGCATCGACTCTGCGAAACACTGAGACCAAAGACCTGCATTGGCACTTCGGGCATTTGGTATCGATTCAATGATTGCTCAGTAGATCATCTATGTTTGGGTTTACGCACACCACGTCCTCTCCGGTTCGCCGTGACGGCGTGGTTTTCTCAATCCAAGGGGGTAATGGATGGGTTAAGGGTCAAAAGGGGACGCGGACATTTTGACCCTTAACCCTAGGCGCCTAAAAACGCTTGAGAATAGCGGAATCCCCTCCGCCTACTCGCACTCTAAATGGGGGTCGGTGAGTGCTCAACCGGTCTCGGGGGGATGGACCGTGGGCGGAGGGGCCCAAAAGCGGATATAGACGATCGCCCTCAGTGTGTCTACACCTAGAGCAAAAAAGTTTTTCGGTGCAGGTGGGAGGGTGCTATGGGATGATAGTCGGCATGACCATTCAGGCCCGGGCGCTGACATATAAGCGTGAAAAGGAGCAGTCGGCCGCGATCCGTTTGTTGCACGCGGACAACGCCCCGGTGCTACTCGCGGTCGTGGCGGAGCACTTCCCGCGAGGCGCAGAGGTCCGACCTGCGGAGCAGCTCTATCAGCTCATGGCTGAGGACTTCGCGGTGTTGCGCGGTATCTTCGAGCTCCCGAAAAAACCCCAGGCGTACTGCAACGACTGGGTGAAAGCCGGGTGGCTGGTGCGCAAGTCTGGCACCAAGGAAACGGGTGAGACGCTTGAACCAAGCGAGCAAACGCTCACCGCGCTGCAGGTGATGGACCGTGTCAGTGCACCGCGATCGGCGGTGACGGCGAGCCGGGTGGCGTCGATAAGCAATGCCCTGCAGGCGCTCGCGCGGGACACGGACCCGAACATCGACTCCCGCCTGAGGCACCTCGAGGCCGAACGCGCCCGCATCGAGGCAGAGATCGAGCAGGTCGAGCGCGGGGAATTCGAGCTGCCCTCCCCCGCCACCGTGCACGAACGGGTGGGCGACATTCTGGAGCAGGCGAATGCGATCCCCGGCGATTTCGCGCGCGTGCGGCACGAGCTGGAAACGCTCAATACGCAGCTGCGCCGCCAACTGCTGGATCCGGAGGGCTCGCGCGGCGACGTGCTGGACGAGATCTTCGCCGGCGTGGACTTGATCGGGGAATCCGATGCTGGCAGAAGCTTCAACGCGTTCTACTCGCTGGTGGTCGACCCGGAACGCGGCGCGTGGTTGGACACGTGGATTGGGCAGGTGCTCGAGCGCGCCGACAACACCGCGATGACACCCGAAGAGCGGGCGAAATTCCGCAGGCTGTTCCGCGACATGGAAGACGCCGGCTACGAGGTTAACCGCATGATGACGCGCCTGGCCCGCAACCTACGCAACTACGTGGCCAGTGAACAGTTCGCCGAGGACCGCCGAATGATCGAGCTTTTACGCGACACCCGCAAGCTCGCCGCCGACGCCGCGGAGCGCGAGGAGCTTGCAGCCACCCACAAGATGGACACGCCCTTGCAGCGCATCGGGATGCAGATCACCTCGGTGGCGCAGATCAAGCTGGCGGACCCGGGCGCGGAGGTCATCACCACTGCGGTGGAGGCGTTTGAACCCGGCGAGGGCGACGCGGAGGCGCTCTACCAGGCGGTACGTGAAAGCGAGATCGACTTGGAAGAGCTTATCGCGGCAGTTGGGGAGACGGTTGGGATGGCCGGAGGGGCGTCGATAGGCAAGGTGCTCGAGCGCCATCCCGCCTCCCAGGGGCTGGGGTCGGTAGTGGGCCTTGTGTACCTGGCCCTGAAGCATGGGGTGCGGCAGGACGGCAGCGAAGAGGTGCGCTTCGAAGAAGACGATGGGAGCGTTCGCTTGGCGACGATCCCGCGGTGGCATTTCGACGCCGCAGCAGTAAAGGAGATGCAATGACGGAACCGCTGTGGACGGGCGACACGGGCACCCTGTCCGAGGAAACCCGGCGCGCACTGGTGGACCTGCTCAAAGGTCCGCTCATCACCGCCGACCGGAAGAAGGAAACCTGGCACGCCATCACCACCGACACGGAGACGCTGCGCTCTCGGCTGCACGATGTGTTTTTGGAGCTGGTTGTGGACGAGGACGCCGGCATCGCGTTCACTCGCCACGTCCGCCCGGACAACGAGGACGTGAAAGTGCCGCCGGTGTTGCGCACGGAGGCGCTGACGCACTTGCAAACCGCGATCCTGTTGCAGCTGCGCCACGAGCTGGGCATGTCTACCCCAGGCGAGCGCGTCGTGGTGGGCGAAGATGAGTTGTATGGCGCCATCAGCTACGTCCGTGCGGTGGACAACCGTGACGAGTCCGGGTTTAAGAAGCGCTTCACCGCGGCGGTGAACACCATCCGCAAGTACAGCCTCCTCATCGACACGGAGACCGAGGGGCGCTGGGAGGTCTCCCCTGTGCTGCGCCACATCTTCGACGCTGATACGGTCCACGCGCTGCGCGAGGAGTATCTGCGCCTGGCACAGGAAGGGGAAGAACAGTGACAGAGCAGTTCCGTCTTGCGCGCGTGCAGCTGGTCAACTGGGGCACGTTCGACGGCTACTACGACATCCCCGTCGGCGAGCGTGGGTTTTTGATCACCGGCGCGTCCGGCTCGGGCAAGTCCACGCTTATCGACGCCTTCTCCGCCGTACTAGTCCCGCCTGGCAAGCTGCGGTTCAACGCCGCCGCCCAGCAGGAAACCGGCCGTGACAAGGGGCGCAGCCGCGTGTCCTATATCCGCGGTGCGTGGCGCCGCAGCGAGGACCCGGCCACCGGCGAGATCCGCAGCCAGTACCTGCGCTCCGGAGCGACAGCCAGCATTGTCGCGCTGACCTACCGCGCCGGGAAGGAGGCGTTCACGCTCGCCGCAATCTACCGCCTCAATGCGGGACAGCAGCAGGAAGCGCAGGTGAAAACGCTCTACGGCATCTTTCCCAGCGAGGTGGACGTGGACGGGTTCGTGCCGTTGCTGCAGAACTCCCTGGATAAGCGCAAGTTGGAGGCGAAATACAAAACTGCCGGCGTGACGTTCACGGACCAGTACTCCGTGTTTGCCAACCGCTTCCGCTCCAAGCTGGGTATCGGCAGCGAGGAAGCGCAGATGCTGCTGCACCGCACGCAGTCCGCGAAGTCCCTGTCCAGCATGGACGAGCTGTTCCGCAACTACATGCTGGACGTACCGGACACGTTCCAGGTCGCGGAGGACGCCGTGGCCACGCACGAGGACCTGCGCCAGGCGTACGAGCGGCTCGAAGACGTGCACCAGCAGATTGAGACGCTCGCTCCTCTGCCGGGGCTGAACACCAAGCTCAAGGATGCGCAGGCGACGCAGGAGAACAATGCCGCGTTGTCTGCCGCCCTGCCCAACGTGCGACGTGCGATTGAGGCGAAGCAGCTGCGCGAGCGTATCGACGTCAGCTCCGCCCAACTCGCCGCCCTCGAAGTGCAGGCGCAATCTCTCGAGGCCCGCAAGGATGCGCAACAGGCGGCTGTGCAGCGCGCCGCTGTCCAGAGAGAGCAGGTCGCCGGGCAGAGTTTGAGCGAGATTGAGCGCAACATCGCTCGCGAAGAGCACGAGCTTGCCACGCGTGACGCGAAACGGCGGGATCTGGCTTCCATGGTGCAGATGGACGGAGCGCTGGATACCGAGCGCTTCGCAGAGCTGAAAGCACAGGCGTCGGCGGAGCTGGCGGCCGCGCCGGAGCAAGTAGAGCACCTACGCGAAAAGTGGTTTCAGGCCCGAAGCGAACGCGAGAGGCTTGCCGGCGCGGAGGCGTCGGTGGAGACGGAGTTGGCGTCGTTAGGCAACCGCACCTCCAACCTTGACCGGCGGTACGTGGAGAAGCGCGCGCAGCTGTGTGCGGATACCGGGCTGACGGTGCGTGAGCTGCCGTACGTGGGTGAGCTCATCGACGTGCTACCGGAGCAAGCCGAGTGGGAACCGGTGGTCCAGCGCCTGCTCGGCGGTTTTGCCGCGACTCTTTTGGTGCCAGCGGAGCGCGAGCGCGAGGTGAGCAGCTGGGTCAATGGCCGCCACTTGGGGATGCGGCTTGAGTACCGCACCGTGCCCGAGGGCGTGGAGGTCCCGCGCGGGCCGAGGAACCCGCTCAGCCTGTTTCATAAGGTGCGCGTGGTGGAGCACCCGATGCGACCGTGGCTGATGCGCATGCTGGCCACCACCTTCGACTACGCCCTGGTGCGCACCGTGGACGAGCTGGAGAGGCAGACCCAGCGCGCGGCCACCATCGACGGCTTGGAGCGCAACCCGGCCGATAGGACCGGCTCCGCCAGGTACGTGAAGAACGACCGGCTGCGCCTGGGCGAGCGGCGCAACTACCGCCTCGGCTCCTCCAACCACGCCAAGGTGGAGGCGCTGCGCGCGGAGCTGGCGGAGGCGAAACGCGCGACCACTGCGGCGGGCAACCGCCTGGCGGAGGTCAAGCGCAAGCAGGAGGCGCTGGCCAGCGACGTTGCTAAGGCCCGGGCTGTCGACGCCATGGAGTGGGCCAGCGTGGACACCGAGAGCGCCGAGGAGCAGTTGGCTGGCCTGCGCGCGGAGCTTGAGCGGCTCACCTCCTCCCCCGAGGCCAAGGAGCTGGAGCGGGCGTGGCGTGAGGCGTCTGACACGCTTAAGGCCACCGAGCTGGAGTTACGCGGCGTGCGCGACGAGCTCGCCGTGGCCACGCGGGCGCTGCAGGACGATCAGGCGCGGCTGAAGAGGATCGAGTCGGAGCACGTGGAGGTGGACCCGGCGCTGGCGGAGCAGCTCGAGGCGATGCTTGCGGCCACCACGCGCCGCCTGACCCCGGAGAACTTGAGCGACAGCGCCTTCAAGGTCACTGCGCAGCTGGACGCGCAGGCGAAGCAGGCGGCGAAGACGATCACGGACTCCAGCAATGCCGTCGTGAACATCCTGTCCAACTACAAGTCCCAGTGGTCCGCGGAGTCCGCGGAACTGCAGGCTACGGCCGATTTCGCCGGCGAGGCCATTGCGCGGCTGGAGATGCTGCGCTCGGACCGCCTGCCGGAGTTCCGCGGCCGCTTCCTGGACCTGCTCAACGGCCAGTCCGTGATGCACCTGAACACGATTTACAAGGAGCTGCAGCGCGCGAAGGGCGACATTGAGACCAACTTGGGCCCCATCAACGCGTCGCTGCGCCGCTCCCCGTACACCGAGGGGCGCTACCTGCAGATTGAAGTCCGTGACAACCGAGACCGCGTCGTGCGTGACTTCCTGCAGGACCTGCGCGAAGCGACCGCCGGCAGCTTGAGCGAGGCGGACGAGAAGACCGCCATCGAGCGCTACCACCGCCTGGCCAAGATCATGGATCGCCTCGGCTCCTCCGAGCGTGCCGACCGCAGTTGGCGCAACGTCGTGCTGGACACCCGCAGGCATGTGAAGTTCGTGGGCAACGAGGTGGACGCCGAGGGCACGGTGCACAACACCCACGTGGATTCCGCGTCGTTGTCCGGCGGCCAGGCGCAGAAGCTGGTGTTTTTCTGCCTCGCCGCGGCGTTGCGTTATCGCCTTGCGGGGGTGGATGCGGACGTGCCCCGCTACGCCACCGTGGTGCTGGATGAGGCCTTTGACCGCGCAGACCCTGTGTTCACCCGCACCGCGATGGACGTGTTTGAAAGCTTCGGTTTCCACATGGTGCTGGCCACGCCGATGAAGCTGATTAAGACTCTCTCCCCTTACGTCGACGGCACCATCGTGGTCCACTACACCGAGGACCCCGTCGCGCGTTCCACCTTCGAGCTCATTGATACCCATGCGTCTGCCTGACCAGCTGCCCGTCAAGTTCAACATGGAGCTTTTGCTTCTCGACGAACCTTCGGCCACCTCCGTTCCCCTGCATCCCCCAACACGCGCGCAGGTGCTCGCCGACGAGGCTGGTGCCCGCGAGTTCGTCCGCGCCTGGCAGGCATGGGAGCCCGCCGGAGAGGTGGAGTGGGCCACCCGGTCTTGGGCGGGTCTGGGCAAACAGGACGTGCCCGTACGCGTGACGCTGTCCGGGTGGGACCGTATCGCGGAGGTGGCCGGCCGCGCCGGGGAGGTTGCGCTGGCCCGCGAGCGGTTTGCGGTGTTGGTTGGGGTGTTCCCGGATTGGCCGGAGTTCCGGGAGCGGGCGGCGCGCTCGTGGTCGTCATGGCTGGTGTTGTCGGACGACGACTTCGCCCGCCTGTGCCTCGCTCTGCGATGGTTTCACGTGAAACCTTCCTCGGGCCTGCGCGCACGCGCCGTGCCCATCGAAGGGCTGGACACGAAGTGGATCGCCGCTCACCGGGGGCTGCTGCAGCGCTTGCTTGGGGTGGCTGACCTGGGACTTGCCGAGGGCGACCGGCTGATGCGCGTGCGGTTCCTGGATGGCACGCTTGCGCCCGCGCCGGGGTTGCTCGATGTGGCTGTGCCGTTCGGGTCGTTGGCGTTGCCCGACGGTTTGTTGGTGATCGTGGTGGAGAACAAGGAGACGTTCCTGGCACTCCCCCGGGCGTCCGAGGGGTCGGGCGCGGTGCTGGTGTGGGGCTCCGGGTACACCGCCGGCGCGCTTCCGGAGCTGCCGTGGGTGCGCGCGGCGCGCCGGGTCCTGTACTGGGGTGACGCGGATGCGGACGGCTACGCCATCCTGAACGCCCTTCGGTCGCGTTTAGCTGCCGACGGAGCTTCTGCCCCCGTTGTCAGCGTGACCATGGACGTGGAGACGGTGGAGCGCTTCCTGCACCTCGCCGTCGACGACCCCGGCGACACGACCCGGGTGCTCCCCCACCTCACCGACGACGAAGAACGCGCCCGCCGGTTCCTGGTCGCCTCCGGTGCGAAGCGGTTGGAGCAGGAGCGTGTGTCCCTGGAGTGGGCGCTGGCGATGCCGGAGTTCGCGTCGGTGTGGGGGTCTTGTGCTTCCACTGCGGAGTAGTACTATGTGTGGTACTGCTGGTTCCCATGGGGGACGATATCCAAAAGATCCTGGACGCGATGCAGCGTTCCGGCAACAACATTCGTTACGCCGATCTTCGTAAGGTCTGCGACCACTTCTTTGAGAAGCGGCCCAACAGCGGCGGAGATCACGACACATACAAGACACCCTGGGTTGGCGATCCGCGCGTCAATATCCAGAACCGCCGCGGAAAGGCGAAGCCGTACCAGGTCAAACAGGTGCTGGCTGCGGTGAAGAAGCTAAAAGAGCAGGAGTAGACGATGACTGAACGCTTGTCGGATAAATACACCTACCAAACCTTCTGGTCTGAGGAGGACGCTGAGTACGTGTCCACCGTTGCCGAGTTCCCGTCCTTGAGCTGGCTCGATGAGGACGCCCAGCGGTCAAGTGCTGGACTTCGGAAGCTTGTCGCCGAGGTAATCGCGGACATGCAGCAAACCGGTGAGCGTATCCCCCAGCCGTTCGGTCAGCGCGACTTTTCCGGACGGTTCAACGTGCGTGTCAGCAGTTCCCTCCACCGCCGTCTTGCCATGGACGCTGCGCGGGAGGGTGTGTCCTTGAACGCGTGGGTGACGCAGAAGCTCGCGAGCGCGTAGACGGGAACTTCGGTCGGGATGAGCGCTGTCCGGGTCAATATCCAGCCCCGCATGCTTGCTTGGGCGGTGGATTGCACTGGCCTGCCAGAAGGCGGAGAAGCGGTTTCCAAAGCTTCCGCAGTGGCACTCGGGTGAGAGTCGCCCAACGCTGAAACAGGCGAGGGAGCTCTCGAAGCTCGCTCGCATTCCTTTCGGCCGATTGCTGTTGGATGAGCCGTCGGGTGAGCGAGTGGGTGTGACGGACTTTCGGACCGTCGGCAACAAGGCGATGGGTACCGTGAGTGCCGATTTGCGGGAGACTATCCGTTCGAGCCAGAGCAGGCTCGCGTGGTACGCCGAGTTCGCTGCTCAAGAGGATATCGCTCCACCGACAATGTATGCCTCGGCCACGGTCGAGCATGACCCGGTTGAAACGGCAGAGCGAACTAGGGAGCATCTTGGTGTCGAGAGAGGCAAACCACTCCCGGGAAGCGACAAGGTAAGTGAGCTCGCTGCAGCCATGGAGGAAAACGGAATCCTGGTGGCGAGAAACTCGATCGTCGGTAACACCACTTCGAGGAGGCTCAGCGTTGGCGAGTTCCGGGGCTTCACGATCGAAGACGGCGGCTACGTCTTGGTGTTTGTTAACACCGCGGATGCCAAAACTGCCCAGTTGTTCAGCTTGGCCCACGAATTGGGCCACGTTGTTCTTGGGCGCACTGGTATCTCTGATCACTCTGAGCATGCGGACGTCGAGCGTTGGTGCAACAGGTTCGCGACCGTGGTGATTGCACCGCTGGAGGCAGTGGAGCAGGACCCCACCTCACGCGCAGAAGCTAGAGACGCGGCCGGGTTACTCGAAGCACATCCATCCGACAAGCGTGAAAGCGGGGGCGCTCCCCCATTTCGCACAATGGTGCGCTTGCGCGTAGGCAGCCGTTTCTTCGACTCGATCACTCATGCATGTGTTTTGTCAAGTTGTTTTAGGCCGTTT
>NZ_KV787947.1:450-98915 GCF_001807155.1 Corynebacterium sp. HMSC05C01 | reverse complement strand
CACTAACACCTCGAACGAATTCATGCCCAAGACGCTAGACCAAACTCGCAACCCACCCCCGCGAGCCTGTGAAATTTGCGAATTCGCCCCTGTGGATAACTCTAAAACAGCGAGCTAGCGAGCCTAGTGCGCGCCGAAATCACGCGCGGGTCGTCGGGAGCAAGCAACGTCAACAGTTCGAGCAGACGCTCCTTCGCACGCGGCTCCGTCTTCACCATGCCGAGCAACAGATCAAAGGCGCCTTCCGGATCTCCACCGACAAACTGCGCATCCGCGGCGAGCAGCTGCTGCTCCACCTCATCCACCGCGTCGCCGTCGCCGTCCTGTTCGTTGAGACGCTTCAACACAGCGACGGTATTTTTGGCTTGTTTGACATCGGAGTTGGTGGGGTCGTCGGCAAGGATGGCGTCGTAAAGCGCAGTTGCGCGATCGAAGTCGCCGGCGTTGAGGGCGGCGGTGGCGTCGTCGAGACGCGGATCCTGCGCAGGCTCCTCGCCACCAAGCCCCTGGAGTTGGCCGCCAAGCTGGGCAACGATCTGGCCGATCCACTGCTCCAACTGGTCGGCCGGCTGATTGCCCTCAAAGTTGGCCACTGGGCGTCCTGCGGCAAGCGCAACCACGGTCGGCAGCACGCGCACGCCGAGCATCTGTGCCACCTGCGGGGTAGCATCCGCGTCGATGTAGGCGACCATAAACTGCTGCTGCCCCGCCGCGAGCCGCTCGAACGTGGCCTTGAGCGCGACAGAATCTTCAGAACGGTCCGTGCCCACCATGAGGATCACAGGGATCTGCTTGGACCGCTCAAACGCAACCGCCTCAACGTTGGTGGCGTTGACGGTGACAAACGGCTGAAAGTCGCCAGGCTCAGGCTGCTGCGACAGCGCGCCTAAGTCAATAGCGCCGCCGGTGAACTGCGGGTTGGTCATGCTAATCCTCCAGGTGCTTGTTCAGCGACTCGATCTTCTGGTGCAACATGTCCGTGTAGCCGGGGCGGATATCAGCTTTGACCACCAGCGACACGCGTGGAGAAACCTCCTCCACCGCCTGGGTGGCACGCTTAATCACGTCCATGACCTCGTCCCACTCGCCCTCGATGGTGGTGAACATGGCGGTGGTCTCGTGCGCCAGCCCGGACTCCCGGACGACCTTCACGGCGCGTGCCACGATGTCGGACATTTCGGCGTTGGAATTTTCCGTCAAGGTCGGTGCGACCGAAAACGCTGCAATCATGCGGCCCAGTCTAACGCCCGCTTATCGACGACCCCAGCAATGCTTATGCCAATGCCTCCGATCATCGACTCCCCTGCCGGAATCCCGCGGCCATGCCACCACATGCGACACACCGGGAGGAATGTTCTGGTTGCACCCTGGACAAATGTAGAACTTCGTTGCGGCTGCCGAGCCGATCTGGCGGACCTTGAATATCTCGCCATTCGTCCACTTCGGCCCCTCCATCTCCTGGGTGCCGATAAAGGTCGACCCGTCACGCGGCAGGACGTAGCGCGGCGACTGGTACTGGCGGCGATTCTTGCGTGGCATTTAGAACAATCGCAGTTCGTTCGATTCGATGCCGCGCAGTTCGTCGTAGTCGAGGGTCACGCAATCGAATCCGCGGTCGCTGGCAAGCGTGCGCGCCTGCGGCTTGATCTCCTGGGCGGCGAACACGCCACGCACAGGCCGCAGCAACTCGTCGCGGTTGAGCAACTCGACGTAACGGGTGAGCTGCTCGACGCCGTCGATGCCACCGCGACGTTTCACCTCCACCGCAACCGTTCCGCCACGCGGGTCACGGGCCAAAATATCGACCGGGCCGATCGCAGTTGGGTACTCGCGGCGGACAAGTTCGTAGCCCTCGCCGAGCGTCGAAATGTGCTCAGCCAACAACTCCTGCAGGTGTGCCTCGACGCCATCCTTGACCAGGCCGGGATCGACGCCGAGGTCACGTGATTCGTCGAGAAGCACCTCTGCGATGGTGATACGCAGTTGCTCGCCCTTCGAATTCTCGACGATCCACAGCTCTTCGCCCGTATCCTCGCCATCCATATCAACAACGTTTTCCACCCGCAGCGTGCACGGCGGCATCATCCAATTCAACGGCTTATACGCGCGGTCATCGGCGTGGACGGACACAGAGCCGTCCGCTTTCACCAGGATGAGACGCAGCGCTTCAGGCAGGTGGGCATCGAGGCGACCCACATAATCAACAGAACAACGGGCGATGACTAGACGCATGCGCCCAAGGGTACCGTTGCGACGAACGCCTCTAACGCTCGGTCTCTCGCTGGGCGCGCTCCTCAAGTGAGCGCATATCGGTGCGCTCGGCGCGTACGTCCGGGGCCGATTCAATCCACGAGATAAAACCCATCTGCGTGCGACGATCAGCAGCAAATTCGATACCGCCATCGGGCGAATCGACCTGCAGAATCTTCGCAATATCGGGCATAAACTGGCGCTCATCTGCCGTCACGTCCCGCAAGCCTGTGAATTGCAGCAGGCGTCGGTCCGCGACCATATCGTGCGTAAACGACAAAGAGCGCAGCTTGTAAAACAGCATGCGCTCCCCGTCGTACCTCAAGACACCATGGCGCCAGCCATGGATGCCTTCAGCCGGCATCTGGCGGATCATGGCACGGGAACCGCTACCGCGGACCATGCTGAACCGCCAAATGGCAGACGCCGCAAACGTGGCCACCACAAGCACAGCCACGGCAACGACGAACACCATTGTTTCAACCTCCAGACAGCGGGTAATGCGCAATATCTTAACGCCCTTTGTGTCTTTTATGCGCACGCTGCGCGAGTGGGGGCATAGAAAAACGCCCCCATCCGAATGTGTATCCGGATGGGGGCGCTGGTCAGGCCGGCGTTACGCCTTCCTCGGCGCAGCGACTAGTGCGCGTTGCGACGAACGGCCGCCAGCTCCGCCTCCGAGCGAGCCTGTACGACCCTGTCCTCGTTGTCGAGGTTGGACTCTGCGACGGCGGAGTCAACCTCGTCGGCGAAGATGGCGTAGTCCGCGAGGACTGTCACCTTGTCGCCGACAACGGAGAGGAACCCACCCTGTACGGCCGCGACGATACGCTCGCCGTCGATCGGGCGGATGGTTACCACACCGTTGTCCTTGAGCTGCCCCAAGAGCGGCTCGTGCCCAGGAAGGATACCGATCTCACCCTCCGTAGTCTGAGCGGTGACGATGCTTGCCGGACCTTTCCAGAGCAGGCGGTCAACCGAGACCAGTTGAGCGGTAAGTTCAGCCATGTTTCCTCCTACGCCTGCAGCTTCTTGTATGCAGCCTCGACGTCGTCCAAGCCACCCAGGCCGTTGAATGCCTGCTCTGGGTAGTGGTCGAACTCGCCCTCGCAGAGCTTGTCGAATGCGTCGATCGTCTCTTCGAGCGGGACGTAGGAACCCTCGTCGCCAGTGAACTTCTTTGCGACGAAGAAGTTCTGGCCCAGGAAGCGCTGGATCTTACGTGCGCGCTGCACGGTGATCTTGTCTTCCTCAGAGAGCTCGTCCATACCGAGGATGGCGATGATGTCCTGCAGTTCCTTGTTCTTCTGCAGAATGCCGATCACCTTCTGAGCGACGTTGTAGTGACGCTCGCCAACGATGCCCGGCTCAAGGATGCGCGACGTGGAGGTCAGCGGATCCACTGCCGGGTAGATGCCCTTCGACGCGATCGAACGGGAAAGCTCGGTGGTCGCATCGAGGTGGGCGAAGGTGGTTGCCGGAGCCGGGTCGGTGTAGTCGTCAGCCGGCACGTAAACAGCCTGCAGCGACGTAATCGAACGGCCCTTGGTCGAGGTAATGCGCTCCTGGAGCACACCCATCTCGTCGGCAAGAGTCGGCTGGTAACCCACGGCGGAAGGCATACGGCCCAGAAGGGTCGATACCTCGGAACCTGCCTGGGTGAAGCGGAAGATGTTGTCGATGAACAGCAGCACGTCCTGGTTCTGCACATCGCGGAAGTACTCCGCCATGGTCAGGCCGGACAGGGCCACGCGCATACGGACCCCTGGCGGCTCATCCATCTGGCCGAAGACAAGCGCGGTATCCGGAAGCACGCCCATGTCCTCCATCTCGAGGAACAGGTCGGTGCCCTCACGGGTGCGCTCGCCGACGCCGGCGAAGACCGAAGTACCGGAGAACTCGCGTGCAATACGCGTAATCATCTCCTGGATCAGAACGGTCTTACCAACACCTGCACCACCGAACAGGCCGATCTTGCCACCCTTAACGTACGGGGTGAGCAGGTCGATGACCTTAATACCGGTTTCGAGGATCTCGGTCTTACCTTCGAGGTCCTTGAAGGCCGGCGGCTCGCGGTGGATGCCCCAGCGCTCACCGGTCTGACCGACCGACGGGTCGTCCAGGCACTGGCCGAGTGCGTTGAACACGTGGCCCTTGACCTGGTCGCCGACCGGGACAGAAATCGGGTTGCCGGAGTCCGACACCTTGGCGCCACGGACGAGGCCGTCCGTCGGGGCCATGGCGATCGTGCGGACGAGGTTGTCACCCAGGAACTGGGCGACCTCGAGCACGATGGTGCGGGACATCTCGCCGAGGTCAATGTCGACCTCGAGAGCGTTGTACAGAGCGGGCAGCTCGCCACGCGGGAACTCCACGTCGACGACTGCACCAATGACGCGCACGACACGGCCGTTCTCAGAACCGCGCGGGTTCTGAGTGTTCTCGACCCGATCTGCGGTCTGGGTGTCGGCCTCAGGAAGCGCCGCACCCGCCAGATCGTCGTTGCGCTCATCAAAAGAGTGAGCAGTAGTCATGATTTAGTCACTTTCTCCACTCCCGGACAGCGCACCAGCGCCGCCGATAATCTCGGTGATTTCCTGGGTGATCTTCGCCTGACGGACCTGGTTTGCCTCGCGAGACAAATCGTTGGCCAGTTCGGTGGCGTTATCGGTCGCATTCTTCATTGCCGTGCGGCGCGATGCCGACTCGGCGGCCGCTGCTTCCAGGAAGATCGAGTAGAGCAACCTGGAAACGTAGACCGGCAGCAGCTCATCCATGAGCGTGTCCGGGTCCGGCTCGAAGTTCATGTCCGGGCTGACTTCACCAGAGTTGGTCAGCATGTCTTCCTGTTCGTACTTGAACTCTTCCAGGACCGGCTCGATCGGCAGAAGCTGATCGACGCGTGCCTCCTGGGAAAGCATGGATACGAACTCGGTGTAGACAACGTGGACAACATCGAACCCGCGGACAGACTCGCCCGTTTCGCCGTTCTGGCGAAGCGGGACGGTGGCTTCGGAGCCAGCCATGTAGCCGTCGATGATCTGGTGGCGCACGTCGTGCGTGTCCTCCCAAGACGGCTGCTGCGAGAATCCGGTCCATGATCCCGCGACATCCATGTCACGGAACTTGAAGTGCGTCACGCCCTTATTACCGGTGACGTAACGAACCACCTCGTAACCTGCCTCGGTCAGCATGCGCTCAAGCTGCGCAGCCTTCTTCAGCACGTTGTGGTTGTAGCCGCCGGCCATACCGCGGTCAGAGGTGACCACGAGGATTGCCGCGACCCGGCCGTTCTCACGCTCGTGGAGCATGGGGTGGGCCAGGGAGCTCGCGGACGCGAGGCGTTCCATGACGTCTTTGAGCTCGTCGGCGTACGGCTTAGCCGCCTCGACGCGCTGCTGGGCCTTGGTGATCTGCGCGGTGGCGATCAGTTCCTGGGCCTTTGTAATTTTCTTCGTGGAGTTGACGGACCTGATGCGGTCACGCAATTCGCGAAGCGTTGCCATGGTGTTTCCTCCCTTCCTTTATGTAGTAGTCCTAGAACCGACTGGCACTAGGAGCGGCTGACGTTGAGCTGGTTCTTCGCAACCTGGCCGGAGTCGAGCGGCTCGTGCTCGGCCTCGCGGACAATGCGCTCGCCGGAGGATGCCTGGAAGTTACGTGCCAGGTCCTCGTTGACGCGGCGGATTGCGGCCTGCGAGTCGTCGTCAAGCTGCTTGCCACCAGCGATCTGGTCATAGACCTGCGGTGCATTGGCCTTGATGGCCTCGTGCAGCTCGGTCTCGTAGCGGCGGACGTCCTCAACGGGAACGACGTCGAAGACGCCTTCGTTGGCAGCCCAGATCGAGATGATCTGGAACTCCACCGGCTGCGGCGCGTGCTCGGACTGCTTGAGCAGCTCGACCAGGCGCTGGCCGCGCTCGAGCTGCTTCTTGGAAGCGGCGTCGAGGTCGGAAGCGAACGCTGCGAAGGCCTCAAGGTCACGGTATGCCGCGAGGTCCAGACGCAGGTTACCGGCGACCTTCTTCATACCCTTGGTCTGTGCGGCGCCACCGACACGGGACACGGAGATACCCACGTCAATAGCCGGGCGCACGCCCTGGTTGAAGAGATCGGACTGGAGGAAGACCTGGCCGTCGGTAATCGAGATGACGTTGGTCGGAATGAAGGCACCGACGTCGTTCGCCTTGGTCTCGATGATCGGCAGTGCGGTCAGGGAGCCTGCGCCGAGCTCGTCGTTAAGCTTTGCGGCACGCTCCAGCAGGCGGGAGTGCAGGTAGAACACATCGCCCGGGTATGCCTCGCGGCCCGGCGGGCGGCGAAGCAGCAGCGAAATGGCACGGTATGCCTCTGCCTGCTTGGTCAGGTCATCGTAGATCACCAGGACGTGCTTGCCCTGGTACATCCAGTGCTGGCCCAGTGCTGCACCGGAGAACGGTGCGAGCCACTTAAAGCCTGCGGAGTCGGATGCCGGAGCAGCCACGATCGTGGTGTACTCCAGGGCACCGGCCTCCTCCAGCGTCTGGCGAACGCCAGCGATGGTGGAGCCCTTCTGGCCGACGGCGACGTAGATGCAGCGCACCTGCTTCGACGGATCGCCGGTCTCCCAGAACTCCTTCTGGTTCAAAATGGTGTCGATGCAGACCGCGGTCTTACCGGTCTTGCGGTCACCAATGACGAGCTGGCGCTGGCCGCGGCCGATCGGGGTCATGGCGTCAATCGCCTTCATGCCCGTCTGCAGCGGCTCTTCGACCGGCTGGCGGTCGAGAACGCCTGCGGCCTGGAGTTCCAGTGCACGCTCTTCGTCAGATTCGATTGGGCCAAGGCCGTCAATCGGCTGACCCAGGGGGTTAATCACGCGGCCGAGGAAGTTCTCGCCGACCGGGATGGAGAGGACCTCGCCGGTCCGCTTGACTTCGTCGCCCTCGGAAAGGGTCTCGAAGTTACCCAGCACCACGACACCGATGGAATCGGTCTCAAGGTTCTGGGCGACGCCGATGACGCCGTTGGGGAACTCGAGCAGCTCGTTCGTCATGCAGCCCGGCAGCCCAGAAACCTGGGCAATACCGTCTGCGGCCGAAGTCACCACGCCGACCTCCTCACGGGAGGCCTCCGCAGAGTAGCTCGAGGTGTAGTTCGCTATCGCGCTACGGATCTCATCGGAGGAGATCGTCAGCTCCGCCATGTTCTTCCTGCTCTCGGTAGTTTTATCCAGCATATTGTTAATTATTTAGCCGCCTGGGCTGCCATATCGGTACGGAGACGCTCGATCTTGCCGCGCGTCGAACCGTCGATGACTTCATCGCCCACGCGAACCACCATTCCGCCGAGGAGGCTGGGGTCAACCTCAGAGTGGATGGCGATCTCGCGGCCGTAAATCTGCTCCAGCTTGCGGGCCAGTGCGTCACGCTGAGTGTCGTTCAACGCCTCAGCGGTCTTCACACGTGCAACCGACTTGCCGCGCATCTCTGCAACGTTCTCCGCCAGTGCGGCGAGATCGTCGACAGGGTTGTGGTGCGGCCGGCCGATGACCTGCAAGGCCAGGGCCTCGGTGAACATTGTCACCTTGCCGTAAATCACGCTAGCTAGCAGTCCGCGCTTCTGCGCAGCGGTTGCGGTGCGGTCGGACAGGAGCTGGGTGAGCTCCTTTTCGTCCTCAAGGAGGATCGACAGTTGGTAGAGCTCGTTTTCGACCTGCTCCAACTGGCCCTGTTCCTGTGCACCCTTCTGCAGTGCGAAACGGCCCAGGTTGATCAGACCTGCGCGGAATTCGCGCGGGGTCGACCACTCCTGCTCCGCTGCTGCGGTGAGGATGTTCAGGGTGGGCTCCGCCACCTTGCCGCCGAAAACGTCCTTGACAATGCCGGCGCGCTGGCCTGCTTCAAGCGACGTGTCGGCGATTGCCACGCGCAGGGCACGTTCGGTGTCGAGCTGGTCCACGATGAGGAACAGTTCGGTACCGATCTGTGCTGCGGTGGCGACTGCGTTGTCGGCGCTGCCGATCAGCGATTCGAGCTGACCGGTGACGTGCGACTGTGCTTCGCGACTAGCTGCCTTCATCTCGCCTACTTTCTCGTCGAGACGTGATCGAGCTCGGAGAGGAACTCATCGATCGTGTTCGAGCGACGGGTCGTGTCCGACAGCTCGGTGCCCAGCAGACGCTCTGCCAGCGAGATGGAGTTCTGGCCCATCTCGTTGCGCAGTTCTGCGACAACCTGGTCGCGAGCTGCTTGCAGTTGCTTCTCGCCTGCCTCGATGATGCGGCGGGCTTCTTCCTCGGCACGGGCACGGGCTTCAGCCTCGATTTCCTTGCCGCGGGCACGCGCTGCCTCACGGATTTCAGCGGCCTCGTGGCGCGCCTCCGCAAGCTCAGCGTTGTTCTTCTCCAGGGCAGCCTTGGCTTCCTTTTGGGCGACTTCAGCACGCTCGATGCCGCCCTTGATTCGGTCTTCGCGCTCTGCCAGCACTTCCTGGAACTTCGGAATAACGTACTTCCAGAAAAGTAGGCCGATGATGATGAAAACGACAAGAGACCAAACCACGTCGTACGCGGCCGGGAAGAGAATGGATGGTTCATTCTCGAACGGCAGCTTCTCGGAGCCTTCTGCGGCTGCGAGGAATGCAGTGACGTTAGTCATTGGTTGCTCCTGATCTAAAAATGGACGGGGTTACTCGTTCTTGTTTTTAGAACAGGAAGCCGGCAACGAGG
Organism: Corynebacterium sp. HMSC05C01; assembly: GCF_001807155.1. Taxonomy (NCBI): domain Bacteria; kingdom Bacillati; phylum Actinomycetota; class Actinomycetes; order Mycobacteriales; family Corynebacteriaceae; genus Corynebacterium; species Corynebacterium sp. HMSC05C01. The sequence goes on along the minus strand of NZ_KV787947.1, from coordinate 89,956 downwards.
CCGATCAGGGCAAGTGCCTCAACGAAGGCGATACCCAGGAACATGGTGGTACGGAGCTGGCCAGCCATCTCCGGCTGACGTGCCATGCCCTCGACGGTCTTGCCGACGAGGATGCCGATGCCGAGGCCCGGGCCGATGGTTGCAAGGCCGTAGCCGATGGTGCCGAGACCCTCGTAGCGGTTCACGGTCTCCGCTGCCTGAGCAAGAATGATGTCGTTCATGTGAAAGTCGTTCCCTTTCTAGGTGCCTCCCCGCTAGGCCGCGGGAAAGCGTGTGACAGATGTTGGGGGTTATTCAGTTGGCCGTGTGTGGTCGCGCTTTGTTAGTGCGCATCCGCGTGCAGCGACAGCTCGATGTACACCGCAGTCAGCAGCGCGAAGATGTACGCCTGCAGGAAGATGATGATCAACTCGTATGCGGTGAACAGCAGTGCTGCGATCAGGGTCAGGCCACTCACTGTCGTCCATGCGTTCAGCTGCCAGAAGAAGAAGTTCGTGGCGGAGTAGAGCAGGACAAGAATGATGTGGCCAGCCAGGAAGTTCGCCATAAGACGAAGCGCCAGGGTGACCGGACGCAGAATGAACGTCGAGAAGAACTCGATCGGCACCACGAGAATGTGGAGCGCCGGCGGAAGGCCGGGGATGACGGTCGAGTGCTTGAAGTACGCAGCGCCATAACGCTTGACGCCGGCGTAAATCATTGCAATGTAGGCCGCAACTGCCAGCACGACCGGCATGCCGATACGCGCGTTAGGCGAGATGTTGAGGCCTGGGATGATCGTCGCCGCGTTCATGAACAGAATGGAGAAGAAGATGGTGCACAGCAGCGGCAGGAACCGCTTGCCGTCCTTCTTGCCCAAGGTGTCTTCCGCGATGTGAATGCGGACGAAGTCGACGCCGATCTCGGCGAAATTCTGCAGGCCCTTCGGAACCAGCTTCGGGTTCCTAAAGGCGATAACAAAGAGGAGCACCAGGATCGCCGCAATTAGGAGGCGGACGAGCATGATGCGGTCCAGTGCGAACCACCCATTGGCAAATTCCTCACCAATGATATGGCCGTACGTTTGCCCCGGGAAAAATTCTGGACCAAGCGCAGGTGCGTGAAACTCACCCTTCATGGCCAAAGTTGTAACGCTCAGCGTTCTCTCCCGTTCTCGGGCCGCTCCCCGGTTCCCCGGAGGGCGGTGCGATGGACGTCTTCATCAGGCTGCCTCCGCGGCGGACTCCGTCGCACATCTGCTTCCGCGGGGCAGGGGATGTCGTTCCCCGGCCGGTTTCGCCTGCACATCAGGGGTAACGCCAGCCTGGAACAAACCCAGCGGATATCCTAACAGGACATCAGGAGAATGTGGGTTTTACCTGTGCCATTGTCCCCCCACCAAGGTGACTTTTAAGGGTTTTTACCCCTAATCACCCAGCTTGCACGGCTTTCTAGCGGATTGTTAGGTCTGTCACAGGGTCCCCACACTCTGTGTTAGTTGAGGTACGTGGTGCGTGTGGTGAGCACACCCCAGGCTTCGGCGGCGAGTGCAACGACGAGTGCTGCGATCGTCGTCACGCCAAATGCTCGATGGTCGTAGAAGTCGAATCCACGGATCCACAGCAGGAAGATTGCGAGCAGCCCCATCTTCAGTAGCCAGCCGCCGAGGACAACTGCCATGGTGGTGTTTGGGGATGAGTTTGAGGTTGCGAGGACAGACACCGTGGTTGCGAGTACGAACGCACCGCCGACGGCGACTCCCATCAGCGCGGCCCAGATGCCGGGCAGTTCGCGGGTCGCGCCCCATGCCATGAGCGAGACGACCGTAAGCACGACGAGTGCCCATCCCGCGACCTTCAGTGCGCGGATGAGCGGCTGACGATGATCACTGACCTGGGACGTGTCATTGACTTCGAGCGGTTCCATGCTGGGTCATCCTACAGACTGAGCAGGGTTGCTTTTCGACGACGCCACCGCACCGTCCCCACCACGCCGCGGGCCAATCTTGCCTTCCGCAAGTGGAACCAGAGTGAGCACGAAAGAAAAAACAAGCGCGACAACGGTGAAGATCACTGCGATGCGCACCGGCACGACGGAAAAACTGACCGCGCCGAAGGCGACGGCGGAGACCCACAGGTACAGCACCAGAACAGTGCGGCGGTGCGTATGCCCAAGGCGGAGCAAACGGTGATGGATATGGCCTGCGTCTGCCTGGAACGGGCTTTGGCCGCGGGCTGTTCGTCGCACAACGGCCCAAATCAGGTCGAGGACCGGCAGGGCAATCGCGGCGAGCACGACGATGATCGGGCTAATGAGTGCTACCAGGTCTGCGGCCCCGTAGAGCGACATGTTGATCTTGCCCGATGCGGAGATCGACGCTGCGGCAAGCAGCAGCCCGATGAGCATGGCACCGGAGTCCCCCATGAAGATGCGCGCCGGTTCGAAGTTGTGGGGCAAAAAGCCGGCGCAGATACCGACGAGCAACGTGCAGATAATCGCCGGCGGGTACGCGGAGACCGCCCCGCCCTGGTCATGGAGAACTGACAGCGAATAGACGAGGATCGCCATCCCGGCGATCATGCCCAGCCCTGCGGCGAGTCCGTCGATGCCGTCAACGAAATTCACTGCGTTGATCAGCAGCACAGTAAACAGTGCACTCAAGACCATGCCCTGGACTTCATCCAAAATCAGGGTGGTGCCCTCCCCGATTGGAACGTAAAACACCGTAAAGGCAATCCCCAAGATGGACATGATGATCGCAGCAGCGAATTGCCCGATGAGTTTGGGTAACGCGCCGAGCTCGTAGAGGTCATCAACAATTCCGACAGCAACGACGGCGGCACCGCCGACGAGCACTGCAGTCATCTCTGGAGTGACTGGAGCGAACCCGCGGGTCAGTGCGGGCAGTTGCTGCGCGAGAACAAACGCGCCAGCAAACCCTGTAAACATGGCCAGCCCACCGAGCGACGGTGTTGGCTGCGTGTGAACGTCGCGCTGGCGGATCTCCGCGACGCGTCCTGTGCGCACGAGAGCTGAACGCACCACACCTGTGGCCAGGTACGTGATCGCAGCCGCGACGAGTAGCACGAGTGCGAGCTCGCGAAGTGGCACACCAGCTCCGGACATCCCCTGAAAACTCCCCCGCTACTTTCGACGCAACGACTCTGGGTCAAGCCCTAAGACTTCACCAATGCGCTCGACCGGGATCGCGCCTTCGCGCAAAATCACCGGCTGAGGCTTCGAAATATCAATGATGGTCGAAGGAGTGCCAACCTCGGCCTCTCCCCCGTCGAGGTACACACCAATCGCATCGCCGAACTGCGCCTTGGCCTCTGCTGCGGTCTGTGCCGGCGGGTTGCCGGAGATGTTGGCAGACGACACCGCCATCGGTCCGGTTTCTTGCAACAGTTCAAGTGCGAGCGGCTGGTTCGGCATGCGTAGCAGCACGGTGCCACGTGTATCGCCAAGATTCCACGGCAGGCTCGGCGCTTCAGGCACGACGATGGAAAGCCCACCCGGCCAGAACGCCTCCACGAGTGTCTTCGCGGTGTCGGAAAACTCCCGCACGAGCCCCTGGATCGTCGACCAGCTGCCCACGAGCACCGGCACAGGCATGTCGGGGCCACGGCGCTTGGTAGCCAACAGCGTGGCTACGGCGTCGTTGTTGAAAGCGTCGCAACCGATTCCGTAGACGGTGTCTGTCGGCAGGACGACGCAACGGCCGGCTCGCACAGCGTCCGCGGCCGCGCGCACCGCGTCGTCGCGAACCTGCGGATCAAGGCAGTTATAGATCGCGGACATAGTGCTCCTTCATGTTCTGAAAGTTACCGGGCTAGCTTACTCGCCATGACAAACCGGGCTCGGCCGGTCAGGTCCTCGACCACACTCGGCGGGCCGAATGCGCCGTGGTCGCGCACCACATCTTGTACGGCCTCCGACGTGGAATCATCATGCTCAATGCCGAGGTGCCCTCCCGGACGCAGCAGCCGTGCGGCGACCGGAACGAGCCCCCGAATTGCATGCATCCCGTCCGCGCCGGAGAACACCGCCTCATGAGGGTCGGCGTAGACCTCCACATCTAAGTCACCGGTTTCTGGCACGTACGGCGGGTTGGTGACGACGAGGTCAACGGCACCGTCGAGTTCCCGAAGCAACTCCGGATCGGTCATATCCCCTGGGACAATGCGTATCGACGACGCGTAGTCCCCCACATTTCGCTCCAAGTACTTCCGCGCCTGAGGCGAACGCTCGACCGCGATCACCTGTGCGCGCGGGCACGCCCGGGCGATCGTGATGGCCAACGCACCCGAGCCGGAGCCTAAGTCCACGACGGTTGGGGATTCGGGCGAGGTGGTGTCGTCGCTAAGCAAATGCACCGCCCACTGAGCGAGCACTTCCGTTTCTGGCCGCGGGATAAATACCCCGGGCCCGACGGCGAGGTCGATGTCAACAAACGGTGCTGTGCCGATGATGTGCTGCAACGGCTCGCGAGCCGCGCGTCGGGCAATGAGTTTGGCGTAGGCCTCGTCGAAGTCCGTAGGCGCGTCGGCGAACATGAGCTGCATCGGCGGCACCCCGATCAAGTGCGCGGCGAGCAGGCGTGCGTCGACTTCAGGCGACGCAACGCCCGCGCCAGCAAGGGTCTGCGCGGCGCGGGCGATGGTGTCGCGGAGGCTATTCGGCTTCAAGGCGCTCCTGGCGCTCGTGCGTCTGCAGCGCCGTGATCAGATCGTCCATGTTGCCGTCGAGCACCGAGTCAAGGTTGTTGGCCTTGTAGTTAATGCGGTGATCCGAAATACGGTTCTCCGGCCAGTTGTAGGTGCGGATGCGCTCCGAGCGGTCCATCGTGCGCACCTGCGATGCGCGGCCCTCGGCCTCTTCGGCTTCCTGCTTCTCGCGCTCAATCTGGTCGAGACGAGCCTGCAGCACCTGCATCGCACGAGCACGGTTCTGGATCTGAGAACGCTCGTTCTGACAGGTCACGACGATGCCAGTCGGCAGGTGCGTGATACGCACGGCAGAGTCGGTGGTGTTCACGCCCTGGCCGCCCTTGCCCGAGGAGCGGTAGACATCGACGCGAAGGTCCTTCTCGTCGATGTTGACGCTTTCAACCTCGTCTGGCTCCGGGAAGACGTATACGCCTGCGGCCGAGGTCTGGATGCGGCCCTGCGATTCCGTCACCGGAACGCGCTGCACACGGTGCACGCCACCTTCAAACTTCAGCATCGACCACGCACCGTCACGCGACGGGGTCTTCGCCTTCACCGCGACGGTCATGTCCTTCACACCACCCAGATCAGACTCGGCAACGTCGAGGACCTCCCAGGTCAGGCCGTGCTTTTCGCAGTACTTCTGGTACATGCGAGCCAAATCGCCAGCGAACAGCGCGGCCTCTTCACCGCCTGCGCCTGCTTTGAGCTCCATGATGATGTCATCACCATCGTGCTCGTCGCGCGGCGCCAGCAGGTCAGCCAACTCCTCCTCGAGGCGCACAATCTCCTCCTCTAAGCGCTTGGCCTCCTCCGCGAACTCCTTGTCCTCGGAGGCCATTTCGGATGCCGCCTCGTGGTCATCGCGCGCCTGGTTCAGGGCGTTATTGACGTTGATGATCGGCTGCAGCTCCGCGTAGCGCTTGGAGAGCTTGCGGAAGCGGTCCTGGTCACCAGCAACCTCCGGATCGCCCATTTGGGCCTGGATGCCTTCGTATTCGGCGACGTAGTCGTCGACAAGCGAAACATGCGATTTTTCTGCCATTAGGAGTAGTCCTCCTCAGTTTCGGCCTGCGCCATTGGTGCCGAGTTCGCCACACCAATGAGGAACTCGCCGTTCGTCTTGGTCTTCTTCAACTGCTTGATCAGCATGTCAATGGACTGCTGCGGATCAAGCGCAGACAGGATGCGACGCAGCTTGTGCATGACGCGCGCCTCCTCCGGGCTCATCAGCAGCTCGTCCTTGCGGGTGCCGGACGGGTTGACGTCCACAGCCGGGAACACGCGACGCTCCGCGATCTTGCGGTCGAGCTTGAGCTCGGCGTTGCCGGTGCCCTTGAACTCCTCGAAGATGACGGTATCGCCAGCGGAACCGGTTTCTACCATGGCCGTTGCGATAATCGTCAGCGAGCCACCCTCCTCGATGTTTCGGGCAGCGCCGAGGAAACGCTTCGGCGGGTAGAGGGCGTTGGAGTCCACACCACCGGAGAGAATGCGACCCGATGCCGGCGAGGAGTTGTTGTACGCACGGCCAAGACGAGTAATCGAGTCGAGCAGCACCACAACGTCTTGGCCCATCTCCACCAGACGCTTCGCACGCTCGATAGCAAGCTCGGCGACAGCAGTGTGCTCTGACGGCGGTCGGTCGAACGTCGAGGCAATGACCTCGCCGTTGACGCTGCGCTGCATGTCGGTAACTTCCTCCGGGCGCTCATCGACAAGCACAACCATGAGGTAGCACTCCGGGTTATTCGTGGCGATCGCGTTGGCAATGCTCTGCAGAATCGTCGTCTTACCAGCCTTCGGCGGCGACACGATCAGTGCGCGCTGACCCTTACCGATCGGCATGACCAGGTCGATCACACGCGTGGTCAGAATCTTCGGCTCAGTTTCCAGACGCAGACGACGGTTCGGGTACAGCGGGGTGAGCTTGTGGAACTCCTTGCGTCCCTTCGCATCCTCCGGAGTCTGGCCGTTGATCGTGTCGACGCGAACAACCTGGTTGTAGCTACGACGGTTACGGCCGTTGCCCTGCTGGTGCGACTGCCCGTTGGCGCGAACCTGACCGGTTACCGCGTCGCCGGAGCGCAGACCCGCCTGACGGACCAGGCGCTGCGGCACGTACACGTCCGAATTGGACTGACGGTAGCCGGTGGTGCGGATGAACGCGGAGCCGTTGTCCTGCACATCCGCGATACCTGCAACCTCCTGCAGGTCCTCCGGGTCGAAGTGCTGCTCGTTGCCGCCACCTTGGTTGTTGTTGCCGCCGTGATTGTCACGGTTGCGGTTACGGTTACGACGACCGCGACGCCCACGACGACCGCCACCCTGGTGGTCGTCATCGTTATCGTCGCGGTGGTTGTTGCGGCCGCCACGGTTGTTGCCGTTGTTGCCGTTGTTACGGCCACCGCGGTCGTTATTGTCACGGTTGTCACGGTTATCGCGATTGTCGCGGTTCTCGTCGCGGTTGTCCGTGGTCTCGGATTTCTCGGACTTCTCGTCCTTGCCGTCCTTCGCGTCGCTCGCGTCGCCACCCTGCGCATTGTCCTCATGCTGGTGACGCGCACGGTTTCGACGAGCACGGCGCGCTGCGGAACGCGAAGCTCCCCGCGAATCGTCGTCATGAGAATTGTCGGCCGACTTGTCAGCGTTTTCTGCAGGCTTGTCGGTCTTGTCAGCCTTGTCGGCCTTGCGCTCTGCACGCTCAGAAGCAGCTGGCGCCTCCGCGTTATCGGCCTCCACCTTTTGCGGTGCAGCCTTCTTGGGAACCTGGCCGGTAGTAATTGCCTGGATCAACTCCCCCTTACGCAGCCCCGAAACGCCCTTCAGGCCTTTCTCGGCGGCAATTTTGCGCAGCTCCGGAATCTTCATAGCGGCCAAGTCTGCCGCGGTACCGGTGTCGGTCACGTGTGTCCTTTCGTCGCTCAACCAGCAGGTTCTCGCGTAGTTAACACGCGACGGTGCATGCTGGAAGCGGTGCGTTTCATCGGGATTGGACTGAAGTAAAACTTTGTAGCCCTGCCGGATCTCACGGGGTGCGGGAGCAAAAATCGCCGCTGTGCCCGCCATCGCATCCCCACCTGGGACAACCCCTGCCGGGTGCGGTTCGCACGATCCTGCGCAAAGTGTAGCGCATTTGCGTCCGCGGTTTAATCCGGGGCGTGTCGCATTGCTTCGCTAACATTGCCAACATGCTTTCAACGATGCAGGAAGTGCCCTTTTCCGTCGCACGCATTCTCGAATACGGCAGGACTGCGCACGCGACAACGAAGTGCACCACATGGCGCACTGATGGCGCGGAAGAAACGACGTTCGCCGAAATCGGCGCCCGCGCTTCGGCCTTCGCCCACGCCCTGCATGATGACCTCGGCATTGATAGCGATCAACGCGTCGCCACCATGCTGTACAACTGCTCTGAGCACCTCGAGGTGATGTTCGCTGTCGCCGCCAAGGGCGCTGTGTTTACGCCGCTAAATATCCAGTTGATGACGGACCAGATTGCCTACGTTGCCAACCACTCTGAGGCTGAACTGATCGTTGCCGATCCGCGTCTTGCGGAGAAGTTAGGCAACGTTGTGGAGCTTTGCCCCAAGGTTCGCGCGGTGGCATTTACAGGTGCCGAACCGATTACAGACGCCGCGGCGTATCTGCCAGAGCATGTCGCTGTGTACAGCTACGAGGAGCTTCTCGACGGCCGCTCGACAAAGTACGACTGGCCCGAACTCCCGGAGAACACCGCCGCTGCCTTGGTCTATTCAACAGCAACGACCGGCGCACCGAAGGGCGTCGCCTACTCCCACCGCGCGTTGTGGCTAGAAGCGACCGGCCTTCGCGCAACGGACTCACTGGCGGTCACGCACGGTGAGACGTTTTTGTGCTGCATCCCGATCTATCACGTGCTCAGTTGGGGCGTACCGTTCGCCGCATTTCTCGCGGGAACTCCCCTGGTTCTGCCCGATTCGGACGTGTCTGCCCCGACACTGGCAAAACTCATCGCCAGCACGCACCCGCGCGTGGCACACGGCGTGCCCACCTTGTGGATCCAGCTAATGGTCCACTACCTGCACAATCGCCCAGAGCGAATGAGTCTGCAGGAGATCTTCGTCGGCGGTTCCCCTGCCCCACCGGCGCTGATCAAGGTGTGGGAGGAACGCTACGGCGTGGATATCGTCCACTGCTGGGGCATGACGGAAACCACCACGGTCGGCACAGTGGCGCGTCCGCCATCGGGCGCTTCTGGTGAGGCGCGCTGGTCCTACCGCATTTCCCAGGGACGCTTTGCCCCGTCGCTGGAATACCGAGTGGTCAACGATGGCCAAGTCATGGCGTTTAACGACTTGACCCAGGGTGAGATTCAGGTCCGCGGCAATATGGTCGCTGCAGGCTACTACCACTCACCCACGCAAGAACCGGGCGAGATCGCTTCCACCTTCCGTGGCGAAGAAGTCGACGACGTGCGCGCACACTTCACTGCCGACGGCTGGCTGCGTACCGGCGACGTAGGCACAGTCACCAACGCCGGGTTTATGACGCTCTACGACCGTGCCCGCGACGTCATTCGCTCCGGCGGCGAGTGGATCTACTCCGCACAGGTGGAAAACCTCATTATGGAGTCTGAGGAAGTCGTCGAATGCGCAGTCATCGGCATCCCGGACCCCAAGTGGGGTGAGCGACCGCTGGCGGTGACCAAGCTTCTCTCGGGCATTGAGCCGACAAAGGAGACTGCCGCACGACTCCGCGAGTCGCTCGCAGACACGTTGCCGAAGTGGATGGCGCCTGAGTATTGGACGTTTGTGGATTCAATCGACAAAACGTCCGTAGGCAAGTTTGACAAGAAGGACCTGCGCAAGCACCTGCAGCGCGAGGAGTTCGACATCATCGCCTTGCCCGGACCAGGCAGCCGGCCGAAGGCGACATCATAATGCCGCACAAAAACGATGCCCCGGGGTACGCATGTGCACCCCGGGGCATCAAAGCATTTGCACTAATCGTGCAGCAGTTCTGCGGTCACCGGTCCTGCGACGTCGAGTTCGATGACGCGGAGGCCGGCGGCGCGGGCGTCGTCGAGAAGCGCAGGCTCAATGGGCTCAGTGATGAGTACGAGTGCGGTCGGACCTGCGCCAGACAGGTATGCCGCGTAGCCGCGGTTGCGCAGGCGGTTGACCCACTCCGCGGTCACCGGAAGGACGTCGGCGCGGTACGGCTGGTGCAGGCGGTCGCGGGTGCCTTCAAACAGGAGGTGCGGGTGGTGCTGCAGCGCAGCCGTCATCACAGCGGTGCGCGAGACGTTGAACCGCGCATCGGTGTGGGTGACGTGGCTCGGCAGAACCTTGCGCACCGCATTGGTGGATGCGTGGAAGTCCGGGACGAGGGCTACGGCCTTGATGGACTCGTCGACAGGAATGCGCACGGCACGGTAGGAAGGCTTCGAGCGCCCATCGACCGGAATGTCGGTCCAGGACACCACTGCCCCGCCGAGCACGGATGCACCCGCGTTATCCGGGTGGCCCTCAAACTCGGACGAGAGCTGCACGACGGTGTCCTCATCCAGCGGCGAGCCCGCGAGCGTATTCGCAGCGACGACACCTGCGGCTGCCGCGGCAGCAGACGAGCCCAGACCGCGCGATTGCGGGATCTGGTTGTGGCACACCACGCGCAGACCCGGCGCCCGCACATCCGCGGCAATCAGGCCAGAGTTGATCGCTTTGACGATCAGGTTCGAGCTATCGCGCGGCAGATCGTCGGCTCCCTCGCCGAAGATCTCCACTTCGAGGCCAGACTCGATGACTTCTACCTCGAGCGTGTCGTAGATGCTCAGCGCCAGGCCGAGGGTGTCGAAGCCGGGACCAAGGTTCGCGGACGAACCTGGCACCTTCACTCGTGCTTTCAGGCCTACTTCAAGATCGGTTGCCATGACGGAGTGCTCCTTTAAGCGTCGAGGCGGATGACGGAGTTGACGGCCTTCACATCATCGTGGCCGGTGAGCTCTTCGACGATGCCGTTCAGGGCAGCTTCACGTGCGCCGTGCGTGACGACGATCAGGTGTGCCTCGTCGCCAGACTCCTCCTGACGGACCGCGGAAAGCGACACCCCTGCCTTAGCAAAGCGAGCCGTGAGGTCTGCGAGCACGCCGACGCGGTCGTTGACGGTCATGTTGATGTGGTAACGCGTGGTCACATCGTCAAACGCCACAATCGGGTAGTCCGCGTACGGGTTCTCCGCCGGCGCACGGCCACCGTGGACCTTGTTACGGGCTGCACCGACCAGGTCGCCCAACACGGCGGAAGCGGTTGGGGCACCGCCGGCGCCGTTGCCGTAGAACATCAGGCGGCCGGCTGCTTCTGCCTCGACGAAGATGGCGTTGTAGCTCTTGTCCACCGTTGCCAGCGGGTGCTCGTTCTGCACCAGCGTCGGGTGAACACGTGCGTTAATGCCGGTGGTGTTGCCGTTTTCGTCCAAGAGACGCTCACAGATGGCCAGCAGCTTAATCGTCTGGTTGGACTTCTTCGCTGCCGCAATGTCGTCTGCGGTGATCTTGGTGATGCCCTCGCAGTGGACGTCGTCGAACGTCACACGGGTGTGGAAGCCCATGGACGCAAGGATCGCTGCCTTGGAGGCCGCGTCGTGGCCTTCGACGTCCGCAGTCGGGTCAGCCTCGGCGTAGCCCAAACGGGTTGCCTCAGCCAGCGCCTCCTCGTAGCTCGCGCCGGTGGAAGCCATCGCGTCCAGGATGAAGTTCGTGGTGCCGTTAACAATGCCGGAGATGCGCTGCACCTGGTCGCCCGCGAGCGAACGGCGCAGCATGCCGACCACGGGGATCGCGGCAGCGACGGCTGCTTCGTAGTACAGGTCGACGCCGGCTGCGTTCGCAGCATCAGCCAACTCGGAACCGTGCGCTGCGACGAGCGCCTTGTTTGCCGTCACCACCGACTTTCCAGCGTTGAGTGCTTCGAGGACCAGCTGGCGCGGGTAGTCAATGCCACCGATAAGTTCGACGACAATGTCTACGTCGTCGCGTGTGACCAGTTCGCTCGCATCCGCAGTCAAGTAAAGTCCCTGGACTTCAGGCGCGTCCTTGTGCTTGTCCACGTCGGAGACAGCCACGCCACGGACCTCGATCGGGCCACCGATGCGATTTTCCAAGTTCGAAGAGAATTCGCTGAGCAGGCGCAGCACTTCCGTGCCCACGGTGCCCTTACCCAACACGGCAATACCCACCGGGGTGCCGATGCCCTTGCCGGGGTAGTTTCCGTTGATGCCTTCAGCGCTGGCAACTGTCATGGTCAGGATGCTCCTTTTCGTTGCTGCAAAGTACAGGTTTGAACCGCTTGGTCTACTATCGCTTAAGCAAGCACTCAGGTCAATTAATATTCGCGGGCCAACAGGTCTTCCACAGTCTCGCGGCGCACCATCGGGGTGATCTGTCCGCCGCGCACGGACACGACAGCCGGACGTCCAAACGCGTTGTAATTCGAAGCCATGGAGTAGCAGTACGCGCCAGTCGCAGCCAACGCAATGAGATCGCCGGAGGAAATATCATTCGGCCACTTCGCATTCTCTACGAGAATGTCGCCGGACTCACAGTGCGAACCAACCAGGCGGGTATCGGTGTTGTCACCGTCGACGAAGCGGTTGACCACGCGGGCGTCGTAAAGCGCCCCGTAGAGCGCAGGGCGAATGTTGTCGCTCATGCCACCATCGACCGCGATGTAGCGACGAGATGTAGTGAACGAAGTATCGACGTCCTTAATCACACCCGCGGTGTACACCGTCACCGCAGAAGGACCAGCAATCGCACGTCCCGGCTCCACAACCACAGTCGGCGCGGCGATGCCGAGCTCGTCAGCGACATCCTGCACGGAGGCAAGCAGGTCGCGCGCAACCGCTGCGACGTCGAGCGGCTGCTCCCCTGACATATAAGCAATGCCGTAACCGCCGCCCAGATCAAGGTAGCCAAGCGCGACACCGCAGGTCTTCCACACTTCTGCGTACAGGCCGAGCACGCGCTCTGCAGCCAGTTTGAAGCCTTCAGCGTCGAAGACCTGGGAGCCGACGTGGCAGTGCAGGCCGGTCAACTGCAGCGAATCTGAGTCAATTGCTGCCACGGCCGCAGCAAGTGCGTCGCCAGTGGCCAGGGAAATGCCGAACTTCTGGTCTTCGTGGCTCGTCGCAATGAACTCGTGCGTGTGCGCATCCACGCCGGGCTTCACTCGGATGAACACATCTTGGATGACACCGGCCTCGCGGGCGACAGCTTCCAGTTGCGCTAACTCCTGGTGAGAGTCGATGACCACATGCCCCACGCGCGAATCCACGCATAGGCGCAGAAACTCGTCGGACTTGTTGTTGCCGTGAACAGTGATGCGTTCCGGCGGGAAATCGGCTGCAAGTGCGATGCGGAGCTCGTTTTCACTCGCCACATCGAGGGCAAGACCTTCCTCATCCACCCAATGTGCAATGTGTCGGGTCAAAAAGGCCTTCGACGCGTAGTGCACATTTTCCGGCGCACGGAATGCTTCCGCCATGTCGCGGCAGCGAGAGCGGAAATCGTCCTCATCCACGACGACAACCGGGCTGCCGTATTCGGCGACGATCTCAGGCAGTGGCACACCAGCGATGGTCACTACCCCGTCTTCTTCACGCTTGGCGCTTCGCGGCCAAACGTGTGTGGGCAGTTCGTTGAAGTCGCCCTCGTCGGTGCTGTACGGGGTGGATACGAAAACAGTCATTACATCCGCTCCGGGGCGCTCACGCCGATCAGGCCCAGCGCGTTTGCAATCACCTGGCGTGTCGCCATCGCAAGTGCGAGACGTGCCGTGTGGATCGGCTCCGGCGCCTCGCCGGCCTTCGGCAGGATCTGGCAGGAGTCGTAGAACTTGTGGAAGGCGCTGGCCAACTCTTCGGTGTAGCGGGCAATGCGGTGCGGCTCGCGCAGCTCTGCGGCGGCGCGCACGACTGCAGGGAACTCACCGATCGTGCGGATCAGGTCACCTTCCTTCTCGTGGGTCAGCAGGCCCAAGTCGATGTCCGCGACGTCGGGCAGCGTCACGCCGGCTTCCTTGGCCTTACGCTCAATCGAGCACAGGCGCGCGTGGCCGTACTGGACGTAGTAGACGGGGTTGTCGGAGGACTGCTTCGTCCACAGATCTAGGTCGATATCCAGCGAGGAGTCCACAGAGGAGCGCACCAGCGAGTAGCGCGCGCCATCCACGCCAATGGCGTCGACAAGATCCTCAAGCGTGATCACGGTGCCTGCACGCTTGGACATCTTCACCGCCTGGCCGTCGCGCACGAGGTTGACCATCTGGCCGATGAGCACTTCGACGGCGTCCGCGTTGTAGCCCAGCGCCTGCGCCGCAGCCTTCAGACGTGCGATGTAGCCGTGGTGGTCCGCACCCAACATATAAATGGCAAGTGTGTGGTCGCGGTCGAACTTGTCCGCAACGTAGGCGATGTCGCCGGCGATGTATGCCGCGTCGCCGTCGGACTTGATCACCACACGGTCCTTGTCGTCGCCAAAGTCAGAGGAGCGCAGCCACCACGCGTTGTCAGCCTCATACAGGTTGCCGTTTTCCTTCAGGGTGGCAATCGCTTTATCCACCGCACCCGATTCGAACAGCGAGTTCTCGTGGAAGTACACGTCGAAGTCCACGCCGAAATCGTGCAGCGACTGCTTAATCTGCGCGAACATCATCTCCACGCCAGCAGCGCGGAAGGTCTCCTGCACTTCAGCATCAGTGCCTTCGAGAGCATTGGGCTGCTTTTCGACGACCGCCTGAGCGATCTCGCGAATATAATCGCCCCCGTAACCATCCTCCGGGGTTGGATCCCCCTTGGCAGCAGCAACCAACGAACGCGCGAAGCGGTCGATCTGGCCACCGTGGTCGTTGAAGTAGTACTCGCGGGTCACCTTCGCGCCCGAAGCCTCAAGCACGCGGCCCAGCGAGTCACCCACCGCAGCCCAGCGGGTACCGCCGAGGTGAATCGGGCCGGTCGGGTTCGCCGAGACGAATTCCAGGTTCACCTTCTCGCCGGCGTAGATGTCGGAGTTGCCAAACGCGGCACCCTCCTCGAGCACCTTGGCTACCAGCTGGCCCTGGGCGTCTGCGGCGAGGCGCAGGTTAATAAAGCCGGGCCCTGCGATCTCAGCGGCGGCGATGGCTGGGTCCTCTGCCAAGACCTCTGCAAGCCAGCCTGCGAGTTCGCGCGGGTTCGTGCCTGCCTTCTTCGCCACTTGCAGTGCAATGTTGGTGGCGTAGTCGCCGTGCTCCGGATTTCGCGGGCGCTCCACAGTCACGGTGTCGGGGACAACAGAGGCGTCGAGATCATGGTCTGCAAGCACGCGCTCTGCGGCGGCTTTTACGGTGGTGGCAAGTTCTGCTGGCGTCATGGGCATGCAGTGTAATTGAGGGCTTTGACACGGGCGCATACGGATGGTCGTCGATACGCAAAGTGCGCTAATTCACATCCCCCTTGAGGGGCAAATCTTTTCACTTCGCTGCCTTGTTTGGCATATTTAGCCCATCGGGTCTCGCACGCCGAGGCCACGGTCACCCGTTTCTTTTTCCGTTCCTGTCTCGAAAGAGCCCTGTTTTATGGACCAATTCCAAATCTTCACCGACGCAGTCGGTGGCAGCACTGGTCTGTCGGCATTGGTGTCTACCCTGCCGCTGTTAACCTTCTTCATCATGCTGCTCGGCGTGAAAGCTCGCGCTCACACCTCGGGTTTTGTTGCACTTATCGTTGCAATTCTCGTGGCCATCTTCGGCTTCCATATGCCGACCGCGTTTGCCATCTCTTCCGCGTTCCGCGGTGGCCTGTTCGGCCTGTTCCCCATCGTATTCGTCATCCTGACGGCCATCTGGTTCTACCAGATCACGGTCGCTTCGGGTCGTTTCGAGGACCTTCGTCTTGTGTTCGACAAGATGGGCAACGGTGACGTTCGCATCCAGGCGATGCTCATCGCTTTCTGCTTCGGTGGCCTGCTTGAAGCCCTCGCCGGCTTCGGTGCCCCGGTTGCTATTACCGCGACGATGATTCTCGCGCTCGGCATCCCGCCACTGAAGGCCGCCACCGTGGTGCTTATTGCGAACACCGCTCCGGTGGCATTCGGCGCGGTCGCCATTCCGATTACCACCGCAGGTGACGTGGGTGGTCGTACGCTGGAGCAGACCGAGAACATCGCCGCCATCGTCGGCCACCAGACCCCGGTTCTGGCGTTCTTCGTGCCGTTCATCATTGCACTGCTTATCGACGGCTTCCGTGGCGTCAAGGAGACCGCCCCGGCCGCAGGTGTCATCGGTCTGGCTTTCGCGATCGCCCAGTGGTGGACCTCCAACCACTTCGCCTACCAGCTCACCGACGTTATTGCCTGCATCGTCGCACTTGGCGCCGCGTTTGTGCTGCTGCGTTTTTGGCAGCCGCGCGGTGTGGAAGCCATGCGTGAGCGCCTCGGCCTCGAGCCGTACACCGACGAAGATGGCGACACTGAAGCGCTCACCGGCAGCCGCGTCTGGATGGCACTCATGCCGTACGCAATCGTCGTTGTCGTGTTCGGCCTGGCAAACCTGGGCACCACGATTCCGACCTGGCTCAAGCAGTTCAAGATCTCGTTCCCGTGGCCAGTCATCGATGGCCAGCTGCTCAACGCTGCGGGCGAGCCGGTCAACACCGACTACTCATTCGCCTACATCAACAACCCGGGCTCGCTGATGGTCATTTCCGCCATCATCGTCTCCATCGCCTACATGGTGTTCAACGACAACGGTCGCTACAGCCTCACCTGGGGCCAAGTTGGTAAGGAGTTCGTGGACACCGCATGGAAGATGCGCTGGTCTGCCGTCACCATCATGCTGGTGCTCGCACTGGCATACGTGATGAACTACTCGGGTCAGACCGTGACCATTGGTGAGTTCTTTGCCAACCTCGGCCCGGCATTCGCGTTCTTCGCTCCGATGCTTGGCTGGGTCGGCGTGGCTGTGACTGGTTCCGACACCTCGGCCAACGCCCTGTTCGCCAACCTTCAGGTCACCGCCGCGAACAACCTTGGCCTCAACCCGGACCTCATGCTGGCTGCTAACACCACCGGTGGTGTTGTGGGCAAGATGATCTCCCCGCAGTCCCTCGCAATTGCCGCTACCGCGGTGAGCATGGAGGGCAAGGAGTCCGAGATTTTCAAGAAGGTCGTGGGCTGGTCCTTCGGCTTCTTGCTCGCAGTGTGCGTGATAGTCTTTCTGCAGTCGAACGTTCTAGAGGTCCTTGCTCCGGTCGTTCCGTAACTGCCATCCTTTTACGGTGCTCCCGAGGTCCAAGTGACCTCGGGAGTTTCGTCGTTTTCCCTGAGATTTCCCACGATAGGAGCCCGAAATGCGAGTAGCTCTGTTTTCTACTTGTATCGGCGACGCCCTCTTCCCTGACGCGCATAAGGCCTCGGCCATTGTGCTTTCCCGTCTCGGCTATGAGGTTGTCTTCCCCGAGCAACAAACCTGCTGCGGCCAGATGCACGTCAACACTGGCTACAAAGAACAAGCCGTCCCAATCATTGAGACGTACGTCGATGCCTTTGCAGACTCGTCGATTGACTACGTTGTGGCTCCTTCGGGCTCCTGCGCGGGAGCTGTCCGCGAGCAGCACGTCGAGCTTGCGGAGCGTTTCGGCTCCAAGGCGCTTGTCGACGGCGCAAAGATCGCCTCGAAGAAGACCTACGATCTCTCCGAATTCATCGTTGATGTCGCCGGCACCTACGACGTGGGCGCATTCTTCCCGCACCGCGTGACCTACCACTCCTCTTGCCACTCCCTGCGCTTCCTCAAGGTCGGCGACCGTCCGACCGAGCTGCTGCGCCACGTTGAAGGCCTTGAGCTTGTGGATCTGCCGAACTCCGAGGAGTGCTGCGGTTTCGGCGGCACATTCTCTGTGAAGATGCCTGAGGTGTCTTCCGCGATGGTGTCCGACAAGGTCCGCCACATCAAGGAGACCCAGGCGGAGTTTGTCACCGCTGGTGACTCCTCTTGCTTGATGAACATTGGTGGTGCACTGTCTCGCCAGCACCAAGGCATTCGTGCCGTGCACATGGCTGAGATCCTCGCCTCCACCAAGGAGCACCCGCTGACCCCGACGTCTGCGGTGTACACGAAGGAGAAGATGCTGTGAAGGTTGCACTCGGACAGCCCACGATGCCGCCGTTTGCCAACGGCCCGGCTCACCTGCGCGGCAAGGAGAAGTTCCAGAAGGCTGCGCACCACGAACTTAACGACGTCACCAAGCGCCGTAATTACCAGTACGCCACCACGACCATTCGTGTGAAGCGTCAGAACGTTGTCGACGAGCTGGATGACTGGCAGCAGCTGCGCGAAGCAGGCTCCACCATTAAGCGCGACGTTGCGGCACGTATGCCCGAGCTGCTTGAGCAGTTCGAGGAGAACGTGACCAAGCGCGGTGGCCACGTCCACTGGGCTCGCGACTCCAAGGAAGCCAACGAGATCATCCAGGGCCTGATCAAGGAGACTGGTGAGGACAAGGTCGTCAAGATCAAGTCCATGGCAACCCAGGAAATCGCTCTGAACGACGAGCTGGAAAAAGCCGGCATCTTCGCTCAGGAGACCGACCTGGCTGAGCTTATTGTGCAGCTCGGCGAGGACTTCCCGTCCCACATTCTCGTCCCGGCGATCCACCGCAACCGCGCGGAGATCCGCGACATCTTCGCCGCGAAGATGCCGAACACGGACGAGACGCTGACCCAGGAACCTGCCGAACTCGCAGAGGCTGCACGTCAGTACCTGCGCCAGCAGTTCATGGAGGCAAAGGTTGCCATTTCCGGCGCCAACTTCGGTTGCGCCGATACCGGCACCGTCTCCATCGTCGAGTCTGAGGGCAACGGCCGTATGTGCCTGACGCTGCCGGAGACGCTTATCACCGTGATGGGCATTGAGAAGCTCCTGCCGAGCTTCGATGACCTCGGTGTGTTCCTGCAGCTGCTGCCGCGCTCCTCTACCGGTGAGCGCATGAACCCGTACACCTCCCTGTGGTCCGGTGTGACCGAGGGCGACGGCCCGCAGAACTTCCACATTGTTTTGCTGGACAACGGTCGTACCGCCGCAATGTCTAACGAGATCGGCCGCGAGGCACTCAAGTGCATCCGCTGCTCGGCTTGTTTGAACGTTTGCCCGGTCTACGAGCGTGCCGGCGGCCACTCCTACGGCTCCACCTACCCGGGCCCGATTGGTGCAATCCTGACCCCGCAGCTCACAGGTATCGATTCTTCGGACGACCCGAACGGTTCCCTGCCGTACGCGTCCTCGCTGTGCGGTCGCTGCAACGAGGTGTGCCCGGTGAAGATCCCGATCACCGACATTCTGTTGGAGCTGCGCTACCAGAAGGCAAAGAACGAGCCGAACCGCATGGAGCAGGCTGCGTTCGCGTCGCTGGCTCAGGTGTGGGGCCGCAGCAACGTGTGGAACCGTCTGGTCCGCATGGTTGCGCTTGGTCGTGTGCTCGGCGGCTTTAACGGCAAGATCGAGACCATGCCGCCTCCAATCTCCGGCTGGACTGGCTACCGCGATGTTGCGGTGCCGCCGAAGAAGTCCTTCCGCCAGTGGTGGGAGACGGACGAGGCGAAGCGTCTGCTGTCCGAGGCACGTGAGCAGGGCATTCCGAACGGCCAGAAGGTCAACACCAAGCCGATCGAGGAGGAGAAGTAAATGACTACCACTACTGGTAATGCTGCAGGCTCCCCCGCCCGCGACTCCCGTAACGAGGCTGCGAAGCGCGAGATTCTCAAGCGCATCCGCAACGCGCACAAGCTCTCTAACGTTCCGGAGCATGTCGAGGTGGTCCGCGAGTACCGCACCACGTCCGACATCAAGGGCGACGAGCTGCGCGAAATCCTTATCGACCGTCTTGTGGACTACAAGGCTGACGTTGTGGAAACCACCGAGCAGACGCTTGGCGACGACCTGCTGAAGGTGCTTGCAGACCGCAAGTGCAAGGACGTTGTCTACGCACCGGGCCTGGATGCCTCCCTGTTCGACGGTTTCTCCGGCACTGCCCGTCCGGATGACGTCACGTCGGATCCGCGTGCGCTGGGCGATGTGGACGCCGTGGTGACGGATTCCCACGTCACCTCCGCGCAGACCGGCTCGATCGTGCTGGAGGCTGGCGACGTGTGCGGCCGCCGCGCGCTGTCTCTGGTTCCGGACCGCCACATCTGCATCGTGCGTGCAAATTCCGTGGTCTACGGTGTGCCAGAGATGATCGCCCGTATCAACCCGGAGCACCCGGCCACGATGATTTCTGGCCCGTCCGCTACTTCTGACATCGAGCTCGTGCGCGTCGAGGGCGTGCACGGCCCGCGTGACCTCATCGTCATGGTCGTGAAGTAACACTCCCTCTTCCCCGGCGCCTTCGCCGGGGCGAGATACACGAAATGGCCGGTCCCTTTTGGGGCCGGCCATTTCGCTGTCATTGTTTCCCGTGTCACGCCGTTCCCGCGGCGCACAATCATTATGAAACACCGGTGTTGAGAAACCATGGCGTGTGGCTGAGAGTGTCCTGAGGGTTTCGTCGTGAAGCGCTGCACCAATTTCTTCTGCCCACACACGGGGTGCTAGTGTGATCGGCATTGTCTCCGTAGCTCAGTGGATTAGAGCATTGGTTTCCGGTACCAAAGGTCGCAGGTTCGAATCCTGTCGGGGACACGCTGTGTTATCTCGAGACATCGTTCCTTCGGTGTCTCGAGATTTTTGTTTGTGGGGTCGTTCCGGGAGTGCAATTCACAGCCCCCTCTTTTGTCGCGCCCGTTGACACGCGGGCGGTATTAGACTTTTTGTTGTCAGGAGGCTTCGGAATGGGCTCTCGGTTCGAAATGGGCTTTGGCGGCGCACTTGCCGCAAGAGAAGAGAATGGAGCGCCATGGGTTCCGCCATGGTGGCAGAGATTCGTGATCGTCCCCTTGGCCGTCCTGGCCATGTATATCGTGTTTCCTGTTGACAGGGATAATTTCAACCTAAGCAACTTACTCAAACCGGCCGCGTGGACACTGGGGGTCTACTACATCGTCATTTTGCCAATCTTTGACCTCCGCAGGTATCGCTGGGATAAGAAACACGACGAGTAGCAATAAAGGTGACATCTTGAACGCTTCGACATCCATCGCCTACCACCTCCTCGGACGCGCGTATCGACGACCCGCCACACCGCCCAACACTGACAACCCCACTCCACCCCGGCCGGCATGGTGGCGTCCGTTGATTGAACTCGTCATCGCTCTGGTGCTTTTGGTCACGCTAACGAGCGCGGCGATCGGCCTGTTCTACCTGTACGAGAAGATCGCCCATCCTGAGGTCAGCGCGTTCGCGGAATACTCGTTTTTGGAGCATCCGTATCTCGCAGCTGCAACATTTATTGGGTGGGTGGCGATGATCCCCGCGGGGTTCATCGCTGCCCGAGTGACAGGCCGCGACCCCCGTGCGCTGTGGTCCAGGGAACTGCGCTTTAGGTGGCGCAACTTCGGGCTCGCCTTGCTACCCGCCCTGCTGTTCCTCGGCGCCGAGGGCATCTACGCGGTGGTTATCTCGGACCGGTCCCAGGCGACTTTTACTCCTATGAATGTCGCTGCACTGGCCGTCATCGTCGCGATGGCACCGCTCCAGTCGCTGTCCGAGGAACTCTTTTTCCGCGGCTCGCTTGTGCAGATCACCGGCCAGTGGTTCTCCCCCGCCGTGATTGCGTACTTGATTCCGCTGCTGTTTTTCTTGTCAGGCCACCACTACGAATGGCAAGGCATGGTCAGCGTTACCGTGTTCGCGCTGTGCGCCACCTTCCTCACTCACACAACCGGTGGTATTGAAGCGGCGGCTGCGGTGCACGCCGTTGGCAACACGTTCGCCTACGCGCCGGACGCATTCGGTGTGGACGGGGTTGACTTGGCGGTGTCGTCGTCAAGCGATCTTGCGATCTCTGTAGTGGCCACCGTGGCGGCGACCGCCGGAGCGTATCTGCTCATTAAGCGAGCTACTTCTCAACCAGCAAATTGCCGGTCAAACACTTGTTGACGTGTCACCATTACTCCGTTACAGTCGGCGCCACACGTAACGACATCGAATAAAGGAGACGCAATGACTAACCTGACCGGTACTTACAACCTCGACCCTGCCCACTCCACCATCGGCTTCACCGTGCGCCACGCGATGGTGACCAAAGTCCGCGGCGAGTTCACCGACTTCGATGCAACACTAACCATCGCCGAGAACCCGGCCGAGAGCACCGCGACGGGCACTGTGCGCACCGCGAGCGTCGATACGAACAACGCTGATCGTGATGAGCATGTGCGTGGCGACGACTTCTTCGCCGTCGACAAGCACCCGGAAATGACGTTCACCGCCACCGAGTTCAACATCGATGAGTCGGGAAACGGCTCCGTCACTGGCGACCTCACCATCAAGGGCACCACCAAGCCGATCACGTTTGACGTCGAGACGTTTGGCGTCGAAGAGGATCCGTTCGGCAACACACGCATCGGCTTCGAAGCTCGCACCACCATTAACCGCACGGACTTCGGCATCGACTTCCAGGCACCGCTGAACTCCGGCGGCATGCTGGTCAGCGAGAAGGTCGGCATCGAGATCGAAGGCTCCGGCATCAAGCAGTAGCCCTTATACTCGCCGCCATGGAGCGGAAAGTGTTTACCCGCCATCCAGGCGGTCTACCCGCGGCATTCGTCGCGGGTTTCGTCATTGTGGCAGTCGTCGTTGCAGCGTTGAGCGGCGAACTCTACGGTGCGCTGTTGTTTGGATTCGTGGTGGTGCTTTGGGGGCTCTGGATTTTCTCCCGCAAAGTGGCGCTGGTTCTTGACCACGACTCCCTCACCACCACCCTTGGCAGCCGATCCAGAACCATCTCATATTCGGACATCAAGGACGTGCGCCCCGGAGAAGAACCCAGCCTGATCCACTTCACCGGTATTGCCATGCTGACCGACCAGCCGGACCGCTACGCCGATGCGGACGCGTTCACCCTCGGCGGGCCCACGGTGCGCATCTGTGTCCGCAATGCAGATGACTGCCTCGTTGCCGTGGCGGATCAAGACCACGTGCAGCGTGCAATTCGCGAAAGAATCGGCGCGTAGCGTGGCGATAGCTGACAACTCCGGTAGATTCGGTTAAGCGAAACCTTAGGTATGGAGAAAAGGAGCCTGGCTATGTTGAAGTCGGTCACGAGACGCGTCGTCAAGCGAAGTGCTGCAGCACTCGGCGCGCTGGCACTCACCTTGTCACCACTGACCGCAACCCCTGCTCACGCGCAGCCGACTTCCCCTGTCATTACGTGGGAGTCGTGCCCGTTCTACGTTGATGCCAAGGGCGCACAGTGCGGCCGCATTTTGGTGCCCATGCACTACGACAACCCCACGGCTGGCGACATCTCCGTTGGCTTTATCAAGATCCCGGCTCAAAATCCGGGTGCACGTCGTGGCGCGATCTTCGGCAACCCAGGCGGGCCTGGTGGCGATGCTTACAGCTTCTTCGGCATGAACGAAGGCATGAAGTGGCCGCAGGAGATGCGCAACGAGTGGGATCTCGTAGCGGTACAACCGCGTGGCCTGATTGGTTCTACTCAGTTGAAGTGCGCTGACCCTGCAATGAACGGCCCTGCCGACATAGCGAAGCTGACATGGGACGCCACGGTCACCCAAGGCGGACTCACCCGCGAACTGTGCGAGAAGCCTCGTCCGGGCTACACCAAGACGATCACCACCTACAACAACGCCCGTGACTGGGACATGGTCCGCTGGGCGCTTGGATACGACACCATCTCAATCATGGGCTTGTCGTACGGCACGTACTTGGGCTCGGCGTACGCGTCGATGTTCCCCAACCGCACCGACAAGGTCGTCCTCGACTCCGCGATGAACCCGAACGACCAGTGGTCGAAGATCCTGCTGGACCAAAAGGGCGGCTACGAACGTGCACTAAACGAGTACTTCGCGTGGGTCGCCGCAAACGACGCAAAGTACCGCATGGGCAATACCCCACTGAAGGCGTACCAGTACTGGTCGAACGTGGTCGTCGCACAGTCCGGCACTAACCCGACCGTGACCCCACCGCCAGCCCGTGTGGGCGACCTTCCGCCTGCACTCGCGTTTGCCGGCCAAGCGGGCGCAGACGCTATGTCGGCTGCCGGCAAGGCCCGTGTAGAGGGCGAAGGCATTATCTCCCGCATGCTCAACCCGGGTGCGAACCAGGTGTCATCACCGCTGCTGCTGGCCACTCGCAATGTGCTGCCCTCGCCAGCGGACTGGGACTCGCTTGCACGGCTCACCAATGGCTCGCTAAAGCAAGACCAGGCCAAGCCGGCGCCTGAGTTGATGAAGTTCCTCCAAGACGAGTCCATCGCCCGCAACGAGTTGCTCGCCGTGCAGACCTGCAACGAGAACATCGCTGCGCCGGACTACGGCCTTATTCCGGAAGCGTTTTGGGCCAACCAGACCGGCGAGGTCATCACCGCCCCTGCTCTGCAGTTCGGCTCTGGTGTGACCTGCAACGGCGCAGCGCCAGTCACGGGCAAGGTGGCGCTCAACGGTTCGAAGCTGAAGACTCGTCCACTGCAGATCAACGCCACGCGTGATCCGCAAACCATGTATGCGGGACGCTTCGGCATCGCCCAGCCGATGGGCTCGCACGTGGTGACGGTTCACGGCCCGGGCCACGGTCACGTCGGGCGCGGCAACCAGGCTGTCGACCGTCAGGTTGTCGAATACCTGCGCACCGGCAACCTTGGACCGGTTGATCAGCCGGGGTACTTCAACCAGGGATAGCCCCGCGCATAGGCGTCAGCCCGTGATGGAGTTCGTAGCGACGAACCACATCACGGGCTGCATTATTTTCTAAAACTCTGTGTTTTAGAACTCTGCCGGCATGATCATCCAAGCAACGATGTATGCCAACAGGCCCGGCATTACCCCGGCGAGTACCAGCAGGATGAAGACCACGCGAACGAGGGTGGAGTCCACCCCGAAGTATTTCGCGATGCCACCGCATACGCCCGCGATGTACTTATCAGTCATCGACCGTTCAAGTCGTTTCGGAGTGTTACTAAAGTTCTGGGAGCTATTCATATAAGACATGCCTCCATCAAACTCCGCTTCCCTCGCTCCGGCAATGGTTCTGGAAACATGTTGCGAGATTTTTACGAACCGTCAGGGGTACGTGGGTCGACTGCGATGACATCGTTCAGCCAGGTTTGAAGTACGTGCCTTTGTTCGTCTGTCAGTTGATCAAAGATCAGACGGCGGACGGTTTCGACGTGATCCGGCACTGCAGATTCCAGGCGTGTGAAGCCTTCATCGGTGATAGTCACCAATACGCCGCGCGCATCGCCCGGACACACCTTCTTCGACACCAATCCGCGCTTTTCCATTCGTGTGACCTGGTGCGACGCACGCGAGCGGTCCCATTGCAGCTCGGCACACAGTTCGCGCAGTCGCATTGTCCGTTCTGGGGCTTCGGAAAGCACCACCAGGATTGAGAACTCGGGAGCAGACATGGCTGCGGTTTCCTGCAGCCGCTCATCGATGGCGTTATTTACCTTCTTCGAGGCAGCCAGGATCAGTCGCCAGAGGTGTTGCTCGTCCTCAGTAAGCCAGCGCGGTTGAGTAGCCATAACCGATGATGTTATCCAATCCCCTTATGAATCCCCTTTAAGTCATCCACTGCGTAGGTCCGTGCAGCCGATACGCGGTCGAATCGTTGCGGGAAACACGTGAGCACGAGCACCTGTGAGTGCTTGCCTACCTGGCTAAATAGCGAGTTCATGCGAGCGAGGCGCTCCGGGTCGGTCGCACCCAACGCGTCATCAACAACTACCGGCACAGGAGCACCTGTCCCCTCTCCGGACACCAGGTCTGCGATGGCAAAGCGGGTCAGGATCGCTAACTGCTCCTTGGTGCCTCCCGAGAGTTGATCGAGTGGCACCGTGACGCCATCGACGGTGCGGTCCGTAATCGTCAGGTCATCGCCATAGTTGAAATCTACGCTCGGGCCGAACAGGATTCGGGCACGCTCGCGCACTGCGGCATTAAACGGCGCCGCGTAGCGCGAACGGGCAACGTCGCGGTGGCGGTGCATAGTCTCGCGTAGGAGTTTCACCGCCTCTGCCCGTCGCGTTGCACGGTCAAGGGCGGCTTGGGCGATCTCGAGCTCCGCAGCAGCATGGTCGGCTTGCTCGGCAGTACCGGTGGCCATGTCGATGTATCCGGTGAGCTCGCGGATTCGGTTCTGTGCATCGTTCTTGCGCTTCTCCAGATTGCTCAGACGTGTGGTGGCTCCCTCCAGCAGGGATGCGGCGAATTCGGGATCCGCTTCCGCCAATTCCGCCTTTAGCGCGTCAACAACCTGTTGGGATTCGGTTTCGTCTTCACACGCTTGCTGGAGAGTTTTGTCCAAATCTTCGGCACGTGTTGTTTCCTCCGCACGGGACAGTTCCGCGGCTGCTGCAGAGGCTTCTGCTGTTTTTGCCTCCAGACGGGTCTCCAGGACGGTCAGCGTGTGTGCTGCGGTTTTGTCTACGTAGGGTTTCAGTGCGGCTTCGGCAGCGTCCACGTCACGTTCTGCGTTAGCGAGCGCCTTTTGCGTCTCGCGCAACGCTTCCTCTGCGTCGGCTTCGTCCACCTCCGCTACGACATCGGATGCAGCAGTGTCTTTCAGCGCTGCCGCAAGCTCTTCAGCCTGTGCCGACAGTTTGGTCCGCTCGGCACGCAGTTCGTCGGCGGATGCACCGGCGAGGGTGTCGTCGAGACGCTGGCGCGCCACCTTGAGTTCGGAGGCGTACTCCTGAGAGGCGTCGCGGGTGGCACGGGCCTCATCAACGCTGTCGCAACCGGTGGCGGCAAGTGCATCAGCAAATGCGCGTTCTGCCTTCTCTACGGCGCTTTGGGGATCTGCGGTGCCTTGGGCTGCGCGGAACACCACGCCGAATTCACCCAACTGCAACGTGGAGCCCTCGAAGACCGCGACGGTTTCCGTGCCGTTGATGGGGCGATCATCGCCATCGACAGTGATCGTCGCATTATCTGCGGTGATCTCTAGTTTTGCCGAGGATGCGTCGCGCAGACGGCGCTGGAGTGTGACCTCGTTTTCTGCCTGTTCAAGGTCCCGAATGTGTTTGTCGGTGACGTCGCGCTCTGGCGCGTTGGAAAGCAGTTCTTTATATGCCTGCTCTACCGTGCCAATGCGTTCGAGCTGCTCGTCGATGGTCTTGAGGCGACGCTTCGCCCGTGCAAGATCCCGCAAGGTCTCTGCATGTTTGGATGCAGTGCGTGCGTCTGTAAGTCGTGTCTTCGCGCCCTCGACATCCGCAAGAAGGGTTGCTATCTTCTCCCCTTCCTCGTTACGGGCTTTTCGTGCAGGCTCAATCTCTTCACGGAGCTGAGCTTCCTCATGTTTGACCAACTCCACGCGCTTCTTCAGGGCGTTGCGGTCTGCTACATCCTGCTCAGCACGTTTGCGAGTGATCGTCGCTCGCTCGAGGCGCTCCTGGGCGGTAGCTGCCTTATCGCGGACCTGGTTCGCCGCAGCGCTTGCCTGCTCGCGCTCACGCAACTCTTGCTCGGCATCAGGCAGTTCCTTGTCGATGCTGTCGATTTCACTCTTGCGTCGCTCAACCTCATCGACGTACTGCGACAGCTGCTGTACTTCCGCTTCGTGTGTTCGCAGCTTCTCGCGGGCATCCTCTACGGCGGTAAACAACGCCGCATAGGGTGCTTTCTTCTTCGGTGGTTGCGCGTTGGTCCAGTATTTTTCGTATTCGGCATCGATGGCGCGGGCAAGGTCCGAATCTTCCTCACCGGTTTCGCCTTCTCCGGCTTCCGCGTCAAGGGCACGGGAGATCGTTGGGATACCGGCAGCAGCGATCGCTGGATCGAGGTCCCCCTGGCGGAGAAACAGCGTCTGAGTAAGCGCTGTATCCAGGTGCTCGTCCAGGATCCGCAAAAGCTCATCATCGGCTTCGCGGCCGGTGAAGTTAGCGCGGACCGGCGTGTGCACCGTCAATTCCGATTTCTTGCCCTTGAGCCAACGCTTGCGCACGGTAAAGGTCGTCTCACCGATAGTGGCGTTGAGTTCCACCTCGGGTGATTCGTCCCGCCCAGCCGGTGCGAGGGCACGAATCTTTTTGCCGCCGCCAGTGTGACGCTCGTTGAGTACTGCATCAAGCGCGTCCAAGATGGTCGACTTGCCGGCCTCGTTGCGTCCGTGGACAACGATGACGCCTGTATCCGGCAGGTCACGCAGCTCCAGGTGCTCAATCGCACGAACATTGTCGAGGGTCAGCGAATGGATACGCATGATTAGTGGACCTCCTTAGACAGACGGAACAACAAGTTCACGGCATCGCGCGCTGTAGCCTCATCGCCAGCAACACCAATAAGCTCGCGCATCGCCTCCTTGGCGTAACCCGTCAGCGGCAAATTCTCTAGCTCTTCCTCGTCTGGCTCGAGGTGCAGGCTCATCAACCGCTCCCGCTCGTAGAGAGCGGCAAAGACCGGCTCTAACTCGTCTAACTCTCGTTGCAACGTACGGGTTGCTTCCAGGCCAAGCGTGCCGGAGAGCGCATACTTGATCACAGTCCGATCCTTCGCAGGATAGGCCTTCAGATCGTCGATAACCGCGGCAACATCGTCGGCATCGTTGACCTCCCAGAAGCGTGCTTCGAACGTCCAGGTGCCAACCGGAACCTTCTCAACCTCGACTGTGGATGTCAGACTGTCCTTCTCCACGGTCACGACTAGCGCGTTGCCGGAATCCACTTCCCCGCCCTTCGCGCCAGGTGAACGGTCGAAGTAGTCGGTGGTTTCCGGGGAGCCGGAGAACCACACTCGACCTGAGTCCGACAGTGATTGCGTGGAGTGGGTATCTCCCAACGCCACGTAATCGATCACGCCGCGATCGATTGCCGCATCTAGTTTGGCAATGTCGATAAGCGCCGCCGTCTCCTCGGTGCCATAGCCTTCTGCCTGGCCGTGGCCGACCAAGATGCGCACGTTTTCTGTCGGCTCCAGATTCCGAATCCCCTTCGCGCACAAATCCTCGGAGGCATGCTTGGCCAGCAGTGGCGCACCGACAATCTCCACGCCTTCGCGGACCTCCACGGGCGTGGAGTCTCCCAAGACCGTCACCCCATCAATGTCAGAGGTGAAATTAAAGATGGAATCCGCCACCAACGGGTCGTGGTTTCCCGGCAACAGATACACCGGCACCGGGAGATGCCGCAATGCTTCGAGTGCGCGCCCCCGCGTTTCGCGCTTGAGCGAATTGTGTTCGAACACGTCGCCTGCAACCACGATAAATTCAGCTCCGCGCTCTTCGGCGATCTCGCCGAGGCGCGTTACCGCGCGGAGCCGGGCTTCGTTGAAACGCGATTGGGCGTCGGCGGACAGGAACTTCCTTGTCATGCCCAACTGCAGGTCGGACGTGTGAATGAATGTCGTGCGCGTCATACCCACAACAACTACCACCCCATCACGACACAGCACACAATATATTCGAACATATGAACTATGAACGCGTGAGGTCGTCGTAAAGATCCTCGATATCTGCTACCGCGCGCAATTGGTCGATGTTGGTAAACGACACAGATTGCATCGCACGGTGCAGCAAGTGGATGTCCGAATCTTCGATCATCGGCGCGATCTTCGGGCGTGGCAGATCGGGCAGGTCGTGGCCATCCCAGAAGTACGGCGAACCCGGCGCGGAGTTCTCGAGCGCCATGTTGTGTGATTCGCGCCGTTTGCGGTCTTCGAGCGCGTTAAGTGTGATGCCACGCATGGAGAGGATGAGGCTCGGGTCGTCGTCGATAAGTTCGGCAGCGCACTGTGCGAGCGCGACCGCGTGCTTGCAAACTTGGGCGTTGTCCGGGCAGTCGCAGTAAAACCGCACCTCGTCGGGTGAGGAGCAGAGCAGGATGTCAAGGACGTCGTCATTGAGTTCCCCGGCACGGAGGCGCTCGAGGGAACCTGCTTCGCGCACAAGCGAGCCGATGGCTGTTTCGATGTCTTCGCGGCTGCGGTGTGGCAGGACGAGTGTGGTGCGGAAGGGCTCGTTTTGGCTGCCAGCAACGTCTGCGTGCATGCCGTTGGTTACGGCGGTCAGCCCAAGGACGTGCCCGCCGTCGGCGTAGGTGCGGCCGCGTTTGGCGCGCGCGACGTCGGTTTGGCGCACTGCAGCGTTGAATATGCGCATCGCTGGTGCGGATAGCCTGTTGACGCGCGAGGGTTCGCTGGTCTGCGCCCCGGTTTCGGCTGGGCTGGAGACGCGTGTGCGTGCGCCGAAGTTGGCGTAGATGACGTTGTCTTCGCGTGGGCGTTTAGTCATTTTGCCCCCTGTAGCTGATCAGTTGTGCCAGATCATCGGTGTCCAGTTCGGTGATCCAGCCTTCGCCTTGGCCGACGACGGTGCCTGCGAGTTGGGTTTTGCCGTCGAGGATGTCTTGGATGGATTCTTCCATGGTGCCGCGGGTGATGATTTTGTACACGGTAACGTTTTTGTCTTGTCCGATGCGGAATGCGCGGTCGGTCGCCTGGTTTTCTACGGCTGGGTTCCACCAGCGGTCGAGGTGAATGACCATAGAGGCCGCAGTGAGGTTGAGTCCTGTGCCGCCGGCTTTCAGGCTCAGGATCATGGCGCGCGGGCCGTTATCAGTTTGGAAATCTTCCACCATCTTGTCGCGCGCGGTTTTGCCCACGCCGCCGTGGAGGAATGGGATCTTCCCGCCGAGGCGCTCCGAAAGGTACGGCTGGAGGATGTCGCCGAATGCCTTGTACTGGGTAAAGATCAGGACGCGCTGGTCGGTTTCGATAGCGTTGTCCAGCAGTTCCATGAGTTTTTGTACTTTGCCGGAGCGGTGGACGCCTTTGATGGTGACTGGGGAGCCATCGCCAAGAAAGTGCGCCGGGTGGTTACAAATCTGCTTGATGCGCGTGATGGTGGACAGCACCAGGCCTTTGCGCGCAATGCCTTTTCGGTTCTGCAGTTCTTCCTGCATTGTGTCCACGAGCGCCTTGTACAGTGCGGCTTGCTCGGCTGTCATGTCTACGGCGATGACATGTTCTGCCTTTTCGGGCAGGTCGCTGATAATCGCCGTGTCAGTTTTCAGCCGGCGCATGATAAACGGCGCGGTGAGACGCTGAAGCCGCTCGCTCATCTCGAGCGCGACAGGATCTTCGCTGCGGGCCTCGATGACCTTGGCAAAGTGGTTGCGGAAAAACGACTGGGAGCCAAGCATGCCGGGGTTAACAAAGTCGAGGATGCTACGCAGCTCCGACAGTTTGTTTTCAATCGGCGTGCCGGTCAGCGCGATGCGGTGGCGTGCTGGCAGGGCGCGCACGCTTTTCGACGCCTGCGTGCCCGAATTCTTAATCGCCTGCGCCTCATCCAGCACCACGTGATCCCAACGCACCTTGGCCAGGTCTTTCACGTCGCGGGCGACCGTGCCGTAGGAGGAAATGACAATGTCCGCTTCTTCGGCCGCAGCGAACAACTCGTCACCTTTGAGCCGTCCCGTGCCGTGGTGGACCCGCACCTTCATACCCGGCACGAAGCGGGCTGCTTCGCGCGCCCAGTTGCCCACTACTGAGGTCGGCGCAACCACAAGCGTCGGTCCGGTCTTCCTGCCGTTCGCCTCTTCCACCGCGAGCAGGGACAACAGTTGGAGGGTCTTGCCGAGCCCCATGTCGTCCGCAAGCACAGCCCCAAGGTTGTTGCGGGACATGTAGTACAGCCAGTCCACACCGCGGCGCTGGTACTCGCGCAGCTCGGCGTTGACAGTCTCAGGGACCTCTACGCGCTCAGGCGCGGAGCGGTCGGTGCCGCCGACAAGCGAGGTAAACCAGGGTGAGCCGGTAAACGCGATCGGGCTATCGTCGCCAGTTTCCAAGGCGAGCTGACGCAGCTCCGCAGCGGAGACCACACCCTCGCCCTGCGCTTCTTTTAGCCGTTCGTACTCCACGCGAGCCGCACGTGCGATCTCTGCAAGTTGTTCGGCATCTTCGCTGCCACCGGCTTCTGCAAGACGCGCGTGGATCTCGGCGGCTTCCGCCTCGGCGAGCGCGTTCTTCAGCGTGCTTTCCTTGAGCTTGTTCAGATACTTCGCGGACTTAGACAGATGCTTGGTATCGGCCAGCACCCACTCCCCGCGCAGTTTGATCAGCCCGGTTTTGGAGCGCGCAAGTTCCGCCATCTCATCGTCAGTCAATTCCACTCCGCCGATGGAAAGGCGCCAGTCGTACTTGACCAGCGTGTCAAAGCCCATGCGAGTGACCGTGGCGGAATCGTGCGGGTCCTCGTGACGGGCAAGTTTCAGTTGCGACGACGTCTCCGCCGTCGCCCACGTTCGCGGCAGCATGACGACGAAGCCTTCCGCACGCAACTTGGGCGCAACGTTTTGGACGAACTCGACGATCTGATCAGCCGTAAGCAGCACATCCCAATCACCGTCAGTACGCCCTTGGGCACCATGCAGTGAGGGATCGAGCAGCTCCGACACTGCGATCGCGGAGCGCAACTGGCCACGAAGGTGATCCGCCGACGCGCTATCAAAATCCGCCATGCGAACCGGGCGGGGTGAATCCGCCTGTGAGCGGACCTGGATCCGCACCGGCCACAACGGCTCCGCTGCAGCGGCGTCACTGTTGCTACTGCCGTCGCCGTCGCGGTCGTCGTCAAGATCTGTCATCGGCTCTTGCGGGTCTTCAGCAATGAAGACCAGCTGCAGATTCGCGGCGGTGATCGTGCCGTTCCAATCACCGACCTGCTGCGCCAGGCTCGGTCCGCCGCGACGAAGTGGAGTATCGAACATCAGCGACAGCACAAAGTCGTGGCGTGGAAACGGACGCCCGGCTTCTGACGTCGCAGTATCACGCAGACGAGTCGAGGCAATCCAGTGCGTAAATGTCGTCGCACAATCCTCGCTTAACTTGTGGTTATTGGCCGTGAGCACGCCCGGCGCTGCGGCGATCATCTCCGCGAGCCAGCCACGCTCCTCAAGACCTGTGCCCAACTGCCACTGTGCAAACCACTGGTTCTCCCGGTACGGCACATGGATGGACACTCGCCCGGCTCGGATGAACTTGGTCAACCCCGCGTACATACGAATGAGCCAATACAGGTCAGGTGCGATCGATTGGCGCTGCGACGGGGTTGCCGCCGGTGATGGCCCGTCGAGATGTGCGATGCTCTCCAAGAACCTGATCGCATCCTCGGGCGCGAACTTTGCCACCGGAGCACGCAGCGTTACCTGGCGCCCTTTCGGAGTTTGCAGGAGCAGGATTTCTCGATGACGGAACCGGGAATCGTCGAGAAGCGAATGCACAATTGGCGGAAAAGTCCCCTCCGGAACTTGACCAATCGTCACAATTCTGTGGCCTTCTACCTGCTCAGCCCAAATGACAAGTCCAGCGTCGGACGTCCAGAGCCCGTGCAAAACGTATTTAGGCATACCCACCCTTATACCACCCACCCCGAAATTGACCCCTAAAAGTTTTTAAGGATTATGTGCAACGTAGAGCACCCTTACGTTAAAGTGTGGCGAACGTTACAAGAAGATTGGAGAAACTATGTCAGAGAGTTTCTGGCTTGTCCTCGCGATCGTCCTCTACTTCGGTGTCATGGTAGCCATCGGATTCTACTCATGGCTACAGACCGAGAAGTACGACGACTACGTACTAGGCGACCGTGGCCTCAATCCGTTCGTCGCGGCGCTTTCTGCCGGAGCTTCGGACATGTCCGGCTGGCTGCTGATGGGCCTGCCCGGCGCGCTGTTCGTCTCCGGCCTCAGTGAGCTCTGGATCGCCATCGGCCTCTTCCTTGGCACGTGGGCGAACTGGAAGTGGGTCGCACCCCGCATGCGCGCCTACACGGAAGTGTCCAACGACTCGATCACGCTGCCGAGCTTCTTCGAAAACCGCACGCACGACCAGTCTCGCGCGCTGCGTTTCACTTCCGCCGTGATCATCATCATTTTCTTTACCTTCTACGTCTCCTCCGGCATGGTCGCCGGCGGCCGCTACTTCGAGTCCACCTTCGACGGCGACTACCTGACCGGTGTGCTCATCATCGGCTCCGTCACCGTGCTCTACACCTTCATCGGCGGCTTCCTGGCTGTGAGCTACACCGATGCCGTGCAGGGCACCTTGATGTTCCTGGCTCTGCTGATCGTGCCGGTGCTCGCGCTGTTTGCACTCAATAGCCCGTCCGACGTCCTCACGTGGCCGACCTCCCAGCCGTACGGTCCGTGGGAGAACGGTAACCCCGACTTCTTCAACATGGTCGCTGGTGTCTCCGCAGCAACGATTATCGGCAACCTGGCGTGGGGTCTTGGCTACTTCGGCCAGCCGCACATTGTCACCCGCTTCATGGCGCTGCGCTCCCCTGCACAGGCAAAGGCCGCTCGCCGTACGGGCAGCATCTGGGTATTCATCTGCTTCGCCGGTGCAACAATCACCGCCCTGGTGGGCACCGCCTACTTCGGCCAGAAGTCCGCATCGGTGACCGACCAGTCCGGCTTTGAAACGGTCTTCCTCGACCTGGCTCGCATCATGTTCCACCCGCTGATCGCAGGTATCGTGCTCACCGCCGTGCTGGCGGCGATTATGTCCACGATGTCCTCGCAGCTGCTGGTCACCTCCTCGGCGCTGATCGAGGACCTCTACCGCATCTTTAAGAAGAACCCGAACCACACCACCCTGCTCGTGCTCTCGCGCACGATGGTGGTCGTCGTTGCCGCGATCGGCATGGTCATGGCGCTCAACCCGTCCGACACGATCCTGGGGCTCGTCGGCTTCGCCTGGGCCGGCTTCGGCGCCTCCTTCGGCCCGGTAATCCTGGCGTCGCTGTACTGGCGCAAGCTCACCGCGCCGGGCGCACTGGCCGGCATGATCGTCGGTGCTGTCACCGTGTTTGTGTGGGGTACCTACCTCAGCGACATCATCTACGAGATCGTCCCAGGCGTCGCCTTTGCCACCATCGCCATGGTCGGCGTGTCCCTTGCTACCCGCCCGAAGGATGGCGTGGCAGAAGAGTTCGACGAGGCTATCGCTGCTACCGACTACGCCCTTGCGCACCCGGACGCGACCTTCCAGGAGGCCCTCGAAGCAACCCGTGGGAACCAGGCAGGCTCCACCGCCGTCTAAGGAGGTATGCGTACCTACCTGACAATCCTGGTGATTCTCACTCTCGCGATCGTGCCGTTTCCTACGGCACGATCGCATTTTTCTATCCCGACTCTCCCTCAGCGCGCGACTGTGTTGGGCTACGACCGCTCTGCGTTTGGCCCCGGCTGGGCCATTGATGGCACCGGGTGCACGACACGCGAGCGCATCGTGGTCCGCGACCTTGACAGCACGCAATGCTCACCGGACATGCTGCCCGTCGCCCAAGCGCGTGCAGGCGCCGGCGCTACCGGCACCGACCCGTTTACCGGGGACGTGATGCGTCGCGAAGACATCGAGATCGACCACATCCTCCCTGTTTCCGCCGCCTGGGACCTCGGCGCGCACCGTTGGGACGAAGCCACGCGCATCGCGTTCTACAACGATCCGCTCAACCTCATCGCCGTATCTTCCGCAGCGAACCAGGCCAAGTCCGACAAACTGCCCTCCGAGTGGATGCCGCCGAATCGCCGAGCCCGCTGCGCGTACGGCACCCGCATCGTGGAGGTGGCCACCCAATACCGCCTTCCGCTGCCAGCAGAAGATGTGAAAGTGATCAAACGTGCATGTTCTGGCGTTATGGGACTCGTCGCCAATCAACAACTGTGAGGTAGAGTAGCGCCACATGAATACATTGCTTGTCTTCCTGCACGTGGCCTCTGCCATTTTGCTGCTCGGCCCAGTTGTCGTTTCCGCCTCCATGTTCCCTCGCCAGGCTGAAGAAGCCCGTAACGGTGGCGAAGAAGCGATGGGTCGCGCGTCGGTGCTGTACCGCATCACGAAGACCTACGGCTTGCTATCCGCGCTTGTTCCGCTGCTCGGCGGCGTTGTCATGTTTGCAGATTGGGCGAGCTACAGCACCAACTACTGGCTGCACTCGGCCATTATCCTGTCCGTGATTGCATGGGCGATCCTGCTGGCTATGGTGATCCCGCAGCAGCGCAAGATGCTGGGCACGATCGGTGCGCTCTCTCCTGATGAGGCCGATCCGACTGATGTCACCGAGGACTTTGAGAAGTCCAAGGCGAAGGCGAACGCTGGCGCCGGCGTGTTCAACGTGCTGTGGGTTCTGGTGCTTGTCCTGATGTTCCTGCCGACGGACCTGTTCTAAACCTCCTCGACACAAGCAATCGCCCCGCATCCGTACTGCGCGGATCCGGGGCGATTTTCATGTGCGCAGGTTAGAGAAACTGCATCGCAACAGGGACGGCGGCGATCAAGATAGAGACGATGATACCGATGATCTCGCCGGTAGACAGCGAGCTACTGCTTGTCGACGACCCCTTCTCCCCCTGGACATCCTGCTGCGCACCCGGCGGGGTGCCTGCCTGGTTGTCCTGTTGGGCGCCTGGATGCCCAGGCACTGGGGCCGGGGCTGGCTTCGTTGGCAGATTCGGCACAGCAATCGGCGGGCGTGTAGTGCCTGGTGTTCCGGGGGTGCCCTCAAACATACTGGTGTCCAGCCCGCCTGCCTTGGCAAAATCAATCTGGAACTGACGATCCGACAGCGTCTCGCCGTCGTGGATTGACGCGGCCCAGCCCACCGGTTTGCCCGTTTGCCTCTTCCCGCCAATCACGATCGAAGGTGCTTTGGCCTCTCCTAGTGCCGCAGCCGACATCACACCGAGGAAGCCCCGTCCCGGTACCCACACTGGTCCGCCGGAATCGCCCTGCTGCCAGCCTTCGAGCTGCACGCCAAAGGATTCCGCAGACCATCCGGCAAACGTGCCGCATAAGATGTTGCGTGTGCCCATGTGGCTGGTTTCGCCGTGTGAGCAGACCTCGTCGCCGATCTTCACGTCGTCCTTGGTCAGCACCTTGTCGCCGGAATACGAGTTACCGGCAATTGCCACACCGGCGTCCCATTCGATCCAGCCCCAGTCGTTGTAAGGCAGGCGGGTGAAGTTCTTCGACGGGTGGAACGTGCCCATCTCTTCGCTAAATTCCATTGTCGCGCGGTCCATGAGGGACACACGCGCGCCCTCGCTGCCGCAGTGTGCAGCGGTGTAGCTCTTTCGGTTTGCCACATCGTTATAGCCGATGGTGCAGGCCCCGTGGCCCTCGATGTAGATGGCCTTGCCTTGCTCGACAACGGTCGGCGTTGCCGCGGTTGCAACCGCTGGGCTCAGCACCAGCGCGGCTGCACCAGCGGCGGCTACGAGGCTACGGACCTCGGTGTTCACCGTGGCGGCGAATCCCAATTTTCTCATTTGTATGACTTTCCTAGGGCACGGGTGACGCGCATTAGATTACCTGCTCACACCGCATCACGCAGGCAAATTCCACGTTCAATCGCACGGCGAAACACCTAGCCGTAGTGCAGCGACGCAGGACCATGAAAGCCAAGCCCGGTGAACAGGCGCAAGATGGCGTCGATAACTGCCCGGATCCCCTCAGCGACAGGACCAGTCAGCCCCGGTAGGAACGTGTTCTGCGC
Source organism: Corynebacterium sp. HMSC05C01 (assembly GCF_001807155.1). Lineage (NCBI taxonomy): Bacteria > Bacillati > Actinomycetota > Actinomycetes > Mycobacteriales > Corynebacteriaceae > Corynebacterium > Corynebacterium sp. HMSC05C01. Next base: position 52,638 of record NZ_KV787947.1, on the reverse strand, counting down.
CCACAGTCCGACAAGGCGCGCATCTGGTACCGGCGGACCGTCCTGCGGCACGACCCCGACGACGAAGTTCTTGCCTTGCACGAGCGGCAACTGACGCGAGGTCCACATGCTGGAAACCACTCCAACGAAACCACGACCGGGCACCCACATCGGCCCGCCCGAATCACCGGGGCGAGTCAAAGGTGCGTTAAGGAGAAACGTGTTATCCGCCGACCCGCCAAAAGAACCGCAGGTGCGTCCACCACCCGCATGCGAGGTTCGACCGAAGTAGCACACGGTCTCTCCCATTCGAATGTCGTTGGGGGGCACCCAGGCATCGCCTGTGATGCGGTTGCCGTCAAGGCGCACACCTGGATCCCACTGGATTGCAGCCCAGTCGTTACCCAGGTGGCCGTCGTACGCCCGCGAACGGTACAAGGTGCCCACTGCCCCGCTGCGTGCATTGGTAGCGGGGTCGACGATTTCCACCCGTGCTCCGTTCCGTCCGCAGTGCGCCGCAACAAAACTGCGGTGACGTGCCGGATCGTTGTAACCCACCGTGCACACACCGGTGCCATGCACCACTACAGATCCACCCTGCGTGACAGTGCGGGTTTGCGCTGACGCCTCCACTGGAAGCACCCCAACCCCAGCGACGAGCGCAATCACGAATGCAGCGATGGTGGACAACAGGCGCGGTTGAAGCATGAAGGCGTGCTCTCTTTACAAACAAAACGGGGCCACCCCGGCCGGGCAAATGCTTTCCACACTGTACCCGGTTCCGAGATGGCCCCGTGTCGTTGACGCGCTAAGAACTAGTCGCGATATCCACCGCGATCCCGGTCGCCACGGCCACGGCCGCCGTAACCGCGGTCATCACGGTCGCGCCCGCCACGGTATCCACCGCGGTCACGGTCACCGCGGCCACGGCCGCCGTACCCACGATCGTCACGGTCGCGCCCACCGCGGTAGCCGCCACGGCCACGTCCGCCACGATCACGCGGCGGTGCACCATGGTCACGCTGGATGTTGATCAGCTGACCGGAAATGCGGGTGTCCTCCAGACGGTCCAGTACAGCGCGGTCAAGGTTCTTCGGCAGTTCCACCAGAGTGAAGTCACCGCCGATGGTGATGCGACCGAAGTCCTTGGAGCTCAGGCCACCCTCGTTGGCCAGGGCACCCACGATCGCACCCGGGCGCACGTGCTGGCGCTTACCCACGTCGAGACGGTAGGTATCAAAGTTCTCGCTGTCACCACGACGACCACGACCACCACGCTCGCCACGATCAAATCGGTCACGGCCACGACGGTCGTCGCGGTCGAAACGATCGCGGTCACGACGATCACGACGGTCACGCTTGTCGCGCGGCGGCTCCTTCATCAGGAACTCGTCGCCAGCCAACGCCTGGGTAGCAAGCGCTGCGGCAATGTCATCCATCGGCACGTTGTTGGCCGCGGAGTACTCGCGCACCATGGTCTTGAAGATCTGCAGTTCAGAAGCCTCAAGCGACTCGGTGATGGAGTCCATGAACTTGGTCTTGCGGCTCTCGTTGACCTCGTCGACAGTCGGCAGTTCCATCTCTTCGATGGTCGCGTTGGTCACACGCTCGATCGAGCGCAGCATGCGGCGCTCACGCGGGGTGACGAACAGGATCGCCTCGCCGGTACGGCCTGCACGGCCAGTGCGGCCAATGCGGTGGACATACGACTCCGTGTCGTTCGGAATGTCGTAGTTAAGCACGTGCGAGATGCGCTCGACGTCCAGGCCGCGGGCTGCGACGTCGGTGGCCACGAGGATGTCCAGGCGGCCGTCGCGAAGCTGATCCACTGTGCGCTCGCGCTGCTGCTGCGGAATATCGCCGTTAATGGCAGCGGCGGAGAAACCGCGTGCGCGCAGCTTCTCTGCAACGTCCTCGGTCTCGTTTTTGGTGCGAACGAACACGATCATCGCTTCAAACTCGGTCACCTCAAGAATGCGGGTGATCGCGTCGAGCTTGTTGCGGTGCGCCGTAAACAGGTAGCGCTGGGTGATGTTCGTGTTGGTGCGGGTCTCCGACTTAACGGTGACCTCTTCCGGATTGTTCAGGTAGTCGCGCGAAATCTTGCGGATCGCGTTTGGCATCGTCGCCGAGAACAGCGCAACCTGCTTCTCATCCGGGGTGTCTTCGAGGATGCGCTCGACATCCTCCTGGAAGCCCATGTTCAGCATCTCGTCTGCCTCGTCAAGCACGAGGAAGCGCAGGTTGGAGATGTCCAGCGAGCCCTTCTCCAGGTGGTCGATGACGCGACCCGGCGTACCGACGATCACCTGTGCGCCACGGCGCAGCCCCGAGAGCTGAATGCCGTAGGCCTGGCCGCCGTAGATCGGCAGCACGTTGATGCCGCCCAGGTGATCGGCAAACGATTGGAAGGAGTCCGACACCTGCAGTGCCAGCTCACGCGTCGGGGCGAGCACAAGTGCCTGCGGGTGACGCTTCTTGGGATCAATTTGGGACAGCACCGGCAGCGCGAATGCTGCGGTCTTACCCGTACCCGTCTGTGCCAGGCCGACGACGTCGCGGCCTTCCATCAGCAGCGGGATGGTCTGTGCCTGAATCGGCGAGGGCTGCTCGAAACCGACGCGCTTGACGGCCTCCACAACCTTGTCTGGCAGGCCGAGGGTTTCAAAGCCGTTCTCCGGCTTTACCTCTTCTGCCTTTTCCTCTGCGGTATCTGCAGCGTTATCGCCGTTGTCTTCGGACTTCTCGTCCGTATCGACGATCTTTACCACGTTGTCTTCAATTTCAATGGCCGCGTCTTCTTGTGCGGCGCCGGTTACCTCAGAAATCTCCGCATCCCTGGTGTCCTCTACTACGGCCTCAACAATCTCGGCCGCGACATCCTGCGGGTTTTCCTGATTTTCCGACACATTCTTATCCGGCTCGTTCTCGCCGCCGGTGGCGTTTTCGGAAATGCTCATCGCCTGCTAACACTACGGCATCAGCCCGACAATCTGCTATTTCAGTGTTTCTGAAAAAATTAGCCCCGGCTTTCTCAGCAATCATTTAGTATCCACCCATGACTTCTCCCCTCGCGCTGACTGTGCTGGGCCTTGCCATCATTGTGGTGACGGTCGGCCTGCTCCTTAAAGGCAAAACACACCCAATCGTCGCGATGACGTTGATTCCGATCATCGGTGCTGTGCTGACAGGCGCTGGGGTGGCGGAGATTTCGGACTTCTACCTCGACGGGCTCGACAGAGTCATGAAGGTCGTGGTGATGTTTATCTTCGCCATCATCTACTTCGGCATTCTTTCAGATGTGGGTCTGTTCGAGCCGGTGATTAAGGCGTTGATCCGTGCCACCCGCGGCAAGCCAATCCTGGTCACCATTGGCACCGCTGCCATTGCGATCGTGGCGCACTTGGATGGCTCTGGCTCCACCACGTTCCTGCTCACCATCCCAGCGTTGCTGCCGCTTTACGAGGCGATGCGCATGTCGCGCTACGTGCTGCTCACCCTCGTCGCGCTGTCGGCGTCGGTGATGAACATGCTTCCGTGGGGTGGCCCGGTTGGCCGTGCAAGTTCCGTCATCGGACCCTCCCCCAACGAGATCTGGACTCACCTCCTGCCGGTTCAGGGTGCGGCCATTGTCCTCGTGTTTATCGTTGCTGCGATTTTCGGTGTGATCGAGCAGCGCCGCACCGCCAACCAGGATGGCGACCACCAGTTGGTGGATGTGCATGCGGTTGCAGAAGACTTTTCTCGTCGTCAAGCAGAAGAGCGCGCAAAGTTGGAGTTCACCCAGCGTGGTGGCACGTGGGTGACGTGGGCAAACACCCTGATCACGCTCGCACTCATCGGCGTGCTGGTCGCTGGTTTGGCCTCGCCGGCGTCCGCGTTCCTCGTTGGCACTGCGCTGCTCATGGCGTTGAACTTCCCGTCGCTCGACGATCAGAGCGATGCTTTGCGACGACACGCCCCCACCGCCCTGTCCATGGCCGGCGTCATTCTCGCAGCGGCAATGTTCCTCGGCATTTTGGACGGCACCGGCATGCTGGAGCAGATCGCACTGTCGCTGATTGCCATCCTGCCGGCGTCTGTCGGCCCGTACATCCACGTGATCATCGGTCTGCTCGGCGTGCCGCTGGATCTGGCAACGTCGACGGACGCGTACTACTTCTCTGTGCTGCCGATCGTGCAGCAAACCGCAGAGGCGTTCGGCGTCTCCGGTATGGGTGCTGCCTCCGCGATGATCGTGGGCAATGTCATCGGCACCTTCGTCAGCCCCTTCTCCCCTGCACTGTGGCTCGCACTCGGCCTGGCGCGTGCGGAGATGGGCAAGTACCTGCGCATCGCCTTCCCGATCTGCTGGGTGTTCTCGGTGATTTTGGTGCTCGGTTCCTGGGCGGTGGGCGTCTTCGCCTAATAGGGTCGTGTGCATGAACACACAACGCGCAACGCCTGCAGCAGCCCTCGCCTCTGCTTTTGTTGCCTCACTGGCGCTTTCTGCATGCTCCACCAGCGACGACGTCCAGGAGGCGGAACTGAACGAATCTTCAGTGGACCCCTCCGCACAAGCAACAGAAGCTGCCCTCGTCGAGCGTGATCCCGCCGACTTCACAGAAGGCGGCGAGTACCCGGCGTACGTCGTGGAGTTCGACTCCAAAACCACCTGTTCGTACTTCCCCGCCGGCGGAGATGACGACGGGTATCTGGGGTGCGTAATCGCACCGGCTGGGCAGATGCCGCCCTTAGACATTGACAACAGCCAGGGCACTCCCGTTGACCGGTTGATGTGGGTGTCAGAGATTGGCTTTGCCACGACCCACGATGTCGGCGGCGGTGACGCACAACCCGTGGGCGACGTGCTTCACCCCGGTGAACAGGTGACCATCAGCTATTACACCTTCACCCACGGGGCCGACGGCACAATTCGCGGCGAGCGCGACAACTCCTGGTTTGAGATCTCCCCCGACGGGCAATACTCCTCCGACCACTTCACACCAGGGGCGTAATTCCCTATGAGCACCACGTGGTGTTCCTAAACTAGGCGGTATGCAGTTTTCCCGCGCACACCGCACCACATCGATTCTCGCCGCAGTACTCGTCACCGCCGCAACCTTGACCGGTTGCGGCGATAGCTCTGAGCAGGCCCTGCCTGAGCCAACCGTTTCGGATTCGGCACAAGACACCGAATCCACGACGACCGCTTCCGACGCACCGGAAACGTCGGCCGAGGACACTCAAGACAACTACACGGATGTCGATCCTTCGCGGTTCGAACACAATGTTGTTGGGCTCGACTCAGGGGTGTTCGGGTGTCGGATCGGCAGGAACCCGGATGACACTCCAGTGTTCTGCCAGGCCGCGTTCGTCGATCCGATTCCTCCCGTAGAGCACAACGGCGGCGATCCGAACACCAAGGTCCCCAATGTTATTTGGTACAAGCCAGACCGTGGCGGGTTCATTACGGCGGTCTCCCCTGGTTCCCAGGGCTACGACATCCAGCCGAGCCACCTCAACGAGGGCGAACGCGTCACGATCAACAATGTCGTAATCACCAACCTCAACGGCGGCGGTGTCCGTGTTGAGTATGGCAATGACGCGTTCGAGGTCCACGACGGCGTGTACTCCCGCCCAGGTAAAACCCAGAGCATCACCGAGGAGCACACTGTGGCCAAGGGTGAACAGTGCGGCACCACCGACATGTTCGGCATGGAGATGGGTGTGTACGCACTCGAGGACAACACCACGTGCGACGTCGCCATGGGCACCCTTGAGGGATACAAGGAAGCCGCGAAAAACGGCGAGCTTCAAGGCAGCGTGACCGCATGGACGAACAAGAATAATGGCTGGGGATGCCTGGGCCGGTACATCCTCGACGGTGACGAGGACATCCCCAGCAACCGCAGGACTGTCTGCACAGATACACAGATGAGCGGCGCTAAAGCGTACGAAGGAACCGGCGGTGTGGTGCTGCTCGACCCGTCCGAAGCACACCGCCTGAAAAATTAATTCAGCTGTTTTTGCACAAACTCAACATGTCCGTGCTAGGGTTCTCCTCGTGATGAACCGCAACGCATTTTCCGCCACGGCCGACCAGGCCGTCGCTTTCGCGTTGCCGAATACCCAGCCGGCCCGCCTGCATCATCATCTGTAGCGCGGTGTCGGCCGACTTTTTCGCCCCTGCGCTAACTGCCCTTCGCAGCAAAGCGCGGGGGATTTTTCGTTAGCGTCAAGGATTCGTCGGAACACGCCGCGCACCCGGAGCCCCTCCCCCGCGGCGAGCCCCTAATCACTGTGCCACCGCCGGAAGGTCAAACCGGGAAGACGCAGCCCAGCCTTGGGCAATGTCATCACCAATATTTTCCCGTAGCGATTCGATTCGCACTTCGATTCGCACTTCGATTCGCACATTGTCATTTGAAAGAGCACAGTTAATGTCCACCATGACTGCATCTACGCAACAAGACACTTCCAAACCGAAAATGCCGGGCCTGACGGCCCGCCACATCCACTTCATCGCTCTGGGCTCAGCGATTGGTACCGGCCTGTTCTACGGCTCCGCCGGCGCAATCCAGGCGGCTGGTCCTTCTGTGCTTCTCGTCTACCTCCTGGGTGGCGCGGTGATGTACTTCATCCTCCGTGCTCTCGGCGAAATGAGTGTCCGTCACCCAGTGCGCGGCTCCTTCGCGGTCTACTGCCGCGAGTACCTGGGCGGTCTCGGTGGTTACATCACCGGTTGGATGTTTGCCTTCGAGATGATGATCGTGTGTCTGGCTGACTTAACGGCAATCACGATCTATATGAAGTTCTGGTTCCCCACAACACCAGCATGGGTCTGGATCACCGTCACACTGCTGATCATCAGTGCAGCTAACCTTGCCGCTGTCCGTCTGTTTGGTGAGCTCGAGTTCATGCTCACGCTGATCAAGGTCGGCGCTGTGGTCGCCATGATCATCGGTGGCGCTGCAATCCTTATTTTCAACCTCGGTGAGTCCCCGGAGGCAATGGGCATTGACAACCTCTGGAACGACGGTGGTTTCTTCGCTAACGGCTTCTCCGGCATGGCAGCTTCCTTCATCCTCGTCCTCTTCGCTTTCGGTGGCACTGAGATCATTGGTGTCGCAGGTGCTGAGGCTGAGGATCCGGATCGTGCAATTCCGAAGGCTGTCAACACCGTCCCGATGCGCATCCTGATCTTCTACGTGCTGTCCATCCTGGTCATCCTGATGATCAACCCGTGGCGCACGATCAATGGTGATGATTCCCCGTTCGTCCAGATCTTTGACACCCTCGGCGTGAGCTGGGCTGCAGCATTGCTCAACGTTGTCGTGCTGAGCGCTTCCCTGTCGGCTATCAACGCTGACCTGTTCTCCACCGGCCGTGTGCTTGTCGGCCTGGCCAAGGAGAACCTGGCGCCGAAGTCGATGGCGAAGACCTACCGCGACGTACCTGTGATGACGGTTGCGATGCTCATCGTCGCCCTGATCGTCGGTGTCTACCTGAACCAGCGTTACCCGGACATCTTCGGCACCATCGCAGCGCTTGCGACCTTTGCCACCATTTTCGTGTGGCTGATGATCCTCATCGCACACATCGCGTCCCGCCGCGAGATGACCCCCCAGGAGGTCAAGGCGTTGAAGTTCCCGGTTCCGTTCTGGCCGTACGGTCAGTGGTTCGCGGTAGCCTTCATCCTCTTCACCTTCGGCACCATGGTGTGGCTGCCTGACTACCACGTTGCACTCGCCGTCGGTGTGGGCTTCCTGATCGTGATGACCATCCTGTACTTCATCACCGGTCGCCCACAGGCTGTCGCCCAGACGGAATATGAGTATGAGGCGAAGTAGTACGTACCTCGCCTCTGGCGGCTAGCCCCGCCTTGCCTTGATGGCCTCCCCGTGTGCGGGGAGGCCTTCTTCGTCTGCAAGGGTGATCACGGCATCCGCGACCTCTTCCAGTGCCTCAGCGGAGTACTCGACGATGTTCATCGGTTTGAGGAAGGTGTGCGTGCTCAACCCCGCGGCAAACCTTGCGGTACCTGACGTTGGCAGCACGTGGTTCGAACCTGCCGAGTAGTCCCCCAGTGGCACCGGCGAGTACGGGCCGACGAAGATAGCGCCGGCATTGTTGATCTCGCGCGCCACAGCCTGCGCATTCGCGGTGTGGATCTCCAGGTGCTCGGGCGCGTAGACGTTGGTCACGTGCACGGCAGTCTCGATGTCGTCCACAATCAAAATCCCGGACTGCGGGCCTTCCAGCGCGTCGCGCACGCGGTCAGCGTTGAGCGTGATGCCGTAGCGTTTCGCGATTTCCTTGTCGACGACCTCAGCCAGCTCCGGAGAATCCGTAATCAGAATCGATGCGGCCTGCTCGTCGTGCTCTGCCTGGGAGATCAGGTCGTAGGCGAGGTAGACGGGGTCAGCGGTGTCGTCGGCAATGATCGCGATCTCGCTCGGACCGGCTTCCGCGTCAATGCCAACTACGCCGTTGACCAGGCGCTTGGACGCTGCGACGAACACGTTGCCGGGGCCGGTAATCATGTCGACCGGCTCGAGGTCGTCGTCACCGTAGGCCATGAGCGCCACCGCCTGTGCGCCGCCAACGGCCCAGACCTCGTCGATACCAAGCAGCGCACATGCGGCGAGGATCGTCGGGTGCGGCTGACCGTCAAAGTCTGCCTGCGGCGGGGTGCACACCACCATGGACTCCACGCCCGCCTCCTGGGCCGGAATCACATTCATCAGCACACTCGACGGATACACAGCCTTACCGCCCGGGACATAAAGCCCCACGCGATGTACCGGACGGAACACCTCAGTAACAACTGCTCCTGTCGCGAGTTCGGTCTTGCGCGTAGCTGGCTTTTGCTCAGCATGTACCTGTCGGATCCGCTGAATCGAGGTTTCCAGTGCAGCGCGAACATCAGCATCCAAACCATCCAACGCGGCCCGCATGGCATCCGAAGAAACTCGAACCGCTTCTGGGCGTACTCCGTCAAAACGTTCCCCGTATTCAAGTGCTGCCTCGGCACCGCGGCTACGGACGTCGTCGACAATCGGCGCGACCTGTTCTGCTGCGGAGCCGACATCGGTACCTGCACGAGGAAGAATTGCACGCAGTTCTCGTACCGAGGTCTCTCGTCCTCGCAGGTCTGTCACGTTTAGCATGATGCTCCTTTGATTGTCGTGGACATCAATAGATGTTATCCAGCATTCGCCCTTTAAAAAGCGGATTGACGAAGTAACCTCGAAGCCGCCAACCCACCCCGCTCCCCGTAATCAACACATGGAATAATGGTCATATGTTTGTCACTCAAGGTTCGAAAGTTGTCATCATCGGCGCAGGCGCTGTCGGCATCGCGTACGCCTACGCAGTCTTGAACCAGGGCCTGGCAGACCACCTGGCCATCATCGACATCAACGAGGATCTTGCCTGGGCAGAGGTAGAAGACCTCAGCCACGCTATCCCGTTTTCTGGCCACCACATGGATGTCACGGTTGGCACCTACGAGGACTGCAAGGATGCCGCGCTCGTGGTCAATTGCGCCGGCGTTGCGCAGCGCGACGGCGAGACGCGTCTGGATCTTGTGGCGCGCAACGTGAAGATTTTCGAGTCCATCAACAAACAAGTCATGGCCGCCGGCTTCAACGGCATTTATGTCGTGGCCACCAACCCAGTGGATGTGCTGACCTACGTGTCCTGGAAGCAGACCGGACTGCCATCGAATCAGGTCATCGGCGCAGGCACCGTGCTGGATACGGCGCGCTGGCGCCACAACCTGGGACAGCACTTCGATATTGCTCCCTCTGCGGTGCACACCCACATCATCGGCGAGCACGGCGACACCGAACTGCCGGTGTTGTCCTCCGGCTCCATCGGTGGTGTTCCCCTCCCCGCACTGCTTGAGTCGGAAGCCGCCCGCAACCCGGATATTTACACACAAATCGACGAGATGTTTGTGCGTACCCGCGACGCCGCCTACGACATCATCAAACGCAAAGGCAACACGTCCTTCGGCGTCGGCAACGCGCTCGCCCGCATCACGCGCGCGATCCTGCGCAACGAGGACGTTGTCCTACCAGTCTCTGCGCTTCTTGAGGGCGAGTACGGCCTCAACGACATCTACATCGGCACCCCAACCGTGCTCAACCGCAGCGGCGTGCGCAACGTCGTCGAACTTCGTCTCAACGACGACGAAACCGCCAAGTTCCACCACTCCGCCAAGGTCCTGCGCGAGGTTATCGACAAGGCAGAGATCTAAGAGCATTTGCGTATCGACGACCCCACTTCGGCGGTTCAACTTTCGTTTTCCCGCACAGCTCTTTGGTCCACACAGAGATCTTCGGCATTCAAGAAAGCGTAAATTCAACCACATCGATCGAACGCACGTTCCCATTAAAGGAAGTTTGTCTCGCCTAGGACAATTAGGGTTTCTTTCGATCAAGAAATCTACAAAGGTTTCTTTTATCCATCCTCGACCCATAGACTGATCCCCGATGAACACTCCTTTTTCCTCTGTAGAAATTTGCGCTGGCGCAGGTGGCCAGGCACTTGGACTTGAAGACGCAGGCTTCGCTCTTCGAGCCGCAGTGGAACTTGATCCGCATGCCGCCGCCACACTTCGAGCTAATAGACCATCTTGGAACGTAATTGAAGGCGACGTACTCGATTTCGATATCTCCCCGTATGCAGAAGACCTGGATCTCCTAGCAGGTGGTGTACCCTGCCCGCCTTTTTCAATCGCGGGGAAGCAACTAGGTCGAGACGATGAGCGGGATTTGTTCCCCCGCGCACTCGAATTGACCCGAATAGCAAAACCAAAAGCAGTCATGCTTGAAAACGTTCGCGGACTCTCCCAGCCCAGGTTCGCCGCATATCGAAGTGAACTCATTTCCGAGTTCGAGTCAATGGGTTACCACGTTTTTTGGGAGCTTCTAACCTCCGCAGAATACGGTCTCCCGCAGTTACGCCCTCGCTTCATTTTGGTCGCACTACAGTCCGAGTACACAGAGTTTTTCGACTGGCCCGATCCAGTCGACAAAACAGTAACTGTCGGAGATGCTCTTCATAGTCTGATGGCAGAGAATGGCTGGCCTGGGGCGGACCGATGGGCGCAAAATGCTCAAGGGATCGGCCCCACCCTTGTAGGAGGCAGCAAGAAACATGGCGGTCCAGACGTTGGGCCAACCCGTGCCCGAGAGGGATGGGCCAAGCTTGGGGTACGCGGATCTTCAATCGCAGAAGAAGCACCAGGACCAGATTTCCCTGTAGACCCCAGTATCGAAATGCCGCGTTTAACCGTAAAAATGGGCGGCGTTCTGCAGGGTTTCCCATCAGAATGGAAGTGGCAGGGAGGAAAAACAGCTGCATGGAAACAAGTTGGAAATGCGTTCCCTCCTCCTGTCGCCGCAGCTGTAGGCCGCTCCATAGCGGCTGCGCTGCGTAAACAACCTACAACATACTCATTCCCTGCCCAGCCCCAAAGACCTGATTCCACATTGTTGGAGGTCCACCCATGACTTCTATGAACGACGGTCGTAAATCTATTATCACCGCCAATCGAGACCTTTTCCACCAGCGACTTGTTCTGCAGGGAATTCTGTCCATCTCCCCCTCGGGGGTTGCATCAAACGCAGATTGCAATAGCAAAGCCAGTAAGAAGATCGCATTACACATGGCAGAATCCCTCGGCGCTGAAATCCGAGAGAAACTCAAAGGCCAATCCGCAGGATCGTTATTCGAGGAAGCAGTCGCCGGCTTTATTCGCGGCACGTTCCCCCTGCTTCAGTCTGTACGCCCCGGAGAATGGAGCGCTGAGGCAGTCGGCAGTTCGCGCCGAGGTAGCCATGTCGAGCTTTACGAACCGTACCGCCATCTCGCAGATCTTGCTCAAGCTGTCGGGGAAACACCGCAACTTGCTGCTGCCCTTGGCAACTCCTACACAATCAGTCCGGACATTCTGGTGACACGTAAAGCGCTCGAAGACGAAGAACTAAATAGCAGCCATTTTATGGTCGACTCCCACTCTGCGTTAGCCTCACCTTTTCGTGCGGCAAACTACGTTAAACCAGTAGAAATCCTCCATGCGGTAATTAGTTGCAAATTCACAATGCGCAGCGACCGAGCACAGAACACACGCGCAGAAGCTCTTAATCTAATCCGCAACCGTAAGGGTCGTTCCCCGCACATCATCGCTGTCACTGCTGAACCCATGCTTTCCAGAATCTCGTCTCTCGCATTAGGCACTGGCGATATCGACATGGTTTACCACGCAGCCCTCCCCGAATTGACCCTCGCAGTAGAAGCCGAGGGGTCAGACGAGGCCAAAGAGCTTTTGGAGATGCTCACCAAGGGAAATCGTCTGCGCGACATATCCGACCTGCCTTTAGACCTCGTCGCTTAAATACCGACTGCCAAAGTCTTATCGATTCCAGCAAGAGGATTGCTTGAGAAAGATTTTTAGTTGTCGCGTAAGATTAAACGAAGCATTTGGCTCAACTTGCGACGTGACGCAGCAGTGCTTCTCCGATAGATTCTGCAAGACGAACAGGAACTGCATTTCCGATCATTCTCCCAAGCACGTTATAACGCACGCGTTCTCCAGGCCGTACGAACTCGTAATCCTGAGGAAAGCTCTGAAGGATCGCAGCTTCCCGAAGCGAAATTGCTCGATCTTGCGCTGGATGTCCGAACCTTCCGCTACCATATCCAAAGCTTTGAGTCGTAATGGTGGGACTCGGGCGATCCCATAACATACGACCATACACACTTGGATACGTCGCACCCGTGGCTTTACGATGGCAAGGTGATTGCAGTTCAACAGGCCAATCCCGCCAAGTTCCACCTGGTTTTGAGTGCTTGATTCTTTGTAAATTTCGATCACTCAGTTTAGGAGCACGATGAAGGCTATCCTTTGAGTCCACTTCGCCGGCTCTAATCGGCTTCAGCCCACCAATTGCCTCACGAACCGTTACTGGACGGGATACCTCACCCGACAGCTCTAAAGGGTTCTTGTGTTGCTTTGAGGCCATCAAAACCAATCTTCTCCGCTTTTGCGGCACGCCCCAACGCTCCGCTTCCACTACGTTCCATTCCGTACGATACCCTTTTAAGTACTCAAGAAAATCGGCAAATACGTGATGCTTCGCTAGTTGTGGCACGTTTTCCATCACGATCAAATCCGGCTGGATCTGCTGGATAACCTGGCCAAAAACCTCCACTAGTTTCCAATCGTCCCCTGTTTCTCTTCGTTGTTGCGAACGACTGTACGTAGAAAATGGTTGACACGGTGGGCAGCCTGCAACCAGGCTAAAGTCCGCTCCAGACAACCGCTTAGCAACATCTTCAACATTTAGTTTCCGAATGTCTTGTTCAAAGAATTTTGCTCGATTATTGGCCTCAAATGGATAGCGACAATTGGGATCCAAATCATAACCCGCGACCACGTCAATACCGCTCCGCATGAGCCCATGAGTCATGCCCCCCGCACCACAAAAGAGATCCACGGCACGGATATTCGGAAAATGATTCCCTTGGCGATCAAACATCTCTACTCCACCGTGTTGAATACCAACTTTAAAGTTCTACAGGAGAGTGGATAGCGCAGACAAACTGCGCACACTAAGAATCCCGTACCACGGCAGACTCGCGCTCAACGATCTCAAAATTAAGAAAATAAACGAAGGCATCGACTAGCTCACTTAAGTAAATACCAACGCATGTGACAAGACGCTCCATATCTTCATAAAGCATTTCGCCGCCACAGTCTACGAAAGAAAGCGAACCATGAGCCAACCCGTTGCGCCGATCCATGACGAGTTTCAACGATCCCAGGTTGTTCTTAAGTGGCCGTTTAGCGTCACGCTTGGCTTCGGTCGATAACGCAAATTGAAAACCGAGTCGCTTGCAAAGCGCTTCTATTGCCTTATCATCCCAATTGCCACCCCCGCCCACAGATAAATCAAATCGTCCGACAGGTAGCCGATTGATTAACGTTTCACACACTCGAAGTGCAGCCTTTAACCTTTTGTCGGCTCCCATTTCAACATTTGTCCGAGCTTGAGATTTAACCCACTCGCGGAGCATATTCTCCGGCATGTCTTCCGGACGTAGCGCAAACGCGTCCACTACTTCTGATACTGCATCTATACATTTCGTCACCGTCGCTTCAACAAGATTATAAAGCTGCAGGTAAAGATTTGAAGTCAGAATCTGACTTTGACTCGCCGTAATAATCTGACCTGTACCTTTGAAAGTCGGTGCACCAAGCTGCTTGGCAGTCTCCACATTCTTCAGAAGGACCAAGTAGGACTGGACTTCCTCATAGCGTTCTTGAAAGAACTGTTCGAGGTCGTCAGTTGTTTCCAACCAGTTTGTCTCTGACAAAGTTAATTCTGCCTTCCAGTCTTCCACGCGCATTCGCACCATCGGAGCTCGTTATATTTTTAAATTCCCTCGAATCAAGCCAACTAGCGACCGCTACCTCGTCAGCGGTCAATTGACCTATTGAAGGCGACTCTTTAAGCGCTTTGTAGACACCAATGGAGATCGCTTCAAACCTAGACCTTGGTGTAAACGAGCTTCCTTCGGATTTCTTAAATCCGTTGGGGAAATTCCTTGAGACGAAATCTAGGACCTGCTCTGCACGCGCATGGTATCTCTCTACCGAAGATCGATCCTTTTCGAAAGCTCCGTTCATTTTTTCTACGTATTCATACAAAAATTCCGATGGGTTATCACGATATTTTTCGAGGCCATCCCCATAAGCAAAAAACCGTGTGATGAGTTCCTCATACTCCCTTTCATCCTTCCTCTTTTTTGTAATAGGCGCGAGGCTATGAAACTTCTCACATTTGGATAATTCGATAACAAATGACATAAATGGCCCCGCCAGTGCTCCACGCCGTATCTCAGCAGGGTTCGCATTTTTACTACCTGTATTGATTCGCTGAAACATGTCCAATCGGGCAGCCTGATCTGCATGTTCGTTCAATACGATTCCCCTGACTGAACGATTCTTGATCTTGCGTCGGCGCGACGCGGGTAGGTCTTCAAATCGAAAACCGGATAGTCGATCAAGAGTTTTCAGTTCGCCCAACCTAAGGTTTCCATAAATAAATTCTTCTATAGTACGGAGACGTTGTGACCCATCGACAATCTCCAATTTCCCATTTGGCATCTCCCAGAAGAATAGAAAAGGAATTGGCAACCCCATTATCAATGATTCGATGAAGCGAGATTTCCTAGGTTCTTCCCAAGTAAAGTTCCTCTGATAGTCGGGGACGACAAACTCTCGCTCGTGAACCTTGAGAGCAAGCATCTCCACTGAATACTCGGTGAGATAGAATTCTATTCGCTTCGATTGCTCGACAATTTGCGCTTCTGCTTTTTCAACATCTCGCTGGCTAGGCTGATTCGTGGACATAATAAGAGGCCTCCCTAAGATCAGGACTCAACGTCCGTTTTGCACATCAATTTGTTGTATCCGAATCTTACAAGGCTTTAATTTCAATTATGCGAGGCCCTGCTCTCCGGCCGAGGCCGCCAAGAATTCAATCTTCCGACACAATAGAGTTCGATATTGCGAACCGCGATGTCGTTACGCTTAGCAGTCAGTTTTAGCTTCTCGATTATTTTGTGTACCAGTTGAGGTGTCGTCAGAATAAACAGCCGCACAGTCGCAACATACAACCGAATTCTTACCAAGTTCTCCACTACAGTCCGAAAGGTAGAGGTGACGAAAGAATTCATCACAGATCTTACTCGAACTGCTCTGACTGGTACGGCTGTTTGTCTACAATCTTCTAACAGGCGCCGCTAGCCGAGTTTCAATCTGTCAGGACGAAGAAACCAGTAGCGGTGTGGTGAGTAGCCGGTAGCGCTCTTTACGATCGTGGTTTACGCAGTCGATCTTCCATTTGACGAAATCTCCCGCAATACTACCCAGCACCCCGTAGGAGAGAATCACACCAATAGCCCCATTCCAGACCGAGTTATTAGTAATTGGGTGTTCCGTGCCTCCCTACTCGACGATCGCGCCACGCGCTGAGGTAACGGTTTCGCGGACGTGCCTAGACACAATGCTGCACTGCTGCCCGATCCCAACTGAATCGCTACCGGAAAGTCACGCTGCAGCTTTCAGCAACGCGGTCGCAACATCAATCAGCCGCGGCAGGAATCCAACCTACAGGGGTAGACAAGACCACCTCAGTGATAAAGCCCATCTTCAGTAGGCCGATTGGCGTGATTCGTGCGTACTAGCTTAGGAAATTGCGTTAAGGAGATTCGCCATTCCAAAGCTCTACTGCGTAATCCGCTACTGCGAAGTGCATTACCGGGCACTCCATCAAGCACTGCCAAAAACTCGTTGGCTCGCTGTATTTCCCTCTTCCCAATGCAAGTTGCCATTTGGTCTCCAGTAGCACCGTAGTGGCTATCCGATGACACCTGTTTCACCAAATAGCAGGACTGGTGTTAATCAATACGGACAATGCTTCCGCATCTGATTCCCAAAGACTTGACCTTGCTAATCCCTATTGGGGAACCGAAAAGAAGGTAACGTGTCGTTCTCTTTGGCGGAAAGCGCTCGTGCCTGTGGAAGAGATGCGAAGGAACGGTCAATATGTCGACGCTTGGCCTTTACAACAGCAACAGTGACCGGTGATTCGATGCTCCGCTGCACTACAAACGGATCGGGGGTCTAGAGAAAGCCACTTGACCGCCCGGATCTCGGCCAACGAAATCTTCGTGTAAAATACGCCCCGGAGACTTTGAATTGTCGATATTCACTCCATGTGCCCTTCGTTGGGGTTTGGCTACGCAGATCTTGTTGTTGACGTGTTCTGACTTGTTCCGTTTTCCTAAAGAGACCTGCGAGATCTCGTCAAGAGATAACGGATGCGTCCGCGACAGCCTCGCAAGCCGCAAGTCCAAGTCTTGGGTGTCTGAAGCCACGATACTGTTTTGCTCAACCCCCATCTTCATAGCTGCTCGACACAATGTTTCAGCGGATACGCATACTCCCCCACCTCCGCAGCGAAGCTGGTGTCGTGGCAGGTAAAGATCACTGCCTGACCGCGTGCTAGGCCCGCTGCGATGAGGGCGTGGGCGCGTTCGCGGGAGGGAGTGTCGAGGCCGACGTCGGGCTCGTCGAGAAGCACAAGGTCACGCCCCTGGGCGAACACCTGGGCGAGCTGTGCGAGCCGGAAATGCGCTGACGGAAGGTCCAGTGGGTGGGCCTCCGGGTCCAAGCCGAGTGCGGCGACGGTGTCATCGTCGCCAATGAACCGTCCCACGGTGGATTCGGCGAGCTGGTCTGCAGCGCGCTGCAACGCCAGCGACACGGTCACGCCGCGAGTCTGTTCCAGGCCCGGGTTGTCGTCGAGGCCAGCCATTGCGCGAAGGAGCGTTGTCTTGCCGGCACCGTTGTCGCCACGTAGCCATACGGCCTCGCCGGGGCGGACGGTCAGGTGCACTGGACCGGCGGTGAACGATGGCTCTGACGTGGTGCGAAACTGCCACCACTTGCGGGGTGTTTCGCCACGCACCGCGGAGACTTCGCCGAGGTCGATCGGCTCGCCGGTTGCTGTAACGCGGTCGGGCAGCTGCAGGTTCGGCTTTGGTGGGACCTCGGGCTGGAGGACACCTCCGACAAGGCCGAGGGCGACCGAGTCGATGTTGCGAAGCCGAGTGCCCAGGATGACCACCTTCGACGGCAGCGAAGCCAGCAGTTCGGTGATGCGGGTGCAGGAGGTTGGGTCGAAGCCGGCGAAGGGGTCGTCGAGAAGCAAGGTGCCCGGCTCGAGCACCGCAACGGCTGCGATGGCAAGGCGTCGCGTTTGTCCGCCAGAAAGTTGCGCTGGGTTGCGCTCGGCGAGATCGCTCAGCCCTGCGGCGTGGAGAATTGCCTGGCAACGCTGGCGCATCTCGTCGGCTGGAATGCCGCGCTGTTCGAGACCGAGGGCGACTTCCTCGACGACGGTATCGCGAAGATACGACACGTGTGCGGTGGCGTCCTGTTGGACTACGGCGGCGTTGTCCCACTCGCGGTGGACCTGCGCTGCCAGGGTGGTCAAACCAGCACCGGAGTTGCCGATCACCTGCACCGTGCGGTGCTCGTCGAGCGCCTGGGTAAGCAATGTCAGATCCACAGCACAACCCCCAAACATGCAAGTGGGATGAAGATGCGGGCGGCGCGCTGGATGCGACTGTCGTGGACAGGGCGCAGCACGGTGCGAGGGCCGGTGAGGTCGTAACCTGCGGTCTCTAAGGCTTGGCCGCGAGCACCGGCTTGGGTGAGCAACTCGGTAAGCACCGGCATGATCAGGTTCGGGACCACGGTTTTTACGGTGATGCGCTCGCCTTTGAGCCGGTTGGCGTCGCGAACGATCCGGGCGCGGTGTGCACCTTGGGGGCCGAGTTGCAGTGTCGTGCCGGCGATGTATCCGATCCGGTTGCCACCCGGTGCTGCCTGCAGCGCCTTGGCCAGGTCCGGGGTGCGCGACCATGCGACGGCCGCGAGCAGGCTGGCGATCAGTGCGGTGAAGCGTGCGGCTAACTCCCCTGCTGTGGCAAGTCCGTCGCTGGTCAGCAGCGGCGCGATGCGGTGCTCCCCGTAGGGCGCATGGATGAGCACCATGGATGCCGCGACCGGAGCTGCAAGTAACGCGGTGGCCGCGATGAGGGCGACGTTGCGGGTCCGCCACGTGCCCAGCACCACCGCCATGGCCAGCACTGCGAGTGAAACTTCTGGCCGGTTCAGCCCGAGCACCAGAATCCAGCCAAACGCCCCGATGGCCAAAGCGGTCAACGGGTTCACACGGGTTGAAGGGCTCAGACGGTCTGCCACGGAAGTGCTTTACGCCTCAGGTGTCGATGCTGGTGCGACAGGTTCTTGTGGCGCGAAGGCAGCCACGGTGCGCTTCGGCAGCGCCTTGACCGTGGCGTATGCGATGAACAGGACGATGAGCTTATCCACCGGGTCCGAGATAAACGCCTGGGTGGTTACCGACGCGATCAGGGACCCACCCATCTCGCGGAACAGGCTCACCAGCGCACCGGTGCCCACACCGGCGGTACCGCCGTAGACATATGCGGCAACCGGGGCTGCAACCATGCCGCCCACCACGCCGAGCACAAGGCCAAAGCCAACCACGGTGCCAGGGTTACGGAACGCGTTGAAGCGGTGAATGAACACACCCGCCAACCAGCCGACCAAGGCCGCACCGGCGGCGAACGGCAGAGCGGCCGGGTTGACCAGACCCCACACCACGTTGTTCAGCGCACCGGTGGCCATGCCCGCAACCGGGCCGGCCAGGGCTGCGACCAGCACGGTACCCACGGAGTCGAGGTACAGCGGCAGACCAATCGAGCCGACGATCTCGCCGATGACGGAGTTGATGATGATCGCAATCGGAATCAGCCCAAGCGTGCGCGCCGGCAACACCGGGACGATGGCCACGAGTAGCAGCAGGGTGCCCACGCCGTAGCCCGCCAGCAACGTGATGCCAGGACCGGAGCCAGTGACCTGATCCCAGTCAGCGGGGCGGACAAGAACGAAGTAGAGCCAGGTCGCGGCGATAATCAGCGCGCCCAGGGCAACGAGAACGCGACGCAGCGGGGTCCACTGCGCCTTCTGCGAGTTTTGAGAAGTGGTGTGTGACATGGAACTTTCCGTAATTCTCACGGGTGAAAGGGGAAACTACGCGCCTGCCTATGTCACCTCGGCAGGAGCGTTCAGATCAGGCAGTGTAGCAGTTAGTCGTCTGCTTTGAGGTGGCGCAGTTCCATAAGGCTCGCATCACCCGCCACCACGCGTGCATGGATCTCACAGGCCCAGTCGAAGGACTGCCACGCGGCCTCAATGTCCGCGTCGGTGACTAAGCGTGCATTGGGTTCGCGCTCCCAAATGTCGCGCAGATCTGCCACAGAGGTGCCGCGGGTGAGGTCGGAATCGGCCTCGACGGCGATCGTCGTCAAGCAATGCTCGTAGTCCACCGCACCAAGCGCGATGAGCACCGTGAGCAAGTCGTGGATCTGCGCACGATAGCCCTCTCCGACCTCCTCGTGGAACTCGAAGTAGAACCGCACAATGTCTCCCAAGTGCTGGGCGATCGGGCTCGCGCCTAGCTTTGCGACGACCCCCTCCAACCGCTCAGGCTCAAGCACCATCTTCTCCGTCGCGCCAAGCGAACACAGCGTGATCGGAGTCGGTGTCATGTCGAAGACGTCGGCGGCGGCGTGTGGATCGACCCAGAAGTTCCACTCCGCCGTCGGCGTGGTGTTGCCCGGGTAGTTCACCGCACCACCCATCACCGTGATGTGCTTGAGCCGCGCGAAGTGCTGCGGGTGGGCGTGAGCGAAAAACGCCAAGTTGGTCATGGGACCAGTGACGATGAGGTGAAGATCGTCTGTGCCACGCTCAATCGCGTCGATCCACAGCGCCTCCCAGTCGTGCTCGACGTGACGCTGCGGCGCAGTGGCATAGCCCAGCCCCGTATCGCCGTGGGTTTCCGGCGTGGTAGTCAGCTCCACCTCAAGCGGCGCCGGTACTCCAGCGGCGAGAGAGATAATCGGCAAACCGCACAACGACAGGATCCATGCGGCGTTCTTGGCACACTGGTCGGCGTCGACGTTGCCGGCAGTCGTGGTCACGCACTCAAGCTCATGGATGCCTGCCTGCGTGGCCGCGGTGAGCCAGATGAGGGCTAAGGTGTCGTCGATACCCGGGTCGCAGTCCAGAATTACTCTCATCGTGGCTCCTTCACCATCGTTTCCTTACCGATGATCAGCCACACAACAGCCGCCACCGCACACATTGCACCGCATACGCCGAACGCGGCAGTAAAACCCGCGGTCTGCGCAATCGCACCGACAACCACAGGCGCGAAAATCTGGCCCGCATCCTGCGTCATCTGGAATGTGGATAACACCTTACCGCCGGAGCGTTCATTGCCAATGATGTCCGCCAACGCTGCCTGAATGGACGGGCTCATCGTGCCGGAAGCCACGCCGGCCAGCACCGACCAGATGACGAGCGGCCAAAAACTTGTCGCCGTGCCAAGCACCGCTGTAAACACCGCAGACATTGCCATGCCCGCGAAGATCATCGGGCGCCGACCGAAGTGATCCGACATGCGCCCAGAGAACTGCAACATGATTGCCATACCGAGCGCGAACGCCGTAAGCGCGAAACCAGCCGCTGCCCCGCCTTGCTCAAACACCGCGGCGGCAAAGAGCGGCAACACCGCCACGCGCGCGCCCATATTCACAAATCCATTGGTAAACGCCGCGACCAGCAATCCCCTGTAGGTAGGCACCTTCCAGGCGCTCCGCAGCCGCATCGCGGGCTTCGCCTTCGGCAACGCCTTCGCACCTGGACGCGGCTGTGTAAGCCACGCAACAATGCCCGCAGCACACGCGACCGCAACGCCATAGATGGCAAATGGGATACGGAATCCCAAATACGACAACGCTGCGCCCACGATCGGACCGAACACATTGCCCACAAGAAACGCCGAGGCATACAGCGCATTCGCGCGGCCACGGATCGAAGGATGCGTCACCCGCACAATCAGTGCCTGCGCCGACAACGTAAACATCGTCGAGCCGAAACCCGCGATGAACCGCAACGCAAGAATCTGCCAATACGCCTGGGCAAACGCCACGAAGAACGTGGAGACAGCCACGATGCTCAAGCCCGTGAGATAGATCGGGCGCGAGCCCAGTTTGTCCACCAGCACACCCGCGCCGGGCGCACCAAGCAACCTGGCGAGAGCAAACACAGACACGACCGCACCTGCTGCGGCCATGGATACGTTGAAACTTCCCGCAAACTGCGGGAGAACCGGAGCGATTAACCCGTACCCGAGCGCAACAATGAAGGCGGCGCCCGTGAGCACCCAAATGGTGCGGGGGATCGACGGTTTCACCACCTTATTCGCACTCATAAACAGCAAGGTTACACAACGCGTCAAATAACCGTATCGCTAATGTGTTCGAATGCGTGCCTGTTGATGTCGGGGCCACTTTTAGTGTTTGAGCCATGAAGTTGAACGCAAAGAATGCCCTGTCCATGTTCCGCACCTCCCCCACTGTGGATGCCGATGCATACGCCAGCGCCGATTCCTTGGCTGCCGAAATCCGAGACCTCTTCCCCGAGAAGCTGCACGCCATCAACGCGATGATCCACCACCCGCGCTCGCTGTCGCGCCCGGCTGCGACCTGGCGGCCACCGGTGATATCGCTACCCCGGATAGACAACGGTCCGACGTTGTCGCTGGCGGTCACGCGGCGGCGCGTTGGCCCGCGCGCTCGCGCACGTATCCAGGGCTACGGGCAGCGCCACATCCCGGCATACCTGATCGAATTGCGTATTACGGATTCCGCTGGGGTTCCTGTGGACACGTTGCTTGCCGAGTCCTGGGTGCGCGCGGTCATCCCCGATGATGCTGCCCACACCGTCCACGAAATTCCGGGGGCGAAGGCAGCAAGTTACGTCTGGCTCGTCGACGGGGCGTTCACCCCGATCGAGTCGCCCTCCTCCATGTTCGAAGGACTCAGCGCGGCTTAGTCCTCGTCGTCCTCGTCGAAGTCTTCGTCGTCGAGATCCTCATCATCGAGGTCCTCGTCGTAGTCTTCGTCGTCTTGGCCGAAGATGTCGTAGACGTCCGGCTCGTCAATCTCGTCGTCGACTGGAAGCAGCTGCGCCTCCCATTCCTCTGCCTGGTCGGCGGCGAGCGACAGCACGTCAAAGAGGCGGTCGAAGTCGGTGAAGCTGCCCAGCTCGAGCTTCTCAGCGTCGGCAACTGCCTCATCATGGATGACGTCAAACAGACGTGCGCGGTCCTCCTCAGACAGTTCCGCATCGCCGTCGGACTCCCACAACTCGCCCTCGGCGTCCTCGATGACATCGTCGTAGTCATCCGGGAGTGCAACGAAGGTCACTGTGGCGCTCGGCACGCCGTTGACGGCTTCGACGACGACCTGCAACTCGGCATTCGCGCCCACTTCGGCGCGCACCTGCTGCGGGTTGACGTGGTCCTGGAAGAACTCGAGATCCCCAATGCGCTCGTCCGTGCTTTCCAGCAGGTCGCGCAGCACTGTTACCACCTGGTCGGTCGCCATGTGCTCAGCAACAGCAGTCACCGCTGCCTCCACGGAGAACACCACAGCGACTAAGACGGCCTCAAACTCTTCGTCGTCCTCGTCCACGTCAGCGGCGGCGATGTACACGTTCGCCGCTGGCAGGTGCGGATCAATTTCCACAAACTGCAATTCCAACGCCGCGGACATGGGGACAAACATCGTGTCCCCGCCTACGCGCGACTCAATACCGTCGCGGTCCAACGCGGCCGCGATGTCCTCGAAAAAGCTCATGACAGTGGGTTCCTTCCGCATTGACCTTCAGACTGGCTTCAGCCTAGCCACGTTCGCTGACGCGTGCCTGGAATTATCATCGCGGATGTCACAAATCCGTCCGGCTAATTCCCCACTCGCGCATGTCAAACGACTCCCACGCGGTGCGTTGCTCCGCTTTCGGGTCGTATTCCACACGTATGCCGTACTCAAACACCGCAGTCGCACGCCCCGGGTCGTCGCCACGCTTAAACCCATAGCTGGGCCACTCCGTACCAGGTGTGCCGGTGTGGAAGAACTCGCCCCAGTGGTACTGCATGAGCCGGCTGACCTCTTGGAAGGTGTCCCGGGGCCCGAAGCGGTCCAGTTTGGAGGTCACTGTGGCAAAGGGATCGCCATAGACCGCAACCAGGTCAGCTGCATGAATCGCGCCGAGGCCCAACTTGCGCATCGCGGCAGATGCGTAGGCGAAGCGATACATATAGGTCGGCGCAACCATGCGGTGCGCTGTGGCAAGGATGACACTCGGGGCCCAGAACACGGCGTCTGCCATCAACTCCGCAAAGTCGCCGCGTGCGCCGACATCGTCGTACGCCTCGATGACATCCAGCGCATTGTCCGGGTCAAACACGTTCAACGCCCGGCGCGCAGCACGTTGGCGCTGGCGGGAGGTTTGGTAGATGGCTTTGGTGAAACTGGCTTCGTCGGAGTTGGTTCCCACGATCAGTGGCACGCGGGCTTGCTCGCCAGCGTTGAACGTGTCAATGGGGTGTTGGGGCAGGCTGGCACTGTCCAGGGTGGGCATGAAGCTGATGTTGAATTGCAGGGCTTCCTTGCTGTTAAACATCAGTGATTGCCCGGCGCGCACGAGGGTTTCTGCGGGGATGTCGCGCAACTGGTCAAGGGTGGTGTCTGGTGCGAGACCGAGTTTCCTGATGAGGGCTTGGACCCACCTGGCGGCTTGGCGCCTCGAGTGGACGCTGGCCGGTGGCGGGGACTGCGCGATTGCGCGGTGGAACAGGCCGCGGGCATCGGGTGCGCACATGAGATGCAGCACGGCAGCACCGCCTGCGGATTCGCCCATGATGGTCACGGCATCTGGGTCGCCGCCGAAGGCTGCGATGTTGTCCCGGATCCACCGCAGGGCGAGGATCTGGTCGCGGATAGCGGGGTTGGCCACGCAGTCGTCGCCAAGCGATCGCACATCGAGGTAGCCGAGCACGCCGAGGCGGAAGTTCAAGGAGACGTAGACAATGTTCGTCGCGGCGGTGAGGCGATGACCTTGGAGGACTTTTTCGTGGCTGGCGCCGGTGACAAAAGTGCCGCCGTGGAAACAGACAACGACAGGCAAGACCTCATCAGTGTCGGGCCTGACGATGTCTAAGTTGAGGCAGTCCTCCGAACCAAGCACCGTGCCACGGATGCCGAAGGTGCCTTGCATGGCGGGTGGGCCGAAGCGTGTGCAGTCGCGCACCCCAGGCCAGGGTTGGACGGGTTTCGGTTCGCGGAACCGGTGAGTACCAGCGGTGTTGGCGCCGAATGGCACGCCACGCCAGGTGCGCATTCCGGTGTGCGGGTCGACTTGACCGCGCACGGCTCCGGCCGTTGTCTGTACGACTGGTTGGCGGCGCGCATTCATGCGTTCAAGCCTAGAGCGTTTCCGCCCGGTCTTCCCGGGATATGAAGTCGTTCTATGCTGTACCAATTACCCATCGCCAGTTCACGGCAGGAGGATAAACGTGTTCGGTAAAAAGAAATCAGCACAGACCGACGAGACGGAGCTCCGCAAGGAAATCGAGGTCGCGCTGCAGGAAAATTCAGCGCAGCTGGAAAAGGACGCGGGCAAACTCGGTCGTGTTTTCATCGGCGCGGTGGACAAGGCCGTGCGACTGCAGACCTCTGTGATCCGCGGATATGTAGATTGGTTGCGCCGCGACAACCCGGATAAGTCGCCGGCACAGATCCAGGCGATTATGGATAAGCATCTAAAGAACACCGTCACGGGCACCGGTGCCGGTGTGGGTGCCGCTGCGGCAGTACCAGGCGTTGGCCTGTTCACAGGTGCTGCTGCTGTGGCCGGCGAGTCCGCCCTCTTTCTGGATCTCGCGGCGTTTTACGCCATGTCCTCGGCATATTTGCGTGGCGACGACATCTCCGACGCCGAGCACCGCCGCGCCATCGTGCTGACCACGCTGATGGGTACGAAGGGTCTAGCAATCGTGGATACGCTGCTCGGCGAAAACTCCCGCAAGCTGCCTGGCAAGGCCACCCTGTCGCGCTTTTCTGGCCCGACGCTCAATGAGACCAACAACGTGCTGCAGCGCATGGCTATGCGTTCGCTGCGTCGTTCCATGCGTCGCGCCTGGCTGGGCAAGATGCTGCCGCTCGGCCTGGGCGCAGTTGCCGGTACCACGGTGAACCGCAAGCTGGCCGGCAACATCATCGATAACATTCAGCAGGCCCTCGGCCCGGTGCCGCTGCAGTTTGCCACCCCGCTCGAGCCCGAAGACAAGGCCGACGAGACCGGTCGCATCAAGGGTGGCTTCAACCCGAAGGAATTCGCTGCGTGGATTTTGAAGATCTTCCGCGACGGCAAAGACAGTAGCGGGAAGGACAGCGACGACAAGGAACATGAGGACCACTAGCCCACTTCTTACTCAATCGCTCAAGGCGAACCGCGCGCCTGCCGCCGTCGCGTTCGCTGCTGCCATCTTGGCCGCGCTCACCCGCGTGGCCGAGCCCGCTCTTACTGGCCAAGCGATTGATATTGCCACCGGGAATGCAGACGGTTCCGTTGCCGGCGTGGCGTGGCTGATGGTGGCAGTCGCAGCGGCCACCTACGTCCTGAGCATCATCCGGCGCACCACCTCCGGTCGCCTTGCAACGACCTCGCAACACTGGTTGCGCACCAAGATCCTGCGCACGCTGCACCGCCTGGACGGGCCGGGACAGGACAAGATCGTGACCGGCCAGATTGTCTCGCGCTCGATCTCGGATCTGAACATGTACCAGACGGTGCTGGACACTCTGGCGATGATGCTCACGCGCATCGTGCAACTGGTAGCCACCTTGATCGTCATGCTGAGCATGGACGTCGCACTGACCGCGATGTCGCTGGCGCTGCTGCCCGTGCTCCTGTGGGAGGCCAACCGGTCGCGCAAAACGCTCTACGCAGCAACGTGGGTCAACCAGCACGCCACCGCAGAACTTGCAGAACACGTCGAACAAACCGTCTCCGGCGTGCGCGTGGTCAAGGCGTTCGGACAAGAACAGCGAGAGATCGACCAGCTCGACAACCTTGGTCGCCACCTCTACGCGGTAAAAATGCGGGCGGCGAAACTCACCGCACGCTTCCAGCCGATGCTCTCCCAACTGCCCAAGGTGGCGCTGGTGGTCACCATCATCGCCGGCGGCATGCTCGCCATCCACGGAAGGATCTCCATCGGCCAGTTCGTCGCATTCACCGCGTACCTGACCACGATGACGTCCACCCTTTCCATGCTGACCAACCAGTACGTCCGCATGCAGATGGGTATGAGCTCCTTCGACAGGCTCGCGGATGTGCTGGCACTCGCACCTGAAGAGTCCACCGCAAACTCCACCGTGAATTCCACCGCGAATTCCACCGAAAACTTGCCTGCCGAACCCGGCCTGCACTTTAGCGACGTGCACTTTTCCACCGGCGGCCACAACGTCTTAAACGGCTTCACCCTTTCGGTCGCGCCGGGCGAGACCGTTGCAATGGTCGGCCCGCCCGGCGCGGGTAAAACCATGGCGGTGCAGCTAGCTGGCGGGTTCTACACCCCGGATACGGGCACGGTCACCGGTGGCGATGTGGTCTGTGTTTTCGACGACGCCTTCCTTTTCTCTTCCTCCGTGCGCGACAACATCGCCATGGGCGCTGCCGACAACATGTCGCCGGACGAACTTGATGCCGCGGTGCGCGACGCAGCACGTCTCGCCCTGGCAGACGAGTTCATCGAGCGCCTCCCCGACGGCTACGACACCCAAGTCGGTGAGCGCGGTCTCACCCTGTCCGGCGGCCAGCGCCAGCGCATCGCACTCGCCCGCGCGCTCATGTCAAAACCGAAGGTGCTCGTGCTTGACGACGCCACCAGCGCCATCGACTCCATCAACGAAGCCCACATCTTGGCTAACCTGCGCGACGCACTGAGTGATATTGCGGTGCTGACCGTGGCGCACCGCCAGTCCACGGTGGATCATGCGGATCGGGTAGCGGTGGTGCGCGGTGGGGTCGTCGTCAAGCAAGGGCCCCGCGACGAGGTCATGGCAACCGACGAGTATCGCGCCTCCATGGATCCCGAGTCCGAAACGCTGTACGAGGAGGTTGGCGACCTGTGGCCCGAAGTGGACACCGAACCCCAGGAACGCGTGATCGTGCCGACGAGCGGGCGCGCCTCCACCATCAACGCCACCCCGGAACTGCTCGCGCGTGTGGAGCGCCTCCCGGAAGCGCGCGAACTGCCAGATCTGGCCGAGCAGACACTGACCCGCCTGCGCACCCCGTCGAGCGAATTCCACATCCGCGACATGTTCAAGGCCGTGCGCTGGCTCATCGCAGGCACCGTCGCCCTGCTGATTGTGGGCGTGCTGGCGGACTTGGCCTTCCCCACCATCGTGCGCGCCGCCGTGGACCGCGGCATTACCCCAATTAACCAGGAGAACCTGATCAACGCGGGCCTCATTGCGCTCGGTGTGGTCGCGATCGCCTGGGCCTCGGATGCACTCATGACTGTTTTGTCGTCGCGCTCCGGCGAACGCCTCCTCTACGGGCTGCGCCTGCGCTCCTACGCGCACCTGCAGCAACTGGGGTTGAGTTACTTCGAATCGCGACTGTCCGGCAAGATCATGACGCGCATGACCACGGACATCGACACCTTGTCAAGCTTCCTACAAACCGGGCTTGCCCAGGCGATTGTCGCCGTTGGCTCGCTCGTGGGCGTGATCGTTATGCTCGTTGCCACAGACGGCGAACTCACCCTCATCGCACTGACCGCCGTCCCGCTGATTGTCGCCGCTACCTGGGCGTTCAGAGTCTTCTCCAAGCGCTACTACCAGGCCTCACGCGAACAGATCTCCACGGTCAACGGCGAGTTCGCGGAACTCATCGGCGGCATCCGCACCACCCAAACCCACCGCGCGCAGACCCACTTCGAAGCGCACTTCACCGCCCTAAGCGACGAATACCGCCGCCTGCGCATGCGCTCCGTCACCCTGGTCGCGCTGTACTTCCCAGGCATGCACTTCATCTCCCAAACCATGACCGCCGTCATCGTCGGCTTTGGTGCGGGACGCATCGCCGACGGATCGCTGTCCGTCGGTGTGCTCGTCGCATTCACCATGTACCTCGGCCAGCTCTACGGCCCCATCCAGCAGCTTGGCCAAATCTTCGACTCCTGGCAGCAAGCCACCGTCAGCTTCGACCGCATCCGCGCACTGCTCGCCCAACGCACCACCGTCCCCGACACCGGCACCAACCCGGGTGCTCTCAGCGCCGCAAGAGGGCCATTGCTTTTCGACGACACCACCTTCTCCTACTCCGCCTCCACCGATACAGACGCCTCCCCCGTGATTGACCACATGGACCTGACCATCGAACCAGGTACCACCGTGGCACTCGTCGGCCCAACAGGTGCGGGCAAATCCACCGTGGTCAAACTGCTCGCCCGGTTCTACGACCCCACCTCGGGCAAGGTGCGCGCCTCCGGCACAAACATCGTGGAATTCCCGCTTGCAGACTGGCGCCGCGCACTCGCCCAGGTCCCGCAGGAGTCCTACCTGTTCCCCGGCACCGTCGCGGACAACATCGCCTACGGCACGCCGGGCGCGACCCCAGAAGAGATCGAGGCAGCGGTGAACCGCATTGGCGCGCTCGGTGTCGTCGATACGATCCCCGGCGGCTTCAACGCGCGCGTCGGTGAACGCGGCCGAGGCTTGAGTTCCGGGCAGCGCCAGATCATCGCACTCGCACGTGCGGAGATGCTCTCCCCTGCCGTGCTGCTTCTCGACGAAGCCACCGCCACCCTTGATCCCGCAACCGAACGCGCGGTACTCGACGCCGCCGACCGCGCAACCTCGGGGCGCACGTCAGTGGTCGTCGCACACCGCCTCGCAACCGCTGCGCGGGCCGACCGAATACTCGTCATCGACGAAGGACGTATCATTGAGGACGGTTGCCACGAGGACCTCCTCACCGCCGGCGGTAGGTATGCCCAAATGTGGGCTGCCAACCGCTAACGGGGGTGAAAGACGGAAACCCCGTGGACAGGAACAACCCAAGTTCGCGCCATATCAGCGCGGACGATTACAGTCAAAGAAACGTTCCGCGAAATCGAAACAGAAGGAAGGCGAGAACCTGCCGTGAGCAGCGAAAACACGTTCGGCCAGAACAGCTGGCTGGTTGACGAGATGTTCCAGCAGTACAAGGACGACCCGAACTCGGTCGACGCCGAATGGCGTGAACTGTTTGAGAAAAAGGGTGCACCGAAGACCGCCAATGGCACGTCCAACGTCACCCCTTCCCAGGCAGGTGCAAGCCAGGCGAAGACCGACCCGAAGGTTGCCCGTTCCACCGGCGCACCTTCGCAGGATGGTCGCGAGACCAAGGTCGACGAGGCCGCAGCAAAGGTCTCTAACCGCCCGCAGCGCACCCTGCCGAAGCCGAAGGCCTCCCCGCTGGACAAGATCGCACAGGTCGAGGTCGAGCCGGGCGAGTTCCAGCTCAAGGGCGCATTCCGTGCGATTGCGAAGAACATGAACGAGTCGCTCGAGGTGCCGACGGCGACGACCGTGCGAGACATGCCGGTCAAGCTCATGTTTGAGAACCGCGCGCTGATTAACGACCATCTCAAGCGCACCCGTGGCGGCAAGGTTTCCTTCACCCACATCCTGGGCTACGCCATCGTCCTGGCGACGAAGCTGCACCCGGACATGAACAAGAACTACAAGGAGGACGGCAACAAGTCCTTCGCCATCCAGCCGGAGAACATCAACCTCGGCCTGGCTATCGACCTTCCGGGCAAGAACGGTTCCCGCTCCCTCGTCGTCGCTGCGATCAAGGAGTGCGAGAAGAAGTCCTTCTCCGAGTTCGTTGACGCATACGAGGACATCGTCGCTCGTGCACGCGACGGCAAGCTGACCATGGATGACTTCTCCGGTGTCACCATCCAGCTCACCAACCCAGGCGGCATCGGCACCCGCCACTCCATCCCGCGCCTGACCAAGGGCCAGGGCACCATCGTCGGCGTTGGCGCTATGGATTACCCGGCAGAGTTCGCCGGCGCTTCCGAGGACCGCCTCGCCGAGCTCGGCGTTGGCAAGCTGGTCACGCTGACCTCCACCTACGACCACCGCGTCATCCAGGGTGCAGAGTCCGGCGAGTTCCTGCGCGATATTTCGCAGCTGCTTATCGACGACAAGTTCTGGGACAACATCTTCCAGTCCCTGCAAATCCCGTACTCCCCGCTTCGCTGGGCACAGGATCTTCCGAACACGGGCATTAACAAGGACACCCGTGTCATGCAGCTCATCGAGGCATACCGCTCCCGCGGCCACCTCATCGCTGACACCAACCCGCTGCAGTGGCACCAGCCTGGTCTGGCGAAGCCGGATTCCCGTGACCTGCTCATGGAAACCCACGGCCTGACCCTGTGGGATCTGGACCGCACCTTCCACGTCGGTGGATTTGGCGGCAAGGAGCAGATGACCCTGCGCGAGGTTATGGCGCGCTTGCGCTCCTCCTACACCCTCAAGGTCGGCTCCGAGTACTCCCACATCCTGGACCGCGACGAGCGCGAATGGCTGCGCGACCGCGTCGAAGCTGGCATGCCCAAGCCGACCGGTGCAGAGCAGAAGTACATCCTGCAGAAGCTCAACGCCGCTGAGGCCTTTGAGAACTTCCTGCAGACGAAGTACCTCGGCCAGAAGCGCTTCTCCCTCGAGGGCGCAGAGACCCTCATCCCGCTGATGGACGCCATCATCGACACCGCTGCAGGCCAGGGCCTGGAAGAGGTTGTCATCGGCATGCCGCACCGTGGCCGCCTGAACGTCCTGTTCAACATCGTGGGCAAGCCAGTTGCA
The DNA here is from genome assembly GCF_001807155.1 of Corynebacterium sp. HMSC05C01. Classification (NCBI taxonomy): domain Bacteria; kingdom Bacillati; phylum Actinomycetota; class Actinomycetes; order Mycobacteriales; family Corynebacteriaceae; genus Corynebacterium; species Corynebacterium sp. HMSC05C01. The sequence goes on along the minus strand of NZ_KV787947.1, from coordinate 21,219 downwards.
ACGATTTTCAACGAGTTCGAAGGCAACATGCGCGCAGCCCAGCAGGGTGGCTCCGGCGACGTGAAGTACCACCTCGGCTTCGAGGGCGAGCACATCCAGATGTTCGGCGACGGCGAGATCAAGGTCTCCCTGGCTGCGAACCCGTCCCACCTTGAGGCAGTCGACCCGGTGCTCGTCGGTATGGCGCGCGCCAAGGAAGACCAGATCAAGGCTGCCAAGGGCCGCGAGGACCACCCGGTCGTTCCGCTTATGCTCCACGGCGACGCATCGTTCACCGGTCTGGGCATCGTCCAGGAGACCCTGAACCTGTCCCGCCTGCCGGGCTACACCGTCGGCGGCACCATCCACATCGTGGTGAACAACCAGATCGGCTTCACCACCACCCCGGATTCCGGCCGTTCCTCCTACTACGCCACCGACCTGGCCAAGGGCTTCGACTGCCCGGTGTTCCACGTCAACGGCGACGACCCGGAGGCAGCCGCATGGGTTGCGCAGCTCGCTACCGAGTACCGCCGCGAGTTTGGCAAGGACGTCTTCATCGACCTCATCTGCTACCGCCTGCGCGGCCACAACGAGGCTGATGACCCGACCGTGACCCAGCCGGTCATGTACGAGCGCATCAACAACCACCCGTCGGTGCGTACCCGCTACACCCAGGACCTCATCGGCCGTGGCGACATCACGCAGGAAGACGCAGAGAAGGCTGCACAGGACTTCCACGACCAGCTCGACGCTGTCTTCACCGACGTGAAGTCCGAGAAGGGCAAGCCGAGCGAGCAGACCGGTATTACCGATTCCCAGAAGCTCACCCGCGGCCTGGACACGAACATCTCCGAAGAGCAGTTCAAGCGCCTCGCAGACGCGTACGCCAACCTGCCGGAGGACTTCACCCCGAACAAGCGTCTGAAGTCCGTCCTGTCCAAGCGCGGCGGCTCGTTCACCGACGGCGACATCGACTGGGGCTGGGGCGAACTGCTCGCCTTCGGTTCCCTGGCTGAGCAGGGCAAGTTTGTCCGCCTCGCCGGTGAGGACTGCCAGCGCGGTACCTTCACCCAGCGTCACGCTGTGCTGTACAACCCGGACAACGCCGAGCCGTTCAACCCGCTCGACCACAACGCGCAGGAAGCCGGCAACGGCGGCCAGTTCCAGGTCTACAACTCCGCACTGACCGAGTACGCAGGCATGGGCTTCGAGTACGGCTACACCCTTGGCAACAAGGACGCGGTTGTCGCTTGGGAAGCACAGTTCGGCGACTTTGCCAACGGCGCCCAGACGATTATCGACGAGTACCTGTCCTCCTCCGAGACCAAGTGGGGCGAAGTGTCCTCCCTGATCTCCCTGCTGCCGCACGGCTACGAGGGTCAGGGTCCGGACCACTCGTCTGCTCGTATCGAGCGCTACCTGCAGCTCGTCGCGGAAGGCTCCATGACCATCGCGCAGCCGTCCACCCCGGCTAACCACTCCCACCTGCTGCGCCGTCAGGCTCTCGGCGAGATGAAGCGTCCGCTGGTCGTCTTCACCCCGAAGTCCATGCTGCGCAACAAGGCTGCAGTGTCCCAGCCGTCTGACTTCACCGAGGTCAACCGCTTCCAGTCCGTCATCGACGACCCGAACTTCGTCGAGCGCGGCAACAAGAAGATCGGCGACACCGACAAGGTGAAGACCATCATGCTGTGCTCCGGCAAGATCTACTGGGAGCTGGACAAGAAGCGTCAGAAGGATGGCCGCGACGACATTGCGATCGTCCGCGTGGAGATGCTCCACCCGATCCCGTTCAACCGCCTGTCGGATGCGTTCAAGAACTACCCGAACGCCAAGGAGATCCGCTGGGTGCAGGACGAGCCGGCAAACCAGGGCGCATGGCCGTTCTACAACGAGCACCTGCGCACCCTGATCCCGGACATGCCGGAGATGGTCCGCGTGTCCCGTCGTGCACAGTCCACCACCGCAACCGGTGTGGCCAAGGTGCACCAGCAGGAAGAAAAGCAGCTGCTTGAGGAAGCATTCGCTGACTAACCTGCACACCTAAAAACTCCGGCCCGGCTTGTGAAAAGCCGGGCCGGAGTTTTTGTTATTCGGTTATTTGGACGCAGAGTCCGGGTCGATCACATCCTCTGGGTCTGCCGGGGTGTCGTGGTGGACGTCGATGTGGGCGTATTCGATCATCCACTCCGCAATCGCATCCTCCACCGTGGCACCCTTGTCCACTTCTTCCGCCATCTCCTCGAGACGGTCAGTGGACAGCACGCGGGTGATGAAGTTCAGGCGGTTGATCTCACCGTGATCGAACGTGCCTTTATGAAACACCGGAATGACGTTTTGCGGCAGCTCACTCTCTCCGCACGCTTGGGCGGGTGACGGGTCGACGGTGCGCATATCCCCCGGCATAGCGGCGACAGCGGCCCCATAGACCTCGTCGGTATAGGCGCCATCGGTCACATCGCCGCCCGCTAGCTCCTTGGCGGCCTTAGGGTCCGACTCTTCGAGCAGACGCCCAGTGCACGTGACGACGAAGTCAATCGGCTGCTCACGCAACACCTCAAGCGTCGGCGCGTCATCCAGCCCCGTCACTGAGGTCACGCTCGTCGGCCGGCCTTGGCCCTTAAGTACGCGGCTGTAGATCTCCCCAAGTACGACTTGTTCGTTGGAGGCGCCGTCGATGGCGATGGCGATATCGGCCTTCTCCGGCCGCGCCTGAGTGTAGATGTTGTCCTCCGACGCGCAACTAGAGAGCGCAACCGCGGCCGTGCACAGGGCTGCGGCTGCAACAAACTGGTGGTGTGCCTTCATGGTCGGTTACTCGCCGATGACGTTTTCAGAGGCGGGAGTGCGACCGCCTGCTTGTGCGATCATGTCGCGGGCCTGCGGTGCAGCATCCGGCTCGCACAGCACGTCGTAGCGGCCAGCCACGATCGTGGTTGCAGACGCGAAGTCGCGCTTGCCGCCGGTGAACGCGTAGGCCACAGCGGAGGCCACCGTGCCGAAGATCGCACCGATAACAACCGCCCACACGAACATGGTCAGGCCAGCACCCGGAACCGAGATGAGGGAAAGCAGCAGGCCGAAAAACAGGCCCATCCACAAACCCGACAGCGCGCCGGTGCCCAGCACCTTCGGCCATGTAAGCCGGCCGGTAATCTTTTCCACCTGCATCAAGTCCACACCAACGATGGAAAGCTTCTCTACAGGAAACTCCCTGTCGGACAGGTTGTCCACGGCGCGTTGCGCCTCGGCGTAGGTGGAAAAGCTGCCCACAGGCCAGCCGGTGGGCACCTCTGTGACACCAATACGCTTATTCAACGATGGGTTCATAGGTTCAGTCATGCTGGGTAGTCTATCGGGATTCCAAAATCCCCCAGGAACGGCCGTATAATCGCGTGGCAATGGCTACTGAACATCAGATTTTGGAAAGCGATGTCCACGAAGCGCTTTCGCGCGTTGATGACCCGGAGATCGGCAAACCGATCACGGAGCTCAACATGGTGGAATCGGTCACCATCGACGGCAACAATGTTGCGGTCGGTATTTATCTCACAATCGCAGGCTGTCCGATGCGCGACACCATCGAGTCAAATGTGCGCGCTGTAGTCGAGGAGCTCGACGGCGTGGGCGACGTGAGCGTCACTCTCCACACGATGAGCGACGAGCAGCGCCGTGCGCTTGCCCAGAAACTCCGCGGCGAGCAGACCGGCCCGGCGATCCCATTTGCGGATCCGGATACGCGCACGCGTGTTATCGCGGTGGCCTCCGGCAAGGGTGGTGTGGGTAAGTCCTCGATGACCGTGAACCTGGCCACCGCTATGGCCGCCCAGGGCCTGACGGTAGGCATTGTGGACGCCGACATCTACGGCCACTCGGTGCCGGGGTTGATGGGTTCTGAGGACCAGGGCCCCACGCTTGTCGACGAAATGATCATGCCTCCTATCGCCCACGGCGTGCGCCACATCTCGGTGGGGCAATTCGTGGAAGGCAACGCCCCTGTCGTGTGGCGTGGCCCGATGCTTACCCGTGCGATCCAGCAGTTCTTGGGCGACGTCTACTGGGGTGATCTGGACGTGCTGTTTATGGATTTGCCGCCGGGAACGGGTGATGTGGCGATCACCGTCGCACAGTTGGTGCCAAACGCGGAGCTGCTGATCATCACCACCCCGCAGGCTGCTGCAGCAGAGGTCGCGGAGCGCGCCGGCACGATCGCGCAGCAGACTGATCAGAAGATCGCCGGCGTGATCGAAAACATGTCGGGCATGACCATGCCGGACGGCACGGTACTCAACATCTTCGGCGAGGGCGGCGGCGAGCACGTCGCCGAGCGCCTGACCCAGCTGACCGATTCCGATGTGAAACTACTCGGCTCCGTGCCACTGGACCCGAAGCTGCGTGAACACGGCGATACTGGCACCCCGGTTGTCATCTCAGACCCAGATTCGCCGGCGGCCAAGGCGGTGCTTGAGATCGTCGACAAGCTAAAGGTGCGCCCGAACTCACTGGCAGGCAAGAGCCTGAACCCGCAGGTTAAATAACGTCCTCCCAGGAAAAGCCTTTGCGCTCCGGCTGCGAATCCCGCGGCTCGGGGCGCATTTGTTGTTGCGGCGGCGCCTGTGGTGGTGTCTTCGGCGCTGGAGGCTCGCTGGGGTCGTCGTCTTCGAACAACACCTTCGCCATCGCACGCTTCGGCCCCATCGCCGCATAGCGCGAGACAGTATCGATCGGCTTCTTAAACTCCTCGAACTCCCCCAGTTCACCATTGAGTTCCGCCTTGGCGTTGTTGATCGCTTTCTTGGCCGCATAGATCGCGGCGCGCACATCCTCGACGACAGAAGGCAGGCGTTCGGGCCCGATCACGATCAACCCGATGATCAGGATGAAGAAAATCTCGCCCCACCCGATGCTAGAAAACACCTAACTCACCTTACTCACGGTGCGTCAGCGAGCGAATCGCAGACTCCACTCGGCTCCGGATCCCCTTGGGGGTTTCGGGGGTGTCGGTCACGTCTTCGTCGCAAAGCATCGCCAGTCGCTCCACAAGCGACGCCGGGGCGTGCATGTCGGAGGAATTACACACCTGCAGACGCTGCGACGTCCCCCGCTGCGCCTGAACTTCCTCACAACACTCTCCGCACAACTGCAGGTGTCGCTCGGCGCGTAGCGTGGCCGCCTTGGACAACTCGCCGTCCACGTAGGCGGCAATCGCCTCCGGATTGAGATGATCGGTGGAGTTAAACCTAGTCACGGCGCCGACTCCTTCCCTACTACCGGGCGCGGATGAGTTCCTTCGCGGCGGCGCTGTGGAGGGCTTGTTTCTCCAACGACTCACGCATCTGCGCGCGACCGCGGTGGATACGCGATCGTACAGTACCCATCTTCACTCCGAGGGTTTGACCGATCTCCTCGTAGCTCATCCCCACCACATCACACAGGACCACGGCCACGCGGAACTCCGGCTTCAGATCGTCCAACGCCTGCTGCAACGCAGGGTCCAGGTTGGTCACGGAGTACGCATCTTCCGGGGTCATGTCGGTGCCGGGCATGCGCTCGTAATCCTCGGGCAGGGCCTCCATGCGGATCTTCGCGCGGCGACGCACCATGTCCAAAAACAGGTTGGTGGTGATGCGATGCAGCCAGCCTTCGAACGTTCCAGGCTGGTACTGCTTCACGTTGCGGAACACACGCATAAACGTCTCTTGTGTGAGATCCTCCGCGTCGTGCTGATTACCGGAGAGGCGAAATGCCAGGCGGTAGACACTGTCGGCATGTTCTTTCACCAGTTCAGACCAGGTCGGCATTGCTGCCTGGCCTGCGTCAAACGCTGCGGTACCGGTGAGTGGAACGTCAGTGCTCATGCGCAATAGTTTCGCAGACTCACTGCCCCAAAGCCAGCCAACCAGTTAACAGAATCCTGTGAACGCAACACGGCTATGATGTGGCGTGTGAGTGAGACCGCATTTACCCAGATGAACTCGTACCTCGCCGCCCGTTCCACCGAAGGCGGCCACCTTTCCAACCAGGTTGCGGAAGCTTTGCGCGCAGCGCGCGAGGACGCTGCCGAAAACGGCACCCCGGCACCCAGCCCGGTGGTTGGTGACCTGTTGACGGTGCTCGCGGCGGCAACCCCGAACGCATCTCAGGGTGCGGTTGCGGTGACCCCGGCCGCCGGTGTTGTGGGCTTGCACCTGCTCGCAGGCCTGCCGGAGAAGGCCACCATGACCTGCATCGAGCCGGAAGCCGCACTGCAGGCCGGCGCGAAGGAGGCGGTGCGCAACGCAGGGTTTAGCCCGTCGCGTGTGCGTTTCCTCACCGCACGTCCCCTCGAAGTAATGGGGCGCTTGGCTAACGACGCCTACCAGATCGTCTACGCAGACGTCTCCCCCGTCGAACTGCGCCCGCTCATCGAGGCCGCCTGGCCGTTGCTGGCCCCGGGCGGCACGTTGGTGCTTGCAGGTTCGCTTCTCGACGGCACCGTGGCCGACCCCACCCGCCGCGACCGCGAAACAGAGGCCGCCCGTGAGGCGGATGAGTTCGTCGATACGCTGACAGCCGAGCGCGGCGCCGCGGTGGCGCGTCTGCCGCTTGACGGCGGCCTGACGCTGATCACCAAAATCGGCTAAACAACTTCGCTCTTACCGACGACCACAACACCCCCGTCGGACACCGTGAAACGCTCGCGGTCGCGCTCCGTATTCACACCGACCGTCTCCCCATCGGAGACGTAAACGTTCTTGTCCAGGATGCAGTGGCGCACCACCGCGCCCTTGCCCACGCGCACACCCGGCATGAGCACAGAGCCCTCCACCGTCGCGCCTTCTTCGATGCGCACGTCGGTGGACAGCACCGAGTTACGCACCGTCGCACCGGAAATGATCGAGCCGGACGCCACAATGGACTCCTGCGCAATACCACCGAGGACGAACTTTGCCGGGGGCAGGTTGTCGTCGTCAGTCGCGTGGATCGGCCACGCCTTGTTGTACAGGTTGAACACCGGGTGCGAGGAAATCAGATCCATGTGGGCCTCGTAGAACGAATCAATCGTGCCCACATCACGCCAGTAACCCCGGTCGCGGTCCGTGGCACCCGGCACCCCGTTGTTGGAAAAGTCATACACGTTCGCCTCGCCCTGCGCGACGAAGTACGGGATGATGTCGCCGCCCATGTCGTGGCTGGAATCCTCGTTCTGCTCGTCCTCCAGCAACGCCTGGATTAGCGCCTCGGTAGAGAAGCAATAGTTGCCCATCGATGCGAACGTCATCTCCGGATCGTCCGGGGTACCCGGTGGGTCGGCCGGCTTTTCCAAAAACTCGGTGATCGTGCCGTCATCGTCGGCCTGGATGCAACCGAACGCGCTCGCCTCCGCACGCGGCACGCGAATGCCTGCCACGGTGGCGGCCTTGCCCGACGCAATGTGATCTTCGACCATCTGCGACGGATCCATCCGGTAGACGTGGTCCGCGCCAAAGACCAAGACGTAGTCAGGCATGTCGTCGTAAATGAGATTCAGCGACTGCACAATCGCATCCGCCGACCCGTTGTACCAACGCTTGCCGCGACGCTGCTGCGCCGGAACCGACGCGATGTACTGCTGCGTTGGCCCAGAAATGTTCCACGCCGTAGCCACATGGCGGTCCAGAGAGTGCGACTTGTACTGCGTCAACACCGCAATACGCATGTAGCCGGCGTTGACCAAATTCGACAACACAAAATCGATCAAACGGTAGTTGCCGCCGAACGGAACGGCGGGTTTGGCACGGTCAGCCGTCAGGGGAAACAGGCGCTTGCCTTCCCCGCCGGCCAGGACAATGGCGAGAACTCGAGGCTGGCTTTTCATAACCGCAAGGCTAATGCCAATTCCAGGCTCGTGCAGGGATTCCGCAACGTCAGTAGGCTCGGCGGACATGAAGGTAGGAATGCTCACGCGCGAATACCCGCCGGAGGTCTACGGCGGCGCCGGGGTGCACGTCACAGAACTCACGCGGTTCATGCGCGAATTCGCCGACGTCGACGTCCATTGCATGGGCGCCCCACGCGACGCCGCAGGTGTATACGTCCACGGCGTCGACCCCGCACTCGAGGGGGCCAATAGCGCGATCAAAACCCTGTCCACAGGCCTGCGCATGGCCGATGCCGCAGCCGGGCTCGACGTGGTGCACTCGCACACCTGGTACGCCGGCCTCGGCGGCCACCTCGCCGGGCTGCTCCACGAGATCCCCCACGTGGTCACCGCCCACTCACTCGAGCCGGACCGCCCGTGGAAGCGCGAACAACTCGGCGGCGGCTACAACGTGTCCTCCTGGTCGGAGAAAAACGCGATGGAAAACGCCGACGCGGTCATCGCCGTATCTGCCGGAATGAAAGATGCCATTTTGCGCGCCTACCCGCGTATCGACGACTCCCGCGTCCACGTCGTCCTCAACGGCATCGACCCCGCCAACTGGTACCCGGACACCGGCACCATCGCCGACGAACTCGGCATCGACACCACACGCCCAGTCGTCGCGTTTGTCGGGCGCATCACCCGCCAAAAAGGTGTCGCCCACCTGCTCAAAGCAGCACAGCTTTTCGACGACGACGTCCAGCTCATCCTCTGCGCCGGCGCCCCCGACACCGAGGAGATTGCTGCTGAGACGCGTGGGTTCGTCGAAAAGCTACAAGCGCAGCGTGACGGCGTGTTCTGGGTCCAAGACATGCTGCCCGCCGAAAAAGTACGACAGGTCTACACCATCGCCGACGTCTTCGTCTGCCCATCCGTCTACGAACCGCTGGGCATCGTGAACCTGGAGGCCATGGCGTGCGGCACCGCGGTGGTAGCCTCGCGCGTCGGCGGCATCCCCGAAGTCGTCGTCGACGGCGAAACCGGCGTGCTTGTGGACTACACGCCCGACGACACCACCGACTTCGAACAACGCCTCGCCGAGGCGGTCAACGCCGTCGCCGGCGACAAAGCACGCGCCACCGCCATGGGCAGCGCCGGACTCACCCGAGCCAAAGAATCCTTCTCCTGGCGCACAATCGCGAAACAAACCGTAGACATCTACAAGGGGTTGATCTGATGACGGACTACCGTCCCGAACTACACGTCACCGCAGAATGCGGCATTCTCGAAGGCCCAGCTGGCGTATTCCGCATCGGCAGCCGCGAGAACCGCCTGTGGCACATGTTCTACCAGTACCGCCCAACCCCCGACGCCCCGAGCCGCTGGGGCCACGAAGTCAGCGAAGACGACGCATTCAACTGGCTCGACTGCAACGACGTCATCGTCCCCACCGGCGACGAAACCAACATCCGTGCAGGGTCCGTCACCTCCGCGGGCGACGGCGTCAACCTGTACTTCTCCTCCGAAACCCCGGCAGGAAACACCATCCAGATCGCCCACGTTGCGCACGTGGACAGGCTTTACGACGACCTCGACGCCGAAGACGCTGACGCTGACGACACTGACGTCTCCGATGCCGCCGAGCGCACCGGCACCGCCGTCGACGACACCGCCGGCGACACCAACTTCCGCTCGCCTTGCGTCGTACCCGCCTGGGACACGGAAGCCGACCGCGACCAAGGCCACGACGGCTGGCTCATGCTCGCCGTGACCGGGCCTGTCACCGACCCCAAGCCGGTCGTCCTCACCTCCCCCGACGGCCGAGACTGGGAGCTGCAAGGCCCGCTCGAGTTCAATGGCGAGACGGGCATCACCCTCGATGCCTCCCTCGTTGCCCCACGCATCGTGCGCCTGCGCGACGAAGTCGACGGCGAAATCCGCGACGTCCTGTTCATCACCCTCGAACGCGACGGCAAAGACACCGCCGTCTACGCCGTGGGCCGGCTGCGGGGCAACGTCTTCGACATCACCACGCCGTTTACGCTTCTCGACTACGGCCACGACTTCACTCGCCCACGCAACACCAACTACCCGCTGGACGAAACCACTGCGGAAAACCGCTACGAGCGCGCCTACCTGCTCGGGTTCATGACCAACACCGACCGCGCCGGCGACCCCACCCTCGAACCCAACTGGGCCACCGAAGGCTGGGCCAACGCCCTCACCCTCCCGCGCCGCGCCACCCTGCAAGGTGGGCGTCTTTTCCAAGTGCCCGCACCAGGCCTGCCAGACGCCGTCAGCGCCACCGACCGCGCGCGCATGTGGGCCGGCCTGTGCGAAATCCCGGCCGGCTCCCAGGTCACCCTCGAGGTGCTCGACGGCAACAACGAACCTGCTGCGGTGATCACCCACGACGGCGAACACATCACCCTCGACCGCTTCGACGGCTCCCCCGCAACCGCACCGCTTCACGACGACGACGAAGACAACGTCACCGTCATCGTCGACGGCTGCACCCTCGAGGTCTACGCCGGCGGCGGCAGCGTTGTCATGTCGTCGCGCATCTGGCCCGAAGGCGGCTGCAACGGCATCCGCAGCCGCGCCACCGGCGAAGCATCCATCAGCGGCGAGTGGCGCCGCGGATACCCCGCCCGCTTCTAAGCCAGCCGGCGCGTGAGCCGGCACATGAGCTAGGCACAGCAAGAAGGCCCGCATCACGCGGGCCTTCTCCGTTTCTTTAGCGCGTCGTGAGCGAAGCGCCGGCGCGCTACTTCTTGCGCAGGCGGATCAGCTGGGCGCGGGCGGTGACCTCCATCTGCTCCGGGAGGTCCTCGAGTCGCGCGTGCAGCACGTCCTTATCCAGGTGACGCGCCGACGGGCTCATACCCACCTGCGCGGCGATCGCGTCACGGCCCAGGGTCATCGGGAACGAAATCAACTCCGGATCAGCCACCGGGGTCAGCCACTGCGCCGACTGCTCGATCAGTCGCGCCACCTTGCCGTCCTCCACCCCGAGGATGCCGAGCGGCTCGCGCAGCTCATCGAGGTGGCCTTGGTCGGCGACGAGGATGACGGCCTCGCCGTCGTCGCTAAGCACACGCGCAAACTCCGCAGGATTCCGCGGCGCGAACACCACGGTCACCACATCAACCGCTCCCGTGCGGATAGGCAGCTGCTCCCACACATCCGCCACAATCGCACCCAAACGCGGATGCGCCTTAGCCAAATGCTTCGCAGCAGGCACCGAAATATCCAACCCCACACCACGCGCGCCATCAATCAGGTCCAGCGTGTGCGCAAGGTAGTAGCCGGTTCCGGCGCCAGCCTCCAGAATTACCGGATCATGATCGCCTGCGGCATGCTCCACAACATCCGCCACACGATCCGACACCGCCTCCACAAACGGCGCGAAATGGCCATTCGACAGGAACGTTTCGCGGGAATTAATCATCTCCAGCGAATCGCCCTCATGATTCAGCCCGCGCCCCGACGCGAGCGTGACATAACCCTGCTTGGCTACGTCATAAGAATGCCCCGATTCGGAGACGAGACGACCAAAATCGTCCTCGCCCCGAAGCGGGGTCAGGTCTACCGGGTCCGCGAGTACATCCACGATCTCGTTGAGCATGTGGTGATACTACCGCGTTTGACCGGAACTACTCTCCAGCAGCCTCCGTGAGCAAGCGGCCAAGTTCGCCAGCCTCTTCCTTGCTCAGTTCAATGACGAGGCGTCCGCCACCGTCAGACGGGATACGCATGACGATCTTGCGCGACTCCTCCACCGCTTCCATCGGGCCACTACCGGTACGCGGCTTCATTGCTGCCATCGTCAACACTCCTTATTGCTTTGTTTCCGAAACGTGTTCTTCCGGAGATTCTACCCGTGTTTCCGGCGCAAGGTTGCCGCCCGCCAACTGTTCAATGAGCGCATCGACCTGATCCATGCGGTAACCGCGGTGCACAACCTCGAGCTGAATGTCGCCGAAGTTGCCTTCTTCCACCGCGCGGCGGTTGGCTTCCTTCACCTCTTCTGTTGGTGGCATGGGCGGCAGGGCCTCGCCGCGGCCGAAGACGGTGGCGAACAGTTTCAGGCCAATGATGCTCAGCAGTGCGAGCACCAGGATGAGGATGATCCAGGAAAGCATGCGGGTTAGTTTAGCTGTCGGCCCAGGCGGGGCGCTCGCTGACCTCGACGGGGAATTTTCCTGCGCGCGCGAGAATTGTCTTTGCGACGACATCAGCCATACCAGCAAGTTCATGCAGCGGCCTATTGCGGTGGGTACGGGGGCTCAGTTGCGCTTGCTGGATGGCTTTTGGGCCGTGGGCGCGGGCGACGTCGATGAGCAAGCCCGCTTCCACGCCGTAGCCTGCGACGAACGGCAGGGAAAGCGCGGTTGAGCGCCGGATGGCGTATTCGCCGGCGAGCGGCTGGTCCACGGCGATCTCCGGGAAGAGGGCGCGCAGGAGGGGTTTCGCGGTCAATTCGGTGACGCGACCCCCGGCGCCTTCGCGGGTGTAGGAGGCTTTGACGAGGTGGACGGTGTCGTCGATAAATGGCTCGGCGAGCGCGTCGACCCACCAGGGTTCGAGTGAGGTCACGTCGGCGTCGACGAAGACCACCACGTCGCCGCGTGCGGCTTTCACGCCGCGCCACAGCGCCTCGCCCTTGCCGGGCCAGGGTGTGCGTGGGTCGACGTCGCGCCAGTTCACCACGGTTGCCCCGGCTGCGGCGGCGCGCTCGGCGGTGCGGTCGGTGGAGTCTGAGTCGATGACGATGACTTCGTCCGCTGACGAAGCCACACACTTTTCGACGACCCCACCCACCGTCGCCTCCTCATCCAGCGCAGGAATCACCACACTGATTCGTACATCGGTGCGCATGCCGGCGAGCGTGTCGGCACTCACGCGAGCCCCCGCACGGTTGCCAGCGGTGCCGCGGTGCCCTGGATCGCCTCGATCATGCGGATGACGTCGATCGTCGCCTCGACCTCGTGGACGCGAAACGCCGCCACCCCGCGCGCGGCCGCCCACGCGGTTGCTGCGAGGGTGCCGGGAACGCGCTGGGTGATGTCGGCACCGTTGAGGCCACGCCCGACGGTCTCGCCCACGAAATCCTTGTTGGACAGGGCCATGAGGACGGGCCAGCCGGTGGCGACGATTTCGTCGATACGCCGCAGGATCTCCAGCCCGTGGTAGGTGTTTTTGCCGAAGTCGTGCGTGGGGTCAATGAAGATCGCCTCCTCCGGCACGCCGAGGGAGACGGCGCGCTCGGCCAAGGCGGTGGTTTCCGCAATCACGTCGGCGACCACGTCGTCGTAGTGCACCCGGTGCGGGCGCGTGCGCGGCGTGACCCCGCCGGTGTGCGAGCACACGTACCCCACGCGGCGAGCGCCTGCTACCTCAACCAACTCGGGGTCGAAGCCTGCCCACGTGTCGTTGATCAGGTCCGCGCCCGCTGCGATCGCCTCCTCAGCCACCGCGGCGCGCCAGGTATCCACGCTCACCGTCACGTCCGGGTGGCGCTCACGCACCCCGGCGATAAGCGGCACGACACGGTCAATCTCCTCGGCAACGGACACGTCGTCGCCCGGGCCTGCCTTCACGCCGCCGATGTCGATGATGCTGGCCCCGGCGGCAACGGCGTCGTCGACACGCAAAAGCGCCTTCTCAATCGCGAACGTCGCACCCTTGTCATAAAACGAGTCGGGGGTGCGGTTCACGATCGCCATGACCTCACTCATCACGCAGACGCTGATCCGTCATCACCTTGTGGGCCTCCACAATGTGCGCCACGGCCTCCTCCACGGAATCAGTCACCAGATACAACTTCTCATCCCCCGGCGAGATCAACCCACGGCCAAGCAACTGCTGCTCGATCCACTCAACCAGCCCAGACCAAAACTCCGTGCCCATGAGCACGATCGGGAAGTTGGTCACCTTGCCGGTCTGCACCATGCACAGCACCTCGAAGACCTCGTCCATCGTGCCGAAACCGCCGGGCAGCGAAATAAACGCCTGCGAGTACTTCAAAAACATCGTCTTGCGGGCGAAGAAGTACCGGAAATTCAGACCCAGATCCACCCAGTCGTTCAGGCCCTGCTCAAACGGCAACTCGATACCCAAACCAACCGACAAACCATCCGCGTTGTGAGCACCCCGGTTCGGCCCCTCCATCAAACCCGGCCCACCGCCGGTGATCACGGCGTAGCCCGCCTCCACCAGCGCGCGGCCGACCTCGTAGGACAACTGGTACTCAGGCGTGCCCTCGCCAAGACGTGCGGAGCCAAACACCGTCACAGCCTTCGGCAACTCCGACAACGCATCAAACCCAGCCACAAACTCCGACTGGATCCGCATCACACGCCACGGATCCTGGTGCTTCCAATACCCATCAGACTGCCCCATGGACTCCAACAAACGCTGATCATAGGTCGTGGCCTGCTCAGCCTCATTGCGCAGCGCCATCGGCCCACGCAACTTCCGGTCGCGGTCCGGGCGGGGGAAATTCAACGGAGCCATATCTCTTACTCGCTTTCAGCACTCAGGTAATCGAGCAACTGCGCCGCCACCTGACGAATCTCATCGACCGGGCACTGCTCGTCCTTCTTGTGGGCAAACCCCGGATCGCCAGGCCCGAAGTTCACCGCAGGAACACCCAGGCTAGAAAAGCGCGCCACATCCGTCCAGCCGAACTTCGCACGGAAGTTCCCGCCCACAGCCTTGACCAGCCCAGCCGCCACCGGGTCACCCAGGCCAGGCAACGCCCCCGGCGCGACATCGTCGTAAATGAGCTCGAGGCCCTCCTCCAGCGCGAGTGTCTCTTCCAGATGCGCCTTCGCGTCCTCGACGCTGCGATCCGGCGCGTAGCGGAAATTCACGATCAGTCGCGCGTGATCCGGGATCGTATTCGTCGCCACGAAGCCCTCCAGCCCGACGACGTTTAAACCCTCGCGGTACTCGCAGTCGTCGATAAGCACAGTGCGCGGCTCATACGCCGCGATACGGGTGAGCACGCCCGCAAGATCATGCGCCGCATTATGGCCAAGCCAAGAGCGCGCCGAATGCGCACGCGTGCCATGCGCATCCACAAACACGCGGATCGTACCCTGACAACCCGCCTCAATGATCGCACCCGACGGCTCACCCAACAACGCAATATCACCCTGCAGCAACTCCGGATGATCACGCTCAAGGTGGTACAAGCCATTGAACTCCTGCGCCACCTCCTCGCCCTCATAAGCGATCAGCGTCAAATCATGCGCCGCCTTCCCCGGCTGCGCCAACGTGGCAAACGCATGCAAATAACACGCCAACCCCGACTTCATATCCACTGAGCCACAGCCGTGCAAAATACCGTCCGCGAGCCGATGCGGCGTGTTATCAGCCAGCGGCACCGTATCAATATGGCCCGCCAACACCACCCGCGAATCCAACCCGAAATTCGTACGCGCCACCACGGTATTACCGAAGCGCTGCACCTCCGCATGCTCAAGGCCACGCAACGCAGCCTCAACGGCGTCCGCGATCGCCTCCTCATGGTGCGACGGCGACTCAATATCCACCAACGCAGCCGACAAAACAACAGGGTCCGCAAAAAGATCTAAGGAAGTCACACCGCGATCCTACGTTTACAATGACGGCCATGTCTTTGGGAGCACACGGCCTCGGAATCGCCAACATCGCCATAGACGGCACAGTGCTCGACACCTGGTACCCCAACCCCGAACTCACGCTTAACGACGACCACCCCACCACCACCCAACGCACCTCCGCCCACAACCTCTCCCCGGAGTTCCTGCGCCTCATCGGCGCCGACCGCGACCGCCTCGTCGAAACCGTGCCCGTCCGCACCACCATCGCCGACCTCGACGCCCCACCCATCGACGCCCACGACGTCTACCTCCGCCTCCACCTCCTCTCCCACCGCCTCGTCGAACCACTCACCATCAACCTCGACGGCGCCCTCGACCACCTCACCCCCGTCGCCTGGACCAACAAAGGCCCCTGCCTCCCCAACAACTTCGAAACCGTACGCACCAACCTCCGCGCCCGCGGCCCCATCCACGTCTACGGCATCGACCGCCTCCCCCGCATGGTCGACTACGTCGTCCCCACCGGCGTCACCATCACCGAAGCCGAACGCGTCCGCCTCGGCGCCCACCTCGCCGAAGGCACCACCGTCGTCCGCGAAGGCTACATCTCCTACAACGCCGGCACCCTCGGCCCCGCACGCATCGAAGGCACCATCTCCTCCGCAGTCGCCGTCGGCGCCAACACCACCCTCGCCCGCGGAACCGCCCTCATCGCCACCCCCACCAACAACAACGCCCTCGCCCGCCACCCCATGCGCATCGGCGCCAACTGCCACCTCCACCCCACCGCCAGCATCAACGGCATCACCCTCGGCAACAACTGCGACATCGGCGCCGGCATCACCCTCGAACCCCACACCCGAATCTTCGACCCCGCCACCGGAGAAGATTTTCCCGCGGGAAAACTCACCGGCCGCGACAACCTGCGCATCCAACACGAGCCCTACACCACCGCCCCCGTGCTGCGCCCCGCAGAAACCACGCGCACGTAACACACGCATATAAACCGGAAAAGAATGCACTTCACTGCATGTCGAGGTTTAAGGTGTTCGACATGTCAACCCCCGTTTCCCCCGTCGCCGATTCCACCGCGCTCGCACGCGGCCTGAAAACGCGCCACCTCACCATGATGGGCCTCGGCTCAGCCATCGGTGCCGGACTCTTCCTTGGCACCGGCGTTGGCATCGCAGCCGCAGGCCCCGCCGTCATCCTCGCCTACGTCGTCGCAGGCTTCATCACCGTGTGCTTCATGCAGATGCTCGCGGAAATGGTCGCCGCGCGCCCGTCGTCGGGCACGTTCTCCACCTACGCCGAGCAAGCCTTCGGCCGCTGGGCCGGCTTCGCCATCGGCTGGCTGTACTGGTTCATGATGATCATGATCATGGCCGTCGAAATCACCGGCGCGTCCGCGATCGTCGCCCAATGGTTCGCCATTTCCCCCTGGATCCCGGCGCTGATCGCCATTGGTTTTTTCACCGTGATCAATTTCGCCGCGGTGAAAAACTTCGGCGAGTTCGAATTCTGGTTCGCCCTGATCAAGGTCGTTGTGATCGTGGCGTTCCTGTGCATCGGTGTGGCCCTGTGGCTCGGTGTGCTGCCCACCGGCGGGTTCGTAGGCCTGTCGAATATCAGCGAGGTCGGCTTCATGCCCAACGGCTGGGCTGGCGTTGCCACCGCGTTGCTCGCGGTCGCCTTCGCGTTCGGCGGCATTGAACTGGTCACCGTCGCCGCCGCCGAATCCGAAAACCCCGAAGCCGGCGTCCACTCCGCGATCCGCTCCATCATCTGGCGCATCTCCATCTTCTACATCGGCTCCGTGCTGCTGATCGTCTTGCTGTTGCCTTTCGACGAAATCGGCGGCGCGGACTCCGCAGCCGACTCCCCGTTCACCGCAGTGCTCGAAATGGCAAACATCCCGGGCGCCGTCGGCATCATGGAGGCCGTCATCGTCGTCGCCCTGCTGTCCGCCTGCAACACGCAGATCTACGGTTCGTCGCGCTTCATGCAAAACCTTGCAGTGCGTGGCGACGCCCCCGAGATCTTCGCTAAAACCGACCCCCGCGGCGTGCCTGTCCGTGCCGTGATCGTGTCCGTATTCTTCGGCTTCGTCGCCGTTGCCCTGCAGTACTGGAACCCGCCCGGGCTGCTCGCCTTCCTCCTCAACGCAGTCGGTGGCTGCCTGATCGTGCTGTGGATCGTCGTCGCCCTGTCGTTCGTCCGCCTGCACCCGAAGCTCGAAGCAAGCGGCGAAATCACCGACGTACGTATGTGGGCCCCCAACGTCCTTCCCTGGGTCATGATCGCGCTCGCCGGCGGAGTCATCCTGCTCATGCTCGCCGACCCCGACGGGCGATTCCAAATGTTCGCCGTCGCCGTCGTTGTCGGTGTCGTTTCCCTCGCGGGAGTTTTGTGGACCCGCGCGACAGGAAAGCAACCGGCGAAGAAGAACGTGGCAGAGATTGAGGAGGTGCGGTAATGGGGTCGTCGACAAGCAATAGCGAGCTCGGCACCGGACTGAAGTCCCGCCACCTCACCCTCATGGGCCTCGGCACCGCCGTGGGTGCGGGCCTGTTCCTCGGCGTCGGCGTCGGCATTCGTGCCGCCGGCCCCGCGATTCTGGTCGCATACGCCATCGCCGGACTCATCGTCATCGCCGTGATGCGCATGCTCGGCGAAATGGCCGCCGCCCACCCATCATCGGGCTCATTCGCCACCTACGGACGCATGGCGTACGGCCACTGGGCAGGATTCCTCCTCGGCTGGCTGTATTACTTCCTGCTGATCATGGCGTGTGGTGCCGAACTCACCGGCGCCTCCGCCATGATGGCCTCCTGGTTCGACGTCCCCCAATGGGTGCCCGGGCTCATCGTCGTAGTTGTGCTCACCGCGGTGAACCTCGCGCAAGTGAAGGGCTTCGGCGAGTTCGAGTACTGGTTCGCCATGATCAAAATCGCGGTGATCGTCGGATTCCTCATCATCGGCGTTCTCCTTTGGCTGGGCGTGCTGCCCGCCAGCGGCTTCGTCGGCTTTGACAACGTGCGCGAATCCGGCTTCGCCCCCAATGGTGTCGCCGGCATCGCCGCAGGCCTCCTCGCCGTGGCATTCGCATTCGGCGGCATCGAAGTGGTCACCATCGCCGCCGCCGAATCCGAAGACCCCGCCGACAACGTCAAACGCGCCGTCAACTCCATCATCTGGCGCATCGCGATCTTCTACCTCGGCTCCGTCGCCGTGATCACCCTGCTACTGCCATACGCCACCATCGACGGCGCCGACTCCGCCGCCGACTCCCCCTTCACCGCCGTGCTCGAAATGGCAAACATCCCAGGCGCCGCAGCCTTCATGGAAGTCGTCATCGTGCTCGCACTACTCTCCGCATTCAACGCGCAGCTCTACGGCACCTCCCGCCTCGGCTACCAACAAGCGCTCGAAGGCGACGCACCAAAATGGATGGCGAAAACCAACGCCAACAACGTGCCCATGAACTCCGTGCTCGTCTCCGTAGTCTTCGCGTTTCTCGCCGTCGGCCTGCAATGGTGGAACCCGCCCGGAATGATCGACTTCATCATGTCCGCAACCGGCGGCTGCCTCATCGTCACCTGGATCATGATCACCTTAAGCTTCATCAAACTCCACCCACGCATCAGCGAATCCGCCGTCCGTGTCCACGGCGCCACCTGGGTGCCATGGGTCACGCTCGCCGCCCTCGTCGGTTTGACGGTGCTCATGCTTTTCGACGACGCCGCCCGCTCCCAAGTCATCTCCGTCACCATCCTCTCCCTCGCCCTGGTCGGCTTGTCGCTACTGACCAAGAAACGCGGTGTCGTAAGGTAGTCGCCATGACTACCCCCACGACTGCAATTGCACGCGGAATCGCGACCATCACCCACGACGGCACCGTTCTCGACGTCTGGTACCCCGCCCCCAAGGTTGACGAGGCGGTGACGGAAACAGGCACTCGTCGACTAGAAGAGCCAGATGCCCGCTTCGCCAACCTCGTCGGCCCCGACGAGGCCCGCGGCGTCGCACGCGTCGCAGTCGAAACCACCATCGCCGACTTAAGCGCACCGGCCATCGACGCATACGACGTCTACCTGCGCCTCCACCTACTGTCCCACCGCCTCATCCGCCCACACGGCGCCAACATGGACGGCATCTTCGGCCTCCTGTCCAACGTCGTCTGGACCAACTACGGCCCCTGCGCCGTCGCCGACTTCCAAATGACCCGCGCACGCCTCGCCGAAAACGGCCCCGTCGTCGTTTTCTCCGTGGACAAATTCCCACGCATGGTCGACTACGTTGTGCCGAGCGGCGTGCGCATCGGCGACGCCGACCGCATCCGCCTCGGCGCCCACCTCGCCGAAGGCACCACCGTGATGCACGAAGGCTTTGTGAACTTCAACGCCGGCACCCTCGGCGCATCCATGGTCGAAGGCCGCATCTCCGCAGGCGTTGTCGTCGGCGACGGCACCGACATCGGCGGCGGCGCCTCCATCATGGGCACCCTGTCCGGAGGCGGCAAAGAAGTCATCTCCCTCGGCGAACGCTGCCTCCTCGGCGCCAACGCCGGCGTGGGCATCTCGCTTGGCGACGACTGCATCGTCGAAGCCGGCCTCTACGTCACCGCCGGCACAAAGGTCGTCCTCACCGCACCCGTCGCCGAAGCCCTAGGCAAGGAAGCCGGCGCCGAAGTGAAGGCCCTCGAACTCTCCGGCGCCAACGGCCTGCAATTCCGCCGCAACTCCGTCACCGGCTCCGTCGAAGCCGTCCCTGCAAAGGGCATCGAACTCAACGAGGCCCTCCATGCCAACTAACCCCTGGTTCCCACCCGCCAACGACACTCTCACCGACGGCGAGTTGACGCTCCTGCCGTGGTCGCGCGTGAAAACCGTTCCGGGCGTGCGCGACGACCTGTTCGCTGCGTCGGTTGACCCGCGGATGGTTGAGTGGACGACGGTGCCGTCGCCGTACACCGTGGAGATGGCGGAGGCGTTCCTCGGCGATGCGGGTGATGGGTGTGTGCGGTGGGCGCTTGTCGTCGATGACCGGTACTGCGGCAGTATCGAGCTGCGCCCCGATGATTCCGGTGGTGCCGATTTTGGTTACAACACTGCCCCGTGGGCCCGCGGGCGTGGTCTGATGACTCGTGCCGTGCGCCTGGTGACCGATCACGCTTTCGCCGAGGGGGCTCCCCTGCTGATTATTCGGGCGCTGCCGGGCAATGCTGCTTCGCGCCATGTCGCGGAGGTCAACGGTTTCGTCTTTGCTGGCGAGCGTGATGAACACGTGGAGTATGTCAAGCATGCCGAATAGCCCGCTCGCTGGCGGGTTATTGGCTAGTTAAAGAGTTGTTGCATGGCTCCGGGCGGATGC
>NZ_KV787947.1:0-430 GCF_001807155.1 Corynebacterium sp. HMSC05C01 | reverse complement strand
GTCATCGTCGTTGCGCCCGTTATGGAACCGGCATAACGGTACGAGGTTGGCAAGGTTGGTCTCCCCGCCGTGCCGCCAGGCCTGGATGTGATGGATTTCGCAGTTGTCAGCTCCATGCCGGCAATCGGGCACCGGACAGGTTGGCGACATCATGGATGCCAACGCGCGCTGCTTGCCATTGGCAAACCGCTGGGTGCGATACAGGTTGACTGCACCCTCGGTCGGGTGAAACGCTGCGACTTCCAGCTCGTCGCCGAATTGCTGCGCGAGAAATTCCGCACCCGTCATGGTGGTGCCATCGGTTAGCGTGAGAGTGACCTCGTCACCGGCACCGGATTGGATCCGGGTCCATTCTGGAAGCGGCACCATAACAATCGGGCGTGGTACTGCATGCGGCACTCCACCACCGTCGCCATCACCGCGCAAGATA